>JAPLOV010000145.1 GCA_026400565.1 Hyphomicrobiales bacterium | reverse complement strand
AATTGCGTTCCTCACCGCTGAGGTGATTGTAAACTTGGCCCATCACTCACCCGATAATCCGTCAGGTGATGCACTTCAAATGTGAGACGGCCCTGCATATCCGGCTGTTGCATGCCTGGCCCTGGCGACGAAAAAGAGCCTTGCGGTATATTGACAAGCTCGATGCACAGAGGACTTTACACTTTATTTTTTTTATCATACTCCAACGACATAATATAGCCATTTTGGGTATTTGGCGATGATTACAGGCACGCGCAATGCAAACATTGCAGATATCAGACCGCATGCGTTTTTAGGATCAACACTTGTTGGGCAGGTGCCAAAGTCATCTGCGCTGATGCTGGTGGCGCTTTGGGGGCTCGCACCAGACAGGGCCATGGCCGCCGATAACCGGGCTCTCGAGATCCTGAAAGCGCAGATTGCCCGTCAGGACGCCCAGATCGCGGCCCAACAACGCCAGCTCGCAGCGCAGCAGCAGGCGCTGGACCGGCTGGCCGCGCGGTTGAACAATGACCCTGCCTCAGAGAAGTCGGTGAAGGCCGGCAGGCAGGCGGCGCCTCCTTCGTCCAAAGCAGCCGTGCGCGGGATCGCCACGCAAGCGCCGCGCAAGTCGAGAGCACCGATTACTCCGCCAGACCGGGTGGCCGGACCTGACCCCCGGCCGGGAGGCCAGGTCCTTGTCAGCAATCCCGATTTCTCGCTCACGGTCGGCGGAAACCTGAAGGTCATCGCCGCGGCGAGCCCGGTTCGCGCGTATGTGCCGGGCGCTGCTTTCGTGCTGTTTCCCAAGGATATCACCGGCAAGGAGAACCAGTTCCGGCTTTCGGGGCAGTACGGGTCCCTGAACGCAACGGTCACAGGGCCGAATCTGGGATCGTTCGAGACTGGCGTCTTCGCCGCCGTCGGGTTCACTGGCGGATCGCTGACATCCAATACCTATGGGGTGACGCCCGTCAATTTGTTCGGCTTTCTGCGCAGTCCCGAGTGGATGATTTCAGCAGGCCTGCAGAACGATGTGTTCGCCCCGCGCATCCCGGGCATGATCGACCAGATTTCGGCGCTCGCCTATTCAGGCAATTCTGGCAATTCGTACCGGACCCAGCTGAAGGTGTCCCGGAGCGTCGACCTAGGGGGAGCCGGAAAGCTGACGTTCACCGGAGCCCTCAGCGAGCCCGTGTCGCTGGTCGTTTCTGACAACCTGTCGAAGCGGATTGAAAACAATGGCAAGCCGAATGTCGAGGCGCATGCGTCATGGGCGTTCGGCCCGCCTGACGCGGCAACATTGCTGAAATGGCCGGCGCTGTCCGTCGGGGTATCGGGACTGGCGGGCGATTTCAGGTCGTTCACCGACGGTATCGGCGCGCCGGTGCGCGTCAAGGTGACCGAGGTCCGCGGTGTGGCGCTCGACGCCGCAATACGGATCGGCGAGCGCTTCGGCATCCAGGGCGAGATCTATAGCGGCGCAGCTCTCGGCAATTATCTCGGCACAATCGGGCAGACCGTCAACTCTCAAGGCAGGACGCTGAAGGGTTACGGCGGCTGGGCCGAGGTCGTCTATTACTGGCATCCGGCAGTCCGCAGCCATGCTGGATACGGCATCGACATGATGCGGGACAGGAGCGCGCTTTCGAGCTGCACTGTCGCGCCGTCCTGCCAGATCGTCAGCAACCAAACCGCGTTTGCCAATGTGCTGTGGGACGTCAACGCCTGGTGGCGTGTTGGCCTCGAGGGCACCTGGCGATGGACAAACTACGTTGCGCCGGCACTCAAGAACAGCGGCCCCGGGGTGATGATGTCCTCGGAAGTCAGGTTCTGACCCCGGCAATCAGTAACTGGGGCAGATTGTTTGGCGGTCAGGCCGTGGCGTTCTGCCGGACGAGACCGGCGAGTTCGGACACCACGCCTGCGCGGGTGAGGCGATCACCGGGGTAAGCGTAGAGCGACACGCCGAGCTTGATGCAGATTATCATCAGCCCGAGGAGGATGTTGCGGGCCTCGCGCCCGGCGTCGCTGACGGTTCCGCCCGAAATCTTGCGCTTGGTGACGCAGGCGCGGATGTCGTTCTCCGAGCCGTTGGTGTGGAACGGGATCTCCGGTCGATCGAGGAGGCGCAGCAGCTCGCCCTTGCGGCGATGGAGCCGCGCGAGCAAGCGGTCGAGGAGCACGAAGCCGGTTCGTCGTCGGAAGATGCGGTCGAAGCGGGCGTGTCTGTTGACGTCAGAACGGATGGCATTCTCAAGCCTGACAGTGCCATCAGAAGCACCTGGAACGAATTTCCAGGAAGGAGTTCTGCAAAGTCATGAGCCCCTCTGGAGCCTGACCGACATCGGCTAGAGGTCCAATGTGAGCTGAGAGACGTCCGGCACTTTGGGCTGGGCTTTCGTCTTCCGCCCTGTCATCGGAATGCCCGCCTTTCGGCTGCCGTGTTTGGCGGCGATCTGGCGCGCAGCCTCTTGATGGCCGGAACCCCTGCGCCTGGCGTACAGTGCATCTCGCGCCGCCTTTGCGGCTTCTGCATGGCTCACGATCGGCTGCGGATAACGCATTGAACCCGCACTGGGCCAACGCCATGGTTCGTGGATGAACGCATCAGGCACTGCATCCAGCTCGGGCACATAGGCGCGGACGAAGGCTCCAGCAGGATCCTGGTCGATGCCCTGTTTCACAGGATTATAGACCCGCATCGTATTGATGCCCGTTGTCCCGGATTGCATCTGCACCTGAGACCAGTGAATTCCAGGTTCGTAATCCACGAACTGCCGCGCCAGATGCAGGCCGCTGGCGCGCCATGGCAGCCAGAGCTGATAGCTGGCGAATGACATCAGCATGGCCCGCATCCGGAAATTGAGCCAGCCATGCTGGTGAAGCGCCCGCATACAGGCATCAACAAATGGAAACCCGGTCTCACCCGCGCACCATGCTTGCAGGCGCTGGGGATCGGCGATTTCCGGGCGCATGCCATCATAGGAGCGATGGAGGTTCTCGAATTCCAGACGCGGCTCGTCCTCCAGCTTCTGCATGAAGTGGCAATGCCAGTGCTGGCGTCCCTTGAACGAGTTCAGCGACGCGCGCCAGTTTCTGGAGGCGCGATCGTTCAAATGACTGATCGCCTGCATACGCTTTGCCGTCGCTTGCGCCACCTCACGCATCGACAAAGTGCCCCATGTCAGGTGGGGCGACACGCGCGAGCACGCATCAAAGGCCGTAACTGGGCTCGACATCTGAAAACGATAATCGCGCCCACGCTCGCCAAGAAAGCTGTCGAGGGTCGCCAGCGCTGCCACGCGGCCGCCCGGCTGGCGGTATGGGCAAGGGTCAGAAGCAAGGCCCAGGTCCGAGACGGTCGGGATATGCGTTGGCCAATCTCCGGGAATGGGTTGAAGCGCCCTGGGCGGCGCAGTGATGGGTTCGGCCATGGCGCGGTCCCATGCGCGTGCCCAGCCGTTGCGCGACCTGAGGCGTCGGATCACGCCGAATTGGCGTGGCTCATGCCATGGCACGCCGTTCTCCCTGGCCCATTCGGCCACCGCCAGGTCACGTGCATAAGTCCAGCCGTTGCCTGTTTCCTCATGGCTCCACAGACCAGCGACGCCGTAGCGTTTGTGAATATCCCGAAACACGGCGACGGCGTCACCCACCACGATGCACAGGGGCTGTCCAAGGGCAGCAAGAGCTCGCTGGAGTTCACCCACGCTTTCTGCCGCAAAGTGAGCCGCTTCCACCAGCGGGCGGTGATCAGCCACGCGCAGGTCCCGCTTGAACCAGACAATGTTGAGTGGCCGGGTCATGCCACGCCCCGCTCCTGCAGGATGGCGGGAATCCGCTTCTTGGAAGCAAAGAAACCCTTGGTCGCACGAGGCCACAAGGCGCTGTCCCATGCGCGGCGCACCTGGGACAGGTTCATATCCTCACGCGCCAAAACCAGAGCAATCTGCGCCAGTGCGTCCGCGACAGGACGAGCCGGTGCACCGGGTGCCGCGATCTGCTTGACCCCCACTGAATTGGCCGCCGCGATCAAGGTCTCTGCGTCGAGCCGTTCGCTCAGCTTGGTGCCGCACCCAAAATGTAATTCTGCGCATGTCGCCGTATCCATGCCGGCAACACCCATGGATCTGCGGGCGTCTTCGCCCCATGGCAAATCAGCATCTGCGGAGACGATGACTTTACGGAACCCGGTTGCGCCATCAAAAACGGACTCCGGATGCATGTCTTCATGTGTCACCAGCAGGGCTGAAGGCCGCGCCGGATCATGCCGGGGGTGCTCCATCAACCCGCGTACGGCCTGAACCGGCACCTCGGTCAGCGCCAGGGCCTCACGTGCGAGACCCTTGGGTACGAAGCGACTGTTGGTATAGCGCGCGATGTTATGTGTCGTCGCCAAATAGGTTTTCCCCACTGTCTGCAATCCAGCCACCCAGCACCACGACAAGGTATGGCTGGCGGCGTCCGCGTCGATCAGGTGACGCAAAAAAGTCTGTTCCCAGCGCCCGAGGCAGGCGGAGCGTGAAGATTTAAAGGGATGCAAACCACATCCCCGCGTGATGATGAAGGGCCGTCCTGCATTTGAAGGGCACCTTGACCGAACGCATGCCGGCAATGCCAGGCCAGTCAAAAGTATTTGCGGTGAGGATTGCCGCTTGCGCGATCAGGCCAGAACCTCCAGCCCGCGCTTCTGGACGACCATCAGGAGCTTGAGTGCCATGCCGCTCGGCTTCTTGGCACCTGTCTCCCATTTCTCGACCGTGCTTTCGCTGGTGTTGAGGTAGCGCGCGAAGACGGGCTGGCTGACTTTAGCCGTTTCCCGGATGCGCTTGATGTCAGCCGGTGTGATGGCGGGCGGGATCGTCAAGCTTGCCGCATCAAAATCGCGCATGGTTGCCTTGTCGATCGCACCAACCCTGTGAAGGGCCGATGCAGAACCGTGGATCGCCTCGAAGGCGTCGCTCCTGAACCTGGCTTTCGTTGTCATGGCAAATCTCCGTCAGATCCTTGTTCTCCAGAAGGGCTGAAAGCTGCGGCACTGTCAGCCCTGCATAGGCTTTGGCCAACGTCCGGAATCCATCAAGCTCATCATCCTCGATGCTGGCGCAGTCTTTCTTCGCGAAGAGATATTCATTGATCCAGTGCTGACCACCCCGGGCCAGAATGATGCTGCGATGCATGTTCTCGTTGAGGCGCTTGTTGAAAACGCCGCTGCCGAGGTCATCCGCCTGCCCTTTCATGACCTCACCGATTGCCTTGCCTAGCTCGGCATCAGTGATGCGCGCCTTGCGCGTCGCCTTGGCGAACCAGGCACTCTTGAAAATACGGGCTGGTTAAGTCGCGGCACTCATGAGATGAGAGGGATAGCACTGAGTGCTACTTAATTCAAGGAAAGTCCATATCGGCCACTTGTGTCGGGGGCAGTCGGTCGCGCGCCCCGTCTTCGCATGGCCGCCGTTCGGCAAGTTGACAGGACCCTTTCCACGCAGTCTGGATGGCTTACGCAACCCACGAATTTCAAAAAAGGGATCAGCATGTATCGATTTATGAAGGGATCCAACCACGAGCTCGCCGCAAGAGAGATTGCTCTCAAGGCAATACCGGACGATCCGCGCGTATGGGTTCCGCAGGCGCCCAACGTCTACTTCCGGCCGATGTTCCTAAACACCGTAACCGGGCAGTGGTGCAATCTCTTGAAGGTCACGCGGTCCGGGATCCTGTCGCGTCATGTTCATCCGTCTCCCGTGTTCGGATTGGTGATGAAGGGCAAGTGGCACTATTTCGAGCACGACTGGATCGCAGAAGAGGGCTCCTTCGTCTTTGAGCCGCCCGGAGAGGTTCATACACTGAACGTGCCCGAAGATTGTGATGAGATGATCACTTTTTTCAATATCTCAGGCTGCATGGTCTATCTGGACAAGGATAACAAGCAGATCGGCTATGAGGATGTCTTCACAAAGATCGACATGTGCCGTGCATACTATGACAATGTTGGACTAGGGGCGGATTATGTTGACCAGTTCATCCGTTGATCTGTCAGTTTGGGCTTGTGGCATGCTGAACGGGCGTCGCGTTCTGGTCACGGGTGGAACGGGGAGCATTGGTGGTGCTGTTGCAGCCTGCTTCAGGGATGCAGGTGCGATCGTTCACGCGACAGGGCCGACAGAGGATGAGTGCAAGAGAGCTAAAGCCAGCGATAAATCATCCTCCATCAATTTTGATCTTCTGGATGTGCGATCTAACGAGGCAGTCAGGGACTTTATTGGTGCGCTTGACGACCTCCATGTCGTCGTCAACTGCGCCGGCGTGATACGCCGCGGCGAGGAGCGAAATCCGGACGTGTTCGACAGCGTTGTCGACATCAACCTCAATGGAACCATGCGGGTCTGTGAAGCTGCGCTCGATAAACTGTCGGCAAGCGGGGGATGTATCATCAACATCGCCTCAATGCTGAGTTTTTTTGGCGGTGGATTGGTGCCAGGCTACTCAGCCTCCAAGGGAGGCGTTGCGCAACTCACAAAGTCCCTCGCAATTGCTTATGCGCCCCACGGCGTGCGCGTCAACGCCATCGCACCCGGTTGGATCTCAACGCCCCTCACCAAGGCGTTACAGGATGATCCTGCCCGTGCCGGTCCCATTCTCGCCCGCACTCCGATGGGGCGGTGGGGCACGCCGGAGGACCTGCAGGGCCTTGCACTCTTTCTGGCAGGGCCACACGCGGCCTTCATGACTGGCTCTATCATTACTGTCGATGGCGGTTATTCAGTGTCCTGAAATTGTCATCGAGTAGCGGCCATATCAATATAATATAATTGAGACGCCGCCAGCTCTCGATGACGATCTTCGCCTCGGCGCTCGAGTAGAAGATGTCCCCATCAAGCAGTTCATCCCTGAGCCGGGCGTTGAAGCTTTCGATGATGCCGTTCTCCCAGGGTGATCCCGGAGCGATGCAGGCTGTCTTGTTCGCCTGAAGCTGATGGGGAATGGCGCGTTGCGACCCGAGAATTCTTCGTGCAACAACGTCCTTCGGATCCGTCCAAACCTGACATCACCCAATGGAGTCACCCAAACTGCAGAGGCTTGCTGGACGACAAGCTGTTACTGCTGGGCAAGAATCCATTTCACAAGAGTTTCGGCTTCCGCCGGAGTCACACTTGGTTGCGGCGGCATCGGCGTCTGCCCCCAACTGCCCACGCCGCCCTTGATAACCTTCTCACTCAGGGTCGTGGCCGCAGCTTCGTTCCTGGCGTAGCGCTCGGCGACGGCCTTGTAGGATGGCCCGATCATCTTGCGCTCCATGTGATGACAAGCGACGCAATTCTTGCTCCGGGCTAACTCCGGGCTGGCAAGGGCAGTCTGTGATAC
>JAPLOV010000220.1:36476-46212 GCA_026400565.1 Hyphomicrobiales bacterium | reverse complement strand
TGAACCTGTGACCTCTCACGTAAGAAGGGAGTGCTCCTAGCAACATCAATGAGATGGGTGAGAGTGGGCAAGCGAAACAACCATATTTGAGCGCTGTTCGTGCCGCGTCTGTTCCACAGCGCGCGTCACATAGAACCAAAGAGCACTCCGCTCCATCGCAGCCCCGCCAGATCAGCGGATACGGGAGGAAGTGATGGGACCGGCGATTTCTTGGTTCTTGTGTGGCGCTGCGAGCGCGGTCGCTATGGCTATTTCAGTGGAAGCAACGCCTGCCTATTGCTAAACTGGGAGTGTGGGATACTAGGACATTCACCTGCCGCAGCTTCGCGACGATCTCTTCTGGTCTGTGACGCTTTCTAGGCATGGACCGGTTCCTCCTCGTTACGACAAGCCATACTTCAAGGTGGACCAATTCAATGGGGGTGGGCCATTCAATAAAAGGATGGGTCTCGCAAGTCCGGATCTTTCTATAGCTGTTTTCTTGCATCGAGCCGCACGCTCTGGCCCTTTATCGAAGCCGGCACCATCACCGTTTTGACGAAGCCCGTTTCACAGGGCGGCGATCACCGAATCGGTTGTGGTAACAAGCGCCACGTTCTGCATGGCGTATTTGATCGAGGCGCGATGCCAGTCGGCGTTCATGGTCGAGCAGCCGTCTTCTGGAATGATCATGATATAGCCCTTGTCAGCCCCCGTGCGGGCCGTGTGTTCGATCGACATGTTGGTCCAGGCTCCCGTCTCGATGATCACGTCGCGGCCATTCGCTTTCAGGATGGTTTCGAGATTGGTGCCCTCCCAGGCGCTCATCCGATTCTTCCGGATGATGTGATCGGAGGGATGCGCCTCGAGGCCGGGCACCGGCTCGGCGCCCCATGTACCCTCGACCAGCGCATTGGCATCGACAGCTCCCTCGAACAAGGGGCAGTTCAACGTCATGTCACGTCCGTCGGGGCGGCGGCAGAACCATACATGGATGACAGATACGCCAACACGGCGGCAATGCTCGGCGAGGCGGTGGACATTGGCGATGGCGTTCTGCTCGCGGCAATGGGCTGGAGAGCCAGACGACGCGAAAGCGCCGCCGTCCATCACAACGTCGTTCTGCATGTCCTGAATGATCAGCGCGCAGCGCGAAGGGTCGAGCTTAAGAGCGGCGTTGCCGGCAGCGGTGCCTGACGAGGAGGGAGGCGGCGCAACCGGCTGCATTATTGAGCGGGCCTTCATGAACGGCTCGCTCCGCGGCCCGATCTTGACATCAACAGCATAAACCGAAGTGGTGGCGCAAACATACAGCGTCCGCCAGTCAGGCCCGCCCCAGTGGAGGTTGGCTGCCAGTTCAGGGATCGATACCTTGCCGATGTGACGGCCGTCGGGCGCAAAGATCCACAGTCCCCCGGGGGCTGTCACCCAGATGTTGCCATCGGTGTCGCATTTCATGCCGTCCGGAACGCCGGGCTTGAGCATGTCACTGATACCGCTGGCAAAAACGCGACCGTTCGTCAGGCTGCCATCGGACCTCACGTCGAAGACACGGATGTTGGCCTGCTCGGTATCGTTGATGTAAAGTCGAGCCTCGTCTGGCGAAAAGCACAGTCCGTTAGGCTGCGAGAACTGGTAGCGGTCAACCAGCAACTGGGGCTCGCCACCACCGGCCGGCACCCGAAACACACCTTGCCAGCCGAGATCCCGCGCTCGCTCGACGCCGAAGACGGGCATGCGGCCATACCAAGGGTCGGAGAAGTAGATCGAGCCATCAGAGCGGATGCAAAGGTCATTCGGGCTATTGAGTTCGCGTCCCTCGAAATGGCTGGCGAGTACCGTGCGCGCGCCATCTGGCGAAATCCTCACCAGCGACGATGTCGCATGTTCACAGGCGATCAGGTTGAGATCGGAATCAAAGGTTAGCCCATTGGCCTTGTTCGAAGGCCGCACCACCTCGCGCACACCAGATCGATCAAGGCGGCGGCGCACATCCGCAGGCATGTCGGAGAACAGAAGGTAATGCCCAACCGGATGCCAGATGGGGCCTTCGGTGAAGGTAAAGCCGGTGCCGACTTGCCGGACCGGAGCGTGTTCGTCGATCAGACGGCGGAAGCTGGCGTCGAGCGCGTCATGGGCCATGACTTTGATCCTTGCAGTAGGGCACGTACTTCAACTCCACGCCAGAACCATCTCGGGCGTTACGCCCCTCTTTCCTTGCGGGAGAAGGGAAGACTGCCGGCCGTCTCGCGACAAACCAAATCTTGTCACATCGGGAACCAGTCGCGCTTCTGCACTGTCTGGCCCACAGGGCCAGGGATGACCATGTCCATGCGCCCGATGACTTGGCCGCGCTCGATCTTGGCAGGCTTGTCGTGCACCGGCAGAAGAAACTTCGATGAGTTCAGCAGCTTCTTGATCGCCGCCTTCTCGGAGCGCTTGGAGCCTGCATGATTGCCGGTGACCTGCACCTCGTGGGAATAGATCACGTGATACGGATCGATGATCTGGTCCTGGAAATCGTAGATCACGTCTCCGCAGATCGTCGCTATGCCCTCGGCCGTCTCGACATGCACATTCATCGAGCCCTCAGTGTGGGCGTTGGCTGCTTCCAGAATAACGCCCGGGATCAGTTCGATCGGGCCTGAAAGCTCCAGATCCTCAAGCCGAAGCGCCTGGGGCGTGTGCAGGCGCTCGATCAGATGCTGGATATCGGGCTTGGGATATTGCGGGTGCATGAGCCCCGAAACCGAGCATTCCAGTTCGCGCCGGTTCATGACAACCGTGGTGTTCATCGAGAAGTGATCATCCTTGCCGGCATGATCGATGTGCGCATGGGTGTGGCAGATATAACGGACATCGCCCATCTTGACGCCGTGGCGTGCAAGCTGGTTCTGGATCATGTTCTCATGGAATTGCAGGCCGCGCATGCCCAGCGTTTCCATGATCGCGTTGTCGCGATAGCCGGTGTCGACCACGATGGGATACTGGCCGCCAAGGATCAGGAAGCCGTAGGTGTGCACGCGGCTCACGCGCCCGCAGCCGCGGCCGAGCACTAGAAAGCTCGATTCAAGCTCGATGTCGCCAAAGTCCAGAACCCTGATCTCAAGTGCCATGGCTGTGCCCTCCCTCGTATCAAAACCGGTAGACCCGGCATGCGGTGTCATGAAAAATCGCGCGCTGCTCTGGTTCGCTGAGGCGGCTTGCGCCCTGCAGATGGGTGCTGATCAGGGCGCCATAGCCGGTCCAGAGTTTCTCGATCGGGAAATTCGAACCATAAAGGCAGCGGTCCGCACCAAACAGACGCACAGTTTCGTCAAGTAGCCAGCCAACATGGAGCGGATCGTTGCGCTGAATGAAGGTGCCAAAGCCTGAGAGTTTGGAGACGACGTTGGGCTCGCCAGCCAATAGCGCCATGCCCTGCCGCCACGCCGCACGTCCGGCACCGCTCAAATCCTCCAACATGCCAGCATGCTGCAGGATGAAGATCACGTTCGGGCAGGCTCGCACCAACTCCACTGCGCCCGCCATTTGCGGAGCGAAGACCTGCAGGTCGAAGGCCCAGCCATAGTCGGCCAACCGCGCCAAGTTCCGCTGCACCACCGGGTTGCGGCAGAGATCGGGATCGGCGGCGAAACGGTAGAGCGACTTCTCGTGCCAGTGGAATTGCTGCCGGATGCCGCGCAGACGCGGATAGCGTGCTAGCCGGTCGAGTGCCGGGCGCACATCGGGCACGGTCATGTCGGCATAACCGACGATGGCATGAGGCCAGCCAGTTTCCAGCGCGACGCTCTCCACCCAGGCAACTTCCGCCTCGGCGCTCTCATTTGGCCAGTTGGCCTGCACATAGATGGCTTTCTCGACGCCCGTGTCAGCCACATCAGCGAGGTATTCGGCCATGGGATAATCACGCCGGATTGGCTCGTAGGGGCCGAAGATGCGTGGCTGCATCGGCCCTGTCAGCCAGGGCAGATCGGCCTGCCGCCAGATATGGAAATGGGCGTCAATGATCCTCATGCCGGTAGCGCTGCGGCCATGCGCCGGCCTTTCGAGAAGCCAAGAATCTCAACGGCAATGGCTTGCGGGTTCGCGCCATTGCCGAGCCGGTCGATCATCGGAAGGATGGATTTGAGTGCGCCGGTTTCGGCGCGATAAGCGCGGTCAGCTGCCAGCGGCGTCAGCCAGAGCACCGACCAGGCGAGGCCATGAAGGCGCAGCATGGCGGAGACGAGAGCGTCCGGACCGCCACGCTCCAGCCCATCCGACAGAACGACCACCAGTGCCCCACGCGAGAAGCCGGCGAAACGCGGCACAGACAGGAAAACTTGCAGAGCCTCGCCCAGGCGCGTGCCGCCATCCCAATCCGCCACCAGTCCAGATGCCAGCGCCAGGGCCTGATCACGGCTGCGGTGCTTCAGCGCCCGTGTCACGCGGGTCAGCCGCGTGCCGAGTGTGAAGACCTCAACCTGCTCGGCGGCCTGCACCAGTGCATGGCCTAGCCTCAGCGTCCCATCCGTACCGGCCTTCATCGAGCCGGAGACATCAATCAGCAACAACACCCGGCGCTGGCGCATCTGGCGGATGCGGCGGGGAAGCTGCGTGATCTCGCCATCCTTGCGCAACATCTCGCGGAAGGCGCGGCGCGGGTCAGGTTCGCGCCCCTTGCCACCTATCAGGCGCCGTGCGCGGCGGCGTGGCAGGGCAGCGGGGACAGCGCGGGCGAAAACACGCAGCGACTCATTCTCATCGCCGTCAAACCGTCGGGCAAACAGGCGCTCGGCCAAGGAGGCCTCTGCACCGGACGGGTCTTCCTCGCCAGCGTCCGGCATCATCTCGAATTCGCCAGCATCATAGGCAGCAGGCATATCCTCGGGCTCGCCGAAGGCTTCCGCCGTCAGCACATGGCCGAGGAAGACCTCGTCGAAAAGCGCGTCGAACTCTTCGGAGCGTTCGGGCGCGGGGCCAAGTGTGGCATGGGCTGCGCGGCGAATATCCCTCAGGCTCTTCGGGCCGAGCAGGCCGACGGCAGCGATAAAGGCGTTCAACTGCTCAGGGGCAACGGCAAAACCGGAGGCGCGCAAGGCCTGTCCAAACGCCATGAAGGGCGCAAGCGGGCGCGGCAGGCTGGCAAGCTCGCTCATGCCGCCGTCCCCATCAGGATCGCGTCAAGTCGCGGCGCGATGAAGGCGAGATCGTCCTGGTCCTTGAGCACGACGCCGATGGCGCGGGCAAAGGCGCGTGGCCAGGCCACGCCCTGTTCATTGAGCACGGTCGCAGCCTCAGCCCATTCCACTGTTTCGGCCACGCCTGGTGGCTTGGCCAGCGGTTCGGCCCGCAGCTTGCCAACCGCGGCGACTACGCGGCGCGCTGTATCCTGCGCCACGATGCTGGCCCGCATCATCACGATCTGTGTTTCCAGCACCGGGTCGGGATAGCCGATCCAGTGGTAGACGCAGCGGCGGCGCAAGGCTTCGTGCAGTTCGCGCGTGCGGTTGGATGTGAGGATCACCACGGGCCGTTCGGCTGCGCGAACTGTGCCGCGTTCAGGGATCGAAATGGTGAAATCGGACAGGAATTCAAGCAGAAAAGCCTCAAATTCGTGGTCCGAACGGTCGATTTCGTCGATCAGCAAGATGCGGTCGCGCGGAGCTTGCAGGGCCTGCAACATCGGGCGTGCTACCAGGTATTCCTCGGAATAGAGATTGACGTAAGCGTCGCCAGCTTGCCGAATTGCAAGCATCTGGCGCGGAAAATTCCACTCATACATGGCTGACGAGGCATCAAGGCCTTCGTAGCATTGCAGCCTGACAAGCTCGCGCCCGAGCACGGACGCCAGTGCCTTGGCAGCCTCGGTCTTGCCGACGCCGGGTGCACCCTCCAGCAGCAACGGCTTGCCAAGGGCCAGCGCCAGGTAGGCCGCTGTCGCCAGCCCTTCATCGGCAATGTACTGCGCAGCGCGAAGCGATTTCGCCAGTGGCTCCGGCCCGTCAATGCCCATGATTGAGCGGCGAACGGCCATGTTCAGCGCGCCCCGGCAAACTGCGTTCTGGCCAGCCGCATTTTTGGGCGTGCCCCGCCATTGGCACGGATGCCTCGCAAGACTTTCTCGGGTGTAATCGGCAATTCATCGATGCGCACGCCAACCGCGTCGTAGACAGCATTGGCCACCGCTGGCAGCACCGGGTTAGCGCACATTTCGCCCGGCCCCTTGCCGCCGAATGGTCCGTCTGGCGCCGGCCGTTCCAGAACCGAGATGTGGTGCGGAGCGAGATCACCAGGGCCTGGCATCAGGTAGTTGTTGAAATCGACCGGGCCATGGCTGCGGTCGGGATAATAGGGCTCTGTGGTTTCCCACAGTGCGTGGCTCATGCCCATCCAGGCACCACCGACGAGTTGCTGTTCAACCAACTTTGGATTGAGCGCGCGGCCGACCTCGTAGGCAGACTGCATGTCGAGCACGGACACCTCACCGGTCTCGTCATCGACCTCGACTTCGACCAACATGGCTGCATGTGCGAAACAGGAGACCGGCGTCATCTCGCCTGTTTCAGGGTCAACCTCGGATAGCGGGATGAGGAAAATGCCGCGTCCCGACACCGTGCGCCCCTGCTTGAACTGCGCCGCCTGGCAGGCCGCCATCGTGGTGATGCTGCGGGAGGGCGCGCCCTTGACATGGATGTTGCCGCGCCCGTCGGTGACGAGATCGGTTGCATCAACCTCCAGTTCCTCCGCTGCCGCTTCGAGCATCACGGCGCGGGCTTCCTGTGCTGCCTGGATGACCGCGTTGCCGACGCGGTGGGTCCCGCGTGAGGCGAACGAGCCCATGCAGTGCGGGCCTGTGTCACTGTCTGCCGTGTCGACATAGACATCCGCTACCGGGATGCCGAGCGTCTCTGCCGCGATCTGGCGGGTCACGGATTTCATGCCCTGCCCCAAATCGATCGACGAGAGGGCCACCGTAAACTTGCCGTCCGGATTGGAATGAACCAGCGCCTGCGAAGGATCACCGCCGAGGTTCATGCCGATGGGGTAGTTGATCGACGCGAACCCGCGCCCGCGATGCATGGCCATCAACGCCTCCTGAAGCCGGAAAGGGACGAGAACCGAAGCGCGCCATGGCGTGCTGTATCCGCAGCGGGTGCAGGTGGTTGTGGTGCGGGTGGCGGGGTTGCTGCTGGCTGATAAGTCGGGGAAGCAGGCCTCACGGATGCCAGGCTGGCAGAGGCTGGCGTCGGCGCTGATGCGGCAATCGGCAGCGCCACGGGCTGCGGGCCAGATGCCCCGCCGCCCTTCTTGGCGTAGTTGCCGCCCTTGAAGCCACTGACGATACCGTTCTGGTCAGTCGCCGTGCGGGACGGCAGCCTCGCACGCTCCCCGCCGCCATCCAGGAGGGAGGTCGCAGCGCGCGAGGCCTGTGTCAGCACGACGCCGCCTTTCTCCGCCACCACCTGGCAGCATTCCACCAGCGCGCAGTTCTTGGCGAGGCGGCGATGGGCCTTCATGTCGCCATCGCGATAGGAGTTGAGGATGCGAAAATCGATCGGGTTCAAACCCGCCATTTCCGCTCCCTTGTCCATGTGTGCCTCGATGGCGAAGTCAACGCCGGTGATTCCGAACCCACGCATGGCGGTGGCCGGCGTGCGGTTGGTATAGACGCAGAACACATCGGCGTAGACGTTGGGGATCGTATAGGGGCCCGGCAGGTGGCCGACGCCTTTGATGATCGCGTAGGATGATAGCCGCGTGTACGCACCACTGTCGAAATAGCCTGTGAACTTACGGGCGAGGATACGTCCATCACGGGCGATGCCATCCTTGATGTACCAGCGCTCGGCCCCGCGCGGCGCGCCGACCTGCATCTCTTCCTCGCGGTCCCAGGCATACTTGCAGGGTCGCCCGGTCAACATGGCGCCAAGGATGGCGAGTGGCTCGTGCATGCTATCGACCTTGCCACCAAAGCCCCCGCCGACCGTGCCCCCGACAAAGTGCAGACGGCTGGAGGGCATGGTCAGCAGCTTTGCCGCCGTGCCCAGCGAGAAGAACAGGCCTTGTGTCGAAGTGAAGCAGACAAAGCGATCGTTCACTTCCGGTGCCGCGATTGCACCGCAGGTCTCCATCGGGGCCTGCTCGATCGGCGACATCTGGTAGCGGCCTTCAACAATGTGATCGGCCCGGGCGAACGCTTCCTCGACATCGCCGTAGCGCAGCTTCTGATGGTCGAACTTGCCATGGTAGATGAACTTGTTGGAGGGGTAGACGTCGCAAACCACCGGCGCGCCGGGCTTCACGGCATCCTCGACGTCGAGTACGTGCGGCAGCACCTCCCAGTCGACCTTGACAGCCAATACGGCGGCTCGTGCCTGGGCTTCGCTCTCGGCGATGATGGCTGCCACTGGTTCTCCCTTGTAGGCAACCTTAGTTGTCGACAGCACCGGCTCGTCATCGAGCCCGAAGTCGAGAAGGCTGAGCAGCGTGTTGAGATTGAGCGGCACATCCTTGCCGAGCAACACGCGCACCACGCCTGGCATCTTTTCGGCAGCGGACACATCAATGCGGCGGATGCGGGCGTGATGATGCGGGCTGCGCACACAGCGGATATGCAACAGGCCTTCGAACAGGTGATCGTCGAAATAGGGCGAGCGGCCCGTGACGTGACCCAGAATATCCTGACGGCGGGTCGGCTTGCCGATCTCGTTGAGATTGTCGTCACGCTCGTTGGCAAAAAACTCCTTGCGGAACTCGATCATGCGAGCCTCCTCATATTGGCAGTTGCGAGGATGGCGTCGATGATTGGCTCATAGCCGGTACAGCGACAGAGGTTTCCGGAGATCGCCTCGATCACATCAGCGCGTGTCGGCGCGGGGTTGCGGTCGAGCAGCACCTTGGCGGACATCAGCATCCCGGGGGTGCAATAGCCGCACTGAGCCGCAAAATGCTCCATGAAAGCTTCCTGCAAAGGGTGTACTTTGCCATTGGCGAGGCCAGAAGCCGTCTCGACCTTGCGGCCCTCGATGGCAACAGCCATCGTCAGGCAGGACAGGTGCGTCTCGCCATCGATGATCACGGTGCAGGCCCCGCAAGTGCCCTGGCCGCAACCATACTTGGGGCTGAGGTCTCCGATGCCACGACGCAGAAATTCGAGGAGGTTCAATCCTTCCTCTGCGAACGCTGCTCTCTCAGAGCCATTGAGAATGAAGGTTACAGGCTTTTTGGCCATCAGCCTCGCTCCATCTTCTCAAGCAAACGTTTGAGGTGCGTGCCTGCCACCTCGCGCCGATACCAGGCAGAGGCCAGCGCATCGGTTGGTGGATCGAGCCCATCGCATGCCAGTTGTGCTGCGCGGGCGATGGTCGCGGCATCAAGGCTTTGGCCTTCGAGCACACGCTCCGCGGCCGTGGCCCTGAGCGGGGTTGGCCCCATGGCACCAAAGGCGATGCGCGCGCCACGGATGCGCCCGCCCTCGCGCGGCAGATGCGCCGCAATCGACATCACCGAAACGCCCTTGGGCTTGATGCGGCTTACTTTGGCAAAGGCAAAGGCGCGCGGATCACGCGGACGCGGCACTTCGATGGCCGCTATGATCGGGCTGGTGCTGCTGCGGCCACGCTCGCGCAATACGTCTTCGAGTGGCTTTGCCGCACCTTGTCCGGCCAATACGACACGCGCGCCGAGCGCAAGCAAAGCCACAGCAAAATCGCCGTAAGGGTGATGGGCAAAGATGTTGCCCCCGATGGTGGCCATGTTGCGCACTTGCGGT
>JAPLOV010000220.1:29071-36465 GCA_026400565.1 Hyphomicrobiales bacterium | reverse complement strand
GTCCGCCAACCGAGCGTGCAACCGAACTCAAGAAGGCAAGATCGCGATTTGCCAAAGCTTGCGCCATGGTAACGCCCGCCCCAATGCTGACCCCGTCGCCAGTCGAGCGGATTTCGGTCAGGACAGGATCGGCGCTGCGCACGATCCGGCTGGCCGATGTCCCCGCATTGACATCGCGCATCACCAGCGTGCCGCCGGCCATGAAGACCGCGTCCGGTCCCATGGCACGGGCAGCTTCTGCCAGCGTTGCATAGCTTTCGACCCTCATGTCAGCCTCCAAGGCCCATGTACGCGCGGATGGCATCAAATCCGCCTTGGTAGATGTTCTCGGCTACCATGGTCTTGAGTTCGAGCTCTCGCCCCGGCGGCGTATCGAAACGGCTTTCCCAATGCCAGAAGGTGCGATCACCATCGGTGACCGGCGCGAGCCTGACATGAGCGACGTAGTTCAGGAGCGGCACGGGCGTCTCATGCAGACAGTACGAAAATGCCATGTCGGCATCGGACATCGTGAGCAGCAACTCGCGCAACTCCGAGCCGTCGGCCAGATGGAACCTTCGGACACAACCAACCTTGTCGGATGGATAACCACGTTCGATGATGCTGTCGGCCACGGCCGGATGCCATTGGTCATGACCATTGAAATCGCGCAGCACGGCCCAGACAGCCTCTACCCGGGCATTCAGGACTGTGCTTTTGACGATTTTGACCATGTTCAAGCCACCATCTGGCGCTTGAGCGAGTCGAACCCCGCCTGGAAGACATTGGTGCCGATTCCACTGACAAGGTCAGCCGCAAGTTCTGGGGCGCATTCGAACTCTGCTGTCCATTCGGCGAAGGTCTTGTCGCCATCCGTTATCGGCGTCAGCCGCAATGTCGCAATGTAATCCGTCAGAGGCATGGGCGATTCAAGGATCGAGTAGGTACAGAACATGTCGTAGTCCGACAGGCCAAGCAGTCGCTCGCGCAAGTGGTCGCCATTCTGCAGATGGAAGTCGCGGACGCAGCCGACCTTGTCAGCAGGCTCACCATTTTCAATGCGACTCTCACGGACTGCAGGTACCCACCGCGGCAACGCGTTGAAATCTCGCACCTTGGCCCACACCTTCGCGACCGGTGCATCGATGACGGAAGAAACGTAGACACGTGCCATTTACTTTTTGCCCTCTGCATCTGGTTTCGCGCCATCGGCCTTGGGAGCAGCAGACTTCTTCGCGTCGGCCGCCACACGCTGCATATCCGACGCCTCGCGGATCAGGCCACCTTGCTTGGCAAGGTTGGATCCATCGATGCCAATGTCCGCAAGCAAGCTGTCGATCAGCGGTGCTTGAACGCGATAGCGCAGGGCAGAGTTGATCACCTCATCTGTCGGGCTGCCGCGACTGTCGTTGTTGGCGCCACCATTTGCGCCATCCAGTTGGACGATCCGAATATCGCTGATCTTTTCCAGTGGCTTGACCGAGGCCGCGACAATGCCCTCGACATGTTCGAGCAGTTTGCGCCTGAACAGCGACATGCGGGCAGGATCGGTGAGCACATTCTCCGCCTCGTTGAGCAGTCGCTGGGCCTCGGCTTCGACGGCGCTGCGCACCTTTTCTGCGCCGGACGCAATCGTCTGCTCCTCTGCTGACTTCTCTGCCATCAATACGTCGATGGCCTTGCGGCGCTTGGCTGTTTCGGTCTCGCGAACAGTTTTGACCTGTTCTTCGGCGGCCATTGCATCGGCCTTTGCCTTGTCGGAAGCGGCGCGGGCGCCGGACTCTTCAAGCGACTTCTTGTAGAGCGTGATGGCCTTGTCCATCTGAGCGGTCTCAACTGTCTTCTCGCGCTCGACCTCGAGCTTCCGGCGCTCGGTTTCGTGACTGATCCGGATTTCGTCGAGCCCGCGCTCGGAGGCGATCCGCGTGCGCTCAACATCCTCGCGGCTCTCAATCTCGGCTTCGCGCAGCGCTTGCACCCTGGCAATTTCGAGTTGCTCCAGCGACTGGCGACGCTCGACCTTGGCAGCTTCAACCATGCGGTCGCGCTCAACCTCGGCGGTTTCGACGGAAGCCTGTGCGGCAAGTTGCACCTTTCGGACCTCGGCCTCAGCATTGGCACGCGCCGACTTCTTGGAGGCCAACTCTACCACTCGGGTTTCTTCTGCGGTCTGCTGGCTGGCGATGCGCCCTTGCTCCAGCGCAAGTTCGGTGGCGATGCGCGCTTTTTCTGTGGCTTCGCGGCGGGCGATCTCTGCTTCGTCCAGAACCTTGTCACGCGCGATGGTCTGGCTGCGGATTGTCTGATCAGCAGCAATCTGTGCCGTTTCTATAGATTGCTGGCGCTCGATTTCGAGGCCACGGATTCGCAGATCCTCGGAAATACGCTGCTCCGCGACGTTTGAGGCCTGTGCAATACGGAGCTTCTCGGTGGTTTCACGGGCTGTGATTTCTGCTTCATCAAGTCCTTGCTGGCGGGCAATCTCACGGCGGCGGATGTCCTCCTCGCCTTTGATCCGGGTCTGCGTCAGGATCAGGGTCTGCGCCATACGGGCTCGCTCTGTCTGTTCACGCGCGGCGATTTCGGCTTGATCGGTCGTGCGCTGGCGTTCGATCTCGAGAGCCTGCGTTTCCTTGTCCCTTGCGATGCGGGCTTCCGTGATGGCCTTCTCCTGAGCGATGCGAGCACGTTCGGTGCCTTCGCGCGCAGAGATCTCAGCTGCTTCCAGTGCACGGGTGCGCTCGATTTCGCGGGCCGATGTCTCCTGCTCGTTGACAATGCGGGCTTCCTTCAGCGCTCGCTCCTGCAGGATCCGGGCGGTCTGGATTTGCTCTTGCGCAGCAATCTCTTCGCCCTCGATGGCTTTCGACTTGGCAATCTCGCGGCTGCGGATATCGCCCTCAGATGCAATCCGGGCCTCAGCAATGCCACGGTCATTGGCAATACGGGCTTTCTCGATGGTTTCGCGCGCAGTGATCTGGGCCGACTCAGCCTGGGTTTCGCGTTCGGCTCGCTCGCGGGCGAGTTCTGCGCGCTGCTGCGCGCGGCGGAACTCGATATCGCGTTCCTGCTCCAGCCTTGCCTCCTCGCTAGCGCGTTCGATCTCGAGTGACTGCTTTTCCGCTTCGAGGTTGCGCGTCCTGATCTGGATCATCGCGTCCTGCTCGATGTCGTTGCGAAGCTTGCGGCGGGCCTCGATGTCCTTGATCAGGACCGTCAGGCCCTCCGCGTCGAAGCGGTTGGACGGGTTGAAGAATTCCAGGCTGGTCTGGTCGATATCAAGGATGGCAACGGATTCGAGTTCAAGGCCGTTGCGCGACAGGTCATCCTGGACGGCGGCGCGCACTCTTTCGACATAGCTTGAACGGTTCTCATGCATGCCGCTCATATCCATCTCGGCAGCGACGGCGCGCATAGCGCTCTCGAATTTACCAGCGAGAAGCGCATGCAGGCTTTCCGGTTCAAGTGTCTTCCGACCTAGCGTGGAAGCGGCCATGGCAACGGCGCGCCGCTCGGGCTGAACGCGCACGTAGAACTCGGCTTCGACATCCACGCGCATCCGATCCTTGGTGATCAGCGCCTCACTCTTGCTGCGCGAGACCTTCAGCGGTTGGGTGTTCATATTGACCGGCGTGATGTCGTGAACGATCGGCCAGACGAACGCACCGCCATCGATCACGACCTTTTCACCCAGAAAGCCGGTCCTAACGAAAGCGATTTCCTTGGTGGAGCGCTTGTAGAGCCACTGCATCACGACATAAATGATGGCAACGGCCACAACGGCCATGATAAGCCACAGGATCAGCTGGCCGATTATTTGCCCTGTCATGTGTCATTCCTCCCGTGCTGCACCACGCGCAGCTTCCTTGCCTTTGATGCGCTTGAAGGCGCGGGTCTGTTCAGTCAGCGCCACCTCAGTCGGCAGGCGCTCCATTGAAGATGCGCCATAAAAGCCATGGCAGTTGGCCGTGTTCTTCAGAACAAAGTCGGCATCCTCCGGCATCGCCACCGGCCCGCCATGGACCAGAATGATGCACTTGGGGTTGATGCGCAGCGCCGCGTCGGCCCACTCGTCGACCAATGCCGGGCATTGTGCCAGCGTCAGTGCGGTCGAAGCCCCGATGCTGCCGCCTGTGGTCAGGCCAAGGTGGCAAACGATGATGTCGGCCCCGGCCTTTGCCATAGCGGCGGCATTGTCCGCGCTGAACACATAAGGCGTCGTCAGCATGTCCTTGGCGTGGGCCTTGGCGATCATGTCAATCTCCAGCCCGTAGGACATGCCGGTCTCTTCGAGATTGGCGCGGAAGGTGCCGTCGATCAGGCCGACGGTCGGAAAATTCTGCACGCCCGAGAAGCCGATGCGCTTCAGATCATCGAGGAACACATCCATGATCCGGAACGGATCGGTGCCGTTGACGCCTGCCAGAACCGGTGTGTGTTTGACCACTGGCAGTACTTCTGCGGCCATGTCGACGACGATCTGGTTGGCGTCGCCATAGGCCAGGAGACCGGCAAGGGATCCGCGGCCAGCCATGCGGTAGCGCCCTGAATTGTAGATCACGATCAGGTCGATGCCGCCCGCTTCCTCGCACTTGGCGGAGAGACCGGTGCCGGCGCCGCCGCCGATGATTGGGATGCCTTTGGCCATCATGCCACGGAAACGATCGAGGATTGTCTGACGGGCGATCATATGCTGGCTTCTTTGCGGCGGTTAGGACGGTTGCTGACGTGCAGGGCATTGAACGACGCGACAAGAGCAGCGGCGAATTCGGGCGCGTTGATATGGTGCGGCAGCTTGATGATCTGGCGCGAAGCGGTCTGCCGCACAGTCTGCTCAATGGCGTTGAACAACGCGGCGCGGGCCGTGAGATCGTGGAATGGCTTTGCCGGCGCATCGAGCGCCGAGACCCCTCCTTCGGGCAGGAAGAAGCGCACCTGGCCTTCCATGAGGTTGAGGCGCTCGCCGATCCATTGCCCCATACGGGCGCATTCTTCCGCTGTGGTACGCATCAGCGTCACCTGCGGGTTGTGTTGATAGAAGGTGCGACCCCTGAAGCGCTCCGGCACGGTTTCGGGCGCGCCGAAATTGACCATGTCAAGCGCGCCCACCGATCCCACATAGGGCAGACGTGTGCGGATGATCGCGCCGAAACGGTCCTCCGTGCAGGGGAAGACCCCACCCATCATCAGGTCGCAGAGCTCGGTGGTGCTGACGTCGATGACGCCGACGAGCTTGCCGCCATCGACCAGCTTTTCCATGGCCTGCCCGCCGATGCCGGTGGCGTGGAAAACGAGGCAGTCATAGCTCGCCTGCAAGGTCTTCACGACCTGTTGCACACAAGGCGTTGTCACGCCGAACATGGTGAGGCCTATGGCGGGTTTGCCGGCCCGTGTTGTCCGCTTCGCCTTGCGCGCCAGGACCATGCCGACCATGGCCTGCGCCGCATTGCCGAGCACCTCCTCGGTGATGGCGTTGAGACCCTGCACATCGGCGACCGAAGGCATCAGCATGATGTCGGACGCGCCGACATACTTGCTGACCTCGCCAGAGGCGACCGTCGAGACGATCAGTTTCGGCGTGCCTACGGGCAAGGCCCGCATAGCTGGAGCAACAATGGCAGTGCCTCCTGATCCGCCGGCCGAGAGCACGCCCGCGATGCCGCTTTGCCGGGCCATCCAGCGCTGGAAAGCCTCCGTCATACCGGCAACAGACTGGCCCCGATCACCAGTGAACACGCCCGAGGCACCGCGAGGATGGAAGGCGGCGATCTGGTGAGCCGGGATTTCCGCTCCGGAATGACCGCCCGAAGTCGACAGATCAACCATCCGCACCGGCAGGCCGGCGGTGCGGACGAGATCGCGCATGTAGCGCAGTTCCTCGCCCTTGGTGTCCATCGTCCCGACGACAAGAACCACGTTTTCGCCGGGGGCTACGAGAGGCTGGATCTCCGGACTTGTCGAAAGCGCTGTCAGCGGTCGGGTGGTCACGACCTTGGC
This sequence comes from Hyphomicrobiales bacterium, assembly GCA_026400565.1. GTDB lineage: Bacteria > Pseudomonadota > Alphaproteobacteria > Rhizobiales > Beijerinckiaceae > Allobosea. The sequence continues at coordinate 30,489 of JAPLOV010000220.1, read as the reverse complement.
GAGTTGCTCCAGCCGTGCGACCGGCACGGGCTGCGACCAGCGCGTTGGGGCGACCGGGTTCGAGTTATAGATTTTTATGGACGTGGAGCTGCTCGCCTGCGGTTCGGTCGCACCAGGGGGAGCCGCCGGGGCCGGAACGGCATCTTCATGGCCGTGGCGTCCGACGCCGAGGAGCCGCTGCTGCAACTCGCGGTCGGCGGCCAGATCACGGGCCGGCGCGATGCGGTTGACGCGCCCGTTGACCATGATCGCGACATTGTCGGCAATCATGCAGGCGACACCAATATTCTGCTCGATGACCAGAACATCCATGTCGCCTGCTTCGCCAAGCCGGACCAGCATTTCCTCGACTTGAGCAACGATGACAGGGGCAAGCCCTTCCGTGGGCTCGTCCATGATCAGGATCTTGGGGTTGGCCAGGAGGGCGCGCGAGGTCGCCAGCATCTGCTGCTCGCCGCCGGAGAGTTGCGCACCGCCATTGGATTTGCGCTCGGCAAGGCGGGGGAAGGTTGAATAGATGCGATCGATGGTCCAGCCCCCCTTGCGGCGCCCCTCGACCATGCGCAGGTGCTCATCGACCGTCAGCGAACGCCACAGACGGCGGCCCTGGGGGACGTAGCCAACGCCGAGCTGTGCGATGTCCGCTGGTGAGAGGCCAACGAGTGACTGCCCGCCAAAGCTGATGGAGCCTGACGAGATTGGCACCAACCCCATGATGGCCTTGCAAAGCGTGGTCTTGCCCATGCCATTGCGCCCAACAACGGATAAGACGCCCTGGTCGAGTTTGAGGTCGACGCCCTGCAAAGCGTGGGATGCACCATAATAGACATTGAGGCCTCGCACTTCGAGCGCAGGCGCGCGTCTAGCACCGCGGGAACCGTTATTCATGGCCGCCTGCCCCCAGATAGAGTTCCTGGACTTCGGCATCATTCTCGATCTCGGCAGGTGTGCCTTCCTTGAAGACCCTGCCATTGTGCATCATCGTCACGCTCTCAGCGACGCGCAGCGCCACATCCATGTCATGCTCGATGATGATGAAGCCGATATGCCCCGGCAGGCCCGTGAGGATGGAGACAAGTTCAGAGCGCTCGGTCGGCGATAACCCCGCTGCCGGTTCGTCAAACAGTATGAACCGTGGCGCACCTGCCAACGCCAGCGCAATTTCAAGCTGGCGCTGCTGCCCATAGGACAGGTTGGCCACGAGTGCGTCTTTCGATGGCGTCAGGTGCACAGCCTCGATCAGCTCGAGGGCGCGTGCAACCAGTACATCATTGGCGCTCGGGCGCAAAAGCGAAAAGCGCCCGCGTGAGACGCCGCGGCAAGCCAGATAGACGTTGTCCGCTACTGACAACCCTCCGAACAGGAGCGAAATCTGATATGTGCGACGCAGACCGCGCCTGATGCGCTCATGGGCGGGG
>JAPLOV010000220.1:12962-29045 GCA_026400565.1 Hyphomicrobiales bacterium | reverse complement strand
CGAGCCAAGCACTGCTCGCCGTTCGCCGGGACGGACGGTCAGCGTTACATCCGAGATCGCCGCGAGCGCGCCGAACAGCTTGGTGACGCCGCGCAACTCCAGCGCGTTGCCGGAACTGACCGAACTCAGCCGCTCGGCTGTGTTGCGAATGGCAGTTGGTTTCGTTTCGGCGAGCGTCATGACCGCCCCCCGCGCAAGGGATCAGTCTGCGCGGCACGCCGCGCCTTGTACTTCTCCCAAAGGCCAAGCATGCCATCGGGCGAGAAGAAAACGATGATCAGAAAACCCAGACCGATCACCAGCTTGAAACGTTCACCCGAAAGACCGAATGCCAGCAAAACATCTGGTGAGTAGACCCGCAGCAGAACGTAGATCAACGCGCCGATGAAGGGGCCAATGGGCCGCTTGATGCCGCCGACAACGGCGATGACCAGAATGTCTATGACCTGCGGAATGCCTGCTGTGCCAGGCGACACCTGCGAGTTCTGCCAGACGAGCAGGATGCCGCCCACGGCTGCAATCACGCTCGAGAAGGTATAGGCAAGGATGCGGTGGGCGGTGACCGAAAAGCCCAGCGCGCCCATGCGGCGCGGATTATCTCGCACGCCTTGCAGCGCCAATCCGAAGGGCGAGCGCGAGACATAGACCACTGCGAAATAGGACAACGCTGCGCAGGTCAGCGTAAGGTAGTAGAAAGGCGTCGCCTGGCGCCAGTCGATACCGAATAATTCGGGCGGGATGACGCGGTTGAAACCGGTATAGCCGTTGAACAGGCCGTAGTTCTGGCGGGTGAAGTAAAAGAAGGCCGACGCGATCGCCAGCGTGATCATGATCGTGTAGATGCCCTCTGTCCGGACCGCGAGCGCCCCGACCAGCGTGCCGAAGATGGCAGCGATCAGAATCGCGACGGGGATGTACAGCCACCATGGCCAGCCAAGGCTGATGGTTGGCACGCCGCTGGTGCCAAGGATCGCGACCATATAGCCCGCCATAGCGCCGACAGTCATCTGGATCAGGCTGACCATGCCGCCATAGCCCGCGAGGAACATCAGCGACAGGGCGATCATGCCGAGAATGAATGTCCAGCCAAATATCTGGAACAGCACAAAGTTGCTGGCGAACAGTGGCATCGCAATGAGCAGCAGCGCAACCGCCCACCAGATCGCGGGGACCTTCTCAAGCAGCGTTGGCTGGGTCGGCTCGGCTCGGCGGACGACGTATGTCATCTAGCGGCCCGCCCCGAGGAGGCCCTGCGGGCGAAAAGCAAGCACCACGGCCATGATCAGAAAGGTGAATACCACCGAATAGGTAGGCGCATAGACCAACCCGAGTTGCTCGGCCAGGCCGATGATCAGCGCGCCAATTGCAGCGCCAGGGATCGAGCCCATGCCGCCCACGATCACCACCACCAGCGACGCCAGCAGGAAGCGCGTGTCTTCTCCCGGTGTCAGCGACTGGAATGTGCCGCCAACGATTCCAGCCATCCCGGCCATGCCCGCGCCAAACGCGAACACGGCGAGAAAGACATACTGGATACGCACGCCAGACGCAGCCAGCATGTCGCGGTCATCCACCCCTGCCCTGATCAGCATGCCAAGCCTCGAGCGATTGAGCACCAGCCACATCGCAATCCCGATGATGATTGCCGCGATAAGGATCACAATCCGAACCTGGGGATAGGTGAGATAGACCGGGTCGCCATTCGAGCGCAGCGCAGTAACGAGCGGGAGCGTCATCGGCCCGCTCAACCAGTCCGGAGAAAGAACCTGATAGCTCTGCCCGCCCCAGATCCAGAGCATGATGTCAGCCAGAACGACGGAAATGCCGATGGTGACAAGTGTCTGGCGCAGTTCCTCGCCTTCCATCCGCCGGAATACCTGATGCTGCAGGACGAGACCCAGAGCGCCAACCAGCATGAACACGACCGGGAAGGCCAGAAGCCAGTATCCCGTCGCGTTGGCAACTTCATACCCGATGTAGCCGCCCAAAAGATACAATGAGCCATGGGCAAGGTTGACGTTGCGCATAAGTCCGAAAATCAGTGTGAACCCGCTGGCGACCAGAAAGTAGAGCGCGCCCAGCGTGATGCCGGACAGAACCGCATTCAGGAAGATGCGTTTGCGGCCAAGGACCTGTTCAAGCCCGGGCGACCATGGCGTGGCGATCAGCCAGACGAAGCCCGCAAACAGAAAGAGCAGGATGATCGACCAGACAGGATGGCGCTTGTAGAAGCTCTGCATTTGTCCCGTCGGAACCCCCAATAAAGGCGATGAACGGCTTTCCGTTACCACAACGCCACGACGCTAGTTCGCATGCTGATAAAACGGCGTACCCGACAGTCTTATCCTTGTGCCGCTCGTAGCAACATTGAGCGGTCCGAGTAGGCCGCTCACGAGAAGGACGCCACATGCACGCTGCGGCGATAGGTGCTTGGAGGGACAACACCGTTGGCGATGAAAAAACGTGAAAAACTGGCCTGACTTGAAAAACCCAGGTCAAGCCCGATGCCCGCGACTGCGTCCTGCGATGCCGTCAATCGGTCAATGGCCTGCTCCATGCGCAGCGAGTTGAGATAGATGTTGGGTGTGACGCCAACTTGCTGGCGAAACAGTTTGTAAAAGTGAGGCCGTGAAAGGCCAACTGTGCGTGCGACATCATCAAGATCCAGTGGCTCACACAGCCGCTCCACCAGGACGCGCATCGCATTTCGTACACGGTAGTCGCGCACCGGCGTAGCGTGACCAATGAAACTGCTGCCGCTTTCGGTCCATTGCCACGACTGGTCGAAACAACTCTCGGTAAGCGCGCACAGGCGGTCCTCGAGCATCGTATCTTCCCGGTCGATGTCCAGCATGGCGTTGGCGTTGCCATAAACCAGCCGCGCGATATGGTCAGTGCCCTCCGCGCCGACACGGCCGAACCTGAGCGACGATCTGGAGCAGCGGCTGACGTCCAGAAACCAGGCAGGGCGAATATACAGCACCAGCGCAAGTGTTGGCCTTTGCCGGTCGATATCGCGATAATAGTGTGTTTGCCAGGGGCTGATCGCGACAGCTTGGCTAGGCGATATCGGATACGGTTTGCCGTCGATGACGACCTCTCCAGCAGGCCCCTGAATGTGAAAAATCAGATGCCCCTCACGATGCGCATGCGGCACCATTGTACGGTCCATCGCGTAAAGACACACACGCCCGAAATCACCGTGAAACACGGCCAGCGCTGAACTCATGTTCCTCCCTCCCGCACTCTAGCGGTGCAGTCTTTAGACGAGTTTAGGTCAACGCTCGTGGCTGGCAAGGCAGAATATCCATGCCCTGACCGGAGGGTAGCCAAGCCTCACTCCACATGTTCAAGCATCCAGGCATAATCTGCTGCCTTGATGTGGCGCGGGTTGGTGCGCGTCGCGGGGTGCTCGGCGGCTCGCTTTGCAACGCGTTGGCAGGCTGCACTGTCCAGTTTCAGTGCTGCAAGATTAGAAGGCAGATGGATACTGGCCCCAAGTGAGGTGAATGATTGCATCACATCTAAATCACGGCCAGCACCCAATATGCTTCGTAGTGTACCCATACGGTCGCAAATTGCCGGTGCATTGAAGCTGAGAACAACAGGAAGCAGCGCGGCGTGCAAACAGCCATGCTGAAGTGCGTGGCCAACTTCGGCCTCCAACGCATGAGACAGAGCCTCAACTGCGCCGAGTCCCTTTTGCGAGGCGAGGCCAGCATCGAGTGCAGCGGCCATCATCTCGCGTCGGGCGCGAAGGTTGCTTCCATCGTGCACGGCCTGATCGAGATTGCCCATCGCGCGCCGAATACCATCGAGCGCGATACCATCTGCGGGCGGGTTCCATGTCATGCCGAGATAGGCTTCAAGACAGTGCGTTAAGGCGTCCATGCCTGCAGCAGCGGTTGCATGGGCGTCTTGTTCAACTGTGAGGGTCGGATCACACAGCACTGCATCGGGGAGCATAGTGCAATCAACTGCGCTCATTCGCCTACTGCCGCGGGCCTCATGCGCCAGGATCGGCTGCAGGCCAACGCAGGCGGATGTGGTTGGGATAGCGATGAGGGGAGCGCATTTGCGAAAGGCGGACGACTGCAACGCACGCGCCGGACCTTCATACGCGCGATAGGTCCGCTGATAGACCGCGCGCCGTACCAAGCGCAGAACAGGTTCGCCACCAAGGCCTATGAAACCGTCACAGTCATGATCGTTCGAAGCTATCCTGATCTGTTCAAGTTCGAGGTCGGAAACCATGACATCAATGGTTGGCGACACTTTTACGTAGCAGATCGATGATGCGCATCCGGGCGGGAGTGCATCAACCACGCGCGACAGCGGTTCATCCGTTGCGCCAGCTTCATCTGTTACAATCAATGGTCGCGCGATACCAAGTATCTTCATTTGCTCGGCAAGAGCATCTTCCAGCACGCGGTCGGCAAAATAGACGCGGGTGAGGAAATTGATCAGTGCCATCGACTACCCTGTAGACCGCTGCTGTCTGCCCAAACAGGCAAGCCCTTCAAGCCTCAAATGATCACAATTGAGAATACCCGGGTCCGGAAAGTCCGAACCCGGGGTTCTGTCGACGCTAGCCGAGACTCAGCCGCCACCGAGCGCCTTGCAATCAGGCACTGTACGGGAGGGTAGGCCCATGGCGCGGAACGCATCAGGTGTCATGCCAAGCGTCTGTGTCACCCCCTCAGCCTTTCCGACATTCTTGATCGTGAGGGTGCCGCCTGGTCCCTCCACCACCTCGTTGATAAAGACAGTGCCGGTCGCCTGACGATTCTCATTCAAAGAGATTTCGCCCAGCGGGGTCTTGAGCTTGAGCGAGGCCAACGCCGCATGGAACTTTTCCTGATTGCCGCTCAGGTCACCGTTGACGGCGTTGAGGCCGGCAATCATGGCGAGCGTCGCCTTGTAATAGCCTACCCCAAACAGGGAAGGTGATGGGAAGCGCCGATCGGCAGGAAAGGCATCCTGATAGGCCTTAACGTAACTGGTCCATTCAGGAGCGGGGTTGTCGTTGGCAATCGGCCCGGAGATCGGCGTGCCGACCAGCGCGTCCTTGGCCCGCCCACGTGACGTGAGTACGGTTTGATCCGCCATGATGGTGCCGCCGATCAAATTGATCTTGGTTCCGGCCTGCTGATACTGGTTGAGGAAGTTGATGGCGTCCGTGCCACCGAGCCCAAGATAAATGGCATCAACGTTGTCAGGCAGCTTGGCGATCACGCCGGCAAAGTCGGCGGCACCGAGAGGCACCCAGAGCCGTTCAGCAATCACGCCACCCGCACGGCAGAAGTCGGCTGCAAAGCCGAGGAAGTTTGTGTATCCGAAGGAATAATCGGCAGTCACAGTGGCAACACGCTTCCAACCTTTGGTTTTCACCACATAGGTACCGAGGCCTGAGCCCCATTGTGCACCGTCAAGGTTGAACCGGAAAAAGTTTTTGGCCGGGTCGACCCAAGTTGTTTCAAGCGCACCGGAAACGCCGTTGATCACAGTCTTGCCCGGGATCGTCTTGGCAAAGTCGCGCATCGCGATCCCTTCGGAGCCTGAAAGTGGCCCGAGGATGATGTCGACCTTGTCCTGCTCGATCAACCTGCGCGCCTGACGAATAGCGGTATCGACTGTCGTGTCTGTCGCAGCGACCACTGTTTCGATCTTTTTGCCGCCGGCCATGTTGTTGACCTGCTTGAGTGCGAGTTCGACGTTGCGCACGCCATCGGCGCCACCAGCCGCGAACGCACCTTCTAACGCGACCAGAATGCCAACCTTGATTGTTTCCTGAGCCATTGCGACACCAGGCAGCAGAAGGGCCAGCGCAGACACCGTTCCAATCAGTAGACGCTTCATTTCTCATCCTCCCAAGGACTGATTTTTTGGATATTTTAATCCTGTTCTACGCTGACCTTCTGACTCCGCGCGGCAAACAGCCGCCCAAAAAAGACCAAAAAAGGGCCAGACGGCGCGATTGCAGTCTCGGCCGTCACGTCGACAGAGCAATATCCGAGGGTCTGATTTTCGTGTTGCCTAGCCTCAAGGCGATTGTGTCCATCGCTGGTCTCGATCTCGACGACGAGGGAACCCGGCACATTCTTTGCGAAAGATGTCCGCGTCTGTCTGTATTCCGGATGACGCTACTTTGGTGTTGTGATCTGTGCGTCGATCTAATCGAGCACCCTTTTGATCGCGATCGTCAGCACCCCCATGACGAACGGTATAGGCCCTGACCTGCCTTATGGTGAGAACGCCAAGGCTCCTTGCCATCAGTAGACAGCTCGCCCGCCCGAGATGTCGAACACCGCGCCGGTGGAGAATGCACAATCCTCAGAAGCGAGCCAGACGATCATCGACGCTGCCTCATTGACTTCCAGAAAGCGGTTCATCGGAATTTTTGAGAGCATGAAATCGATGTGTTCCTGCTTCATCTGGTTGAAGATTTCGGTCTTTGCCGCCGCAGGTGTGATACAGTTGACCAGAACGTTCGATGTCGCCAATTCCTTGGCAAGCGATTTGGTGAGCCCTATCAGCCCCGCCTTGGATGCTGAGTAATGCGAGGCATTGGGGTTTCCATCCTTACCCGCAATTGAGGCAATGTTGACGATGCGGCCATAGCCGGTCTTCAGCATCTCCGGTACGACTGCACGGCAGGTCAAATACGGACCGACGAGATTAACGTCGACAACACGCCGCCAAACATCTGGCTCCAGTTCCCAGAGCTTGGCATTGCCACCGGTTATGCCAGCATTGTTGACGAGGATGTCGATCTTTCCGTGACGTGCCAAGGCAGCTTTGGTCGCTGCCGCGATGGATGCTTCATCGGTGAGTTCCACGATGTCGCCTGAGACGGTACCGAGCTTGCCCAAGCTGGCCATCGCACGATCGAGTGCCGCCTGGTCAATATCCCAGATGACAACCGTCGCGCCCGAAGCAAGCATCCGCTCGGCTGCGGCAAAACCGATGCCCCGCGCGCCTCCGGTTATGATGGCCACGCGGCCTTTCAGGTCGATGATGTTCACGCAGGATCCTCCGGACGGGTCGCGGAACATGGCCGCAAACCTGATGACGTGCCGGAAGGATAGCCAGAATGGCGATGATCGAACAGTGCCATATAGGCTTATTCGATATCGAATGGCCTCCCGTCTAAGCGCTATGCGCTATTGATGCTCTGCGGCTGGCACCCCGTCGCGATCGGCACGGCTGGCCGCATGGGCGCCATCCTCGATCGGATATGGGACCCGGATCGACTTCGCTGCCGGGCTGATCCATCTGGACGATCCAGAGCAAAGCAGGACAGCCAAGGGCCGGGCGACCGTGCCCATGAATGGCTCGGCACGGGCTGCGCTGCATGAGGCGCACCAAGGCGCGATAACACGGCAAGTGATTTGAGTGGGCTGGCCAGCGCGTCGCGAGCGTCAAGAAGGGCATCCGGGCGGCCGGGACGCGTGTCGGCATGGTGGTCAGCCCGCACGAATTCCGAAATTCGGCAGCGGTGTGGATGACCGAGGCAGGTTTCCAGATGAAGCAGATTGCCGATTATCCGGGCCTCGAAGACAGCAACATTATGGAGCGTGTCTACGCGCGATTCAGCTCTGCATATCAGCGCGAGGCAGCATTCGGTGCTGGAGGTCGGTGCGTTCGCCAGGAAGGAGGGTGATGGTGGGCGCGACAGGGATTGAACCTGTGACCCCTCGCGTGTGAAGCGAGTGCTCTGCCGCTGAGCTACGCGCCCGATCTCACCGTCGGGATAAGGGCAACGCTTTTGCGCGTCAAGCACCAAGGGCGCGCGCCGGCACTGTTGCACAGCGGCCACGCGTCAAGGGCCAAGGCGCTAACATTTGCGTGAAGGGGCTCATCCGGATTGCACTTGCGGCGAAAATCAGACATTTCCGTGATGTTGGATTTTTTACGATCCGTTTGCCTGTTAATCGAGGTTACTCATGCGCCTTCTCGCCTTCGCGATTGCTGCCATGGTCATAAGCGCAGGCTTTGCCGCGCCAGCCATCGCTGAAATCGACCCCCTGACCCGTCAGCCCCTGCTCACCAATCCGGAAGGCTTCAAGCCGCAGGCAACCGCGATCCCGCGCGAGATCGTCACATACAACTCGAAATACAGCCCCGGCACGATCCTCGTCGACACTCGCGAGCGCCGGCTCTATTTCGTGCTGTCGAGCACCCAGGCCGTGCGCTACGGTGTCGGTGTCGGTCGTCCGGGCTTCGAATGGTCGGGCACCAAGAACATCACCCGCAAGGCCGAATGGCCGAGCTGGACCCCGCCATCCCAGATGCTCAAGCGCCGCCCCGATCTGCCGCGATTCATGCCGGGCGGCCCGGAGAATCCGATGGGTGCCCGCGCGCTCTACCTTGGCTCGTCGTTGTATCGCATCCACGGCTCGAACGAGCCGGAAACCATCGGTCAGGCCGTGTCCTCCGGCTGCATCCGCATGGTCAATGACGACGTGATCGATCTTTACGAGCGCGCCAGGGTTGGCTCGCGCGTGGTCGTCCTGCGCTGAACGGCACGCGCTTTCGGGCTCGAACCCCATAAGAGATGCGAAAGGCCGGCTCACGCCGGCCTTTTTTGTGGGCTGAATGCCGATTGCTGACCCTGCCGTCAGAAGCGTTCGGTGGCTTCGCCGCCTCGCATGCGGCCGATGATCTCACGCAGGCTGATTCCGCGCTCTGCCTCGTCCGGCAGCATGCGGGCCCCGCTGTGCTGCGCTGACGGCAATTCGTGCGGCTTCTGGCCCCGGAAGGTGATGCGCATCGGCGTTGCAACGCCTTCGCCGAAGGCGATCGCCTCGCGGTTGCCGATGGAGGACAGGAAGCCGATCGTGCTGGCAGAGGAATCGGAGATCGCGGCGCGGATGATTTCCTGGTCGCGCGTGTTGCCCAGACGCATGGCGAACACGGTCGAACACTGGGACAGGATGGTCGGATCGAGTTCGCCCGGACGCTGCGTGACGATGCCGACATAGGCGCCGTATTTGCGGCCTTCCTTGGCGATGCGGGCGATGGCGGCGCGCGTGGGCGCAAAGCCATTGCCCCGATCATGGGGCACATAGCGGTGGGCTTCCTCGCAGAGCAGCAGAACCTCGAAGCCGCCACCGCTCCATAAGGCAAGGTCGAAGGACAGCCGCGCCAGTACCGAGACCACGGAATTGACTACATCAGAGGGAATGCCGGCCAGTTGCAGGATGCTGATCGGCTTGTTCTCGTGCGGGATCCGGAAGATCGTACTGATCACACGGTCGAGGCAATCTTCGACGGTGGATTTGCCAAACATGAAACGGTAACGCTGATCGCCGAACAGGCTTTCCAGCCGGCTTTTCAAGGTGCGCAGATGGAAGCGGGGAAAGCGCGGCTCAAGCTGGCCGATATACTCGTCGATGATCTTGTAAAGATCGGCGAATCGGTAGGGCACCGGCGTATCGGCGGAGAAGTTGGACGCGTCGAACGGCTTGCGCAGCAGGCTCGACATGGCTGCCGTCTCGTTGGTGACGCGGAAGCGCCCTTTCGCCATCGCGATGATTTCACGCAGGATGTCGATCTCCTCCTGCACGGCATCCCGTCCGCGGAAGACGACATCGACAATTTCCTCGAAGTTGAACAGCCAGAACGGCAACTCGAGCGAGTTGGAATCGAGCGTGATCGAAACGCCGTGGAAGGCATGGGCATATTCGTTGTGCGGATCGAGCACCAGAACCCGCAGGTTCGGCTTCTTGGCGACCGCCTCACGCAGCAGGAGTGCAACAGCACTGGACTTGCCGACGCCGGTGGTGCCGACCACGGCGAAGTGGCAGCGGAGCATGTCGTCTACGCAGATCGTGGCAGGAATGCTGCTGTCCTGCGAAAGCCAGCCAACCTCGATGGACGAGCGATCACCCAGATCGTGCACGGCCAGCAGGTCAGCGATGCGGATGCGGTGGGCAATGGCGCCGAGATAGGGATAGGTGCTGATGCCGCGGCGGAATTCGAGGCGCCCGTCGTTGCGTTCGACGATCTCGCCGACCAGTTCGATACGGACCTGCATGTGGTTCTGCATGCTCTCGTCCCATGCGCTGTCATTGGCGCTCATCTCGCAGACGAGGCCGACGACGCGTGTCTCGCCCATGCTGATCGAGATCAGCCGGCCAATCGACCAGAAATCCGTCGCCGTGCCGACAAGGCTGGTGGCGGAGGCGGCAATGGTGGCGCGCGAGCCGTCGCAGGCCACGATGCGACCGATCATGCGCTCGGCTGGCTGGCGGGCGTCACGACGCTCACCGGAACCGACCTCGAGCAGATGCTCCATGACACGGGCCTGCATGACCGAAACCTCTGTGGATGACATGGCTCCGTTGTCGGCCAGCAAGATTAACAGAGCCTTGCCCGAATGTCCGGACACGCCAACGTCCTTAATGAAATCCAGCCGGTTTCAAGCATTCGGGCTGCAGTTTTGAATGAGATGCAGCCCTTCGAAGGTCTCATGCAGATTTCGCAGAACAACTGATCATAGCGCGCCATCATCGACGGCAATGGCCCGGCTGCCTGCCGCGATCAGGCGCGCGGCGGGCGGCGCACAGGCTCGCGGCTCAGGCCGGCAAGTGCCAGCGCATCGAGATAGGCCTGCCACTTGACCGGGTGGTCGCGACCCATCGCGGACAGCGTGTCCCAGCCGTAGATGCCGGTGTCGTGCATGTCATCGAACACCAGCTTGACGGCGTAGTGCCCGACCGGAACGACACCGATGATCTCGACATCGCGCTTGCCTCCGATGGTCTTCTTTTCATTGGGCCCATGGCCCTGCACCTCGGCTGACGGGCTTTCGACCCTGAGATACTCCGCCGGCAGGTCGTGGCGCGTGCCATCCTCGAAGCTGATCGACAGCGTTCGTCTGTCCTTCGATAGCCGGATTTCGGTGGGCCAGCTCTGCTGGTCTGGCGTTGACGTGTTTGACATGACACAAGGTCCCGAAGGGTGGCGCGTGCGACAAGGCCGGACATTGACGTCCGGAGCTGCCGTCGCCCATGGTGTGGTGATAGGTTCGAAACGGGTGGCCCGGCAAGTGGCCTGACGCCGCAGAGCGGCGAACGGCAGGTTCAGGCGCCGCGCTGGAGACAGGAACGAGAATGATGCAGTTGTCCCCCGGCATCGAGGCTGGCATGCCTCCGCTGGTCGATCCTTTCGGCCGCACGATCGAGTATATCCGCATCTCGGTGACAGACCGCTGCGATTTCCGCTGCGTCTACTGTATGTCCGAGGACATGAACTTCCTGCCGAAACGTGACCTGCTGACGTTGGAAGAACTGGACAGGATAGGGTCCGCCTTCATCGCACGCGGCACGCGCAAGATCCGCATCACCGGCGGCGAGCCCCTGGTGCGACGCGACATCATGAGACTGTTCCGCTCGCTGTCCCGGCATCTCGGCGCGGGACTCGAGGAACTGACCGTGACCACCAGCGGCTCGCAGCTGGTGCGGCATGCGGCGGAACTGGCTGATTGCGGGGTCAAGCGGATCAACGTGTCACTGGACACGCTGAATGCCGACAAGTTCCGGTCGATTACCCGCTGGGGTGACCTTGCCAAGGTGCATGAGGGACTGGCAGCGGCGCGGGCTGCCGGGCTGCGCATCAAGATCAACGCCGTGGCGCTGAAAGGCGTCAATGAGGGCGAGATAGAGGAGCTGATCCGCTGGGCCCATGGCGACGGCATGGACATCACCTTCATCGAGGTGATGCCTCTGGGCGACATCGAGCCGGCGCGGATCGACCAGTTCCTGCCGCTTTCGGTGGTGCGCGCGCGTCTGCTCGACCGCTTCACCATGACCGAGGACCCTTACCGGACGGGCGGACCGGCCCGCTATGTGCGGGTTCAGGAAACCGGCGGCCTTGTCGGCTTCATCACGCCGATGACGCACAATTTCTGCGAAAGCTGTAACCGGGTGCGGCTGACCTGCACCGGAACACTCTACATGTGCCTCGGGCAGGAGGATGCGGCTGACCTGAGATCGGTGATCAGGGCCAGCGAAAGCGACGAGCCCTTGCAGCGCGCCATCGAGGCGGCCATCGCCCGGAAGCCGAAGGGCCATGATTTCGTGATCGACCGGCGCGCCAACAGGCCTGCTGTAGGCCGGCACATGAGCGTAACGGGCGGCTGAATGCTGGCACCGGCTGCGCCAGGCGCGTCGGTCAAAACCTGAATGCCAGCTTGAGGCCGCCCCAATGACGGTCGCAGACGAACAGGGGCACGGAGATCTCGCGCACGGGCTCAGTCGCTCCGCTGCCCCTGTCGCGGCGCACGGACTGGATCACGAAGGACCGCACTGAGCGCGCCGCCGTGATGCCGGCGCTGTCGTCATAGAAGCGGCGGTCACGACAATGGGCGGCGTTCCAGACCGGATCGCCCTTGCGCTGCTGGTGCGAGAAGAGGCGGTTATGCACCGGCACATAGCCGTTGCGATCGACGGCCACGCAATAGACCCGGCGCTCATCCTCATTGAGGACGCCATCGCAGATCGGCGGCAGGATGGCGCGCAGGTGATGCAAGCCAGCCGTCTCGAACTGCGGCGGGTCGCTGTCCGGCACCGGCCTGTAGGAGGTTTCGAACAGCACCGGTTCGGTGGCCTCGCCGTGCTGGATCAGGTTATGCATCGCGTCGACCACATCGTGCGCGGCCTTCTGGGCGCGGTTGATGAGTGGCTGGTAGTTGTCATGCACGGCTGCAACACATTCGGCGAAGCGCAGCCCGGCCTGGTTGTCGAGATCATCGAACGAGCAATGCAGGCCAACGGGGCTGACGCCAACCACGGTGGCCAGAATCTCGCCGAGGCCGTCGAACACCAGTTCGATCTTGTCATTGCGGACAAGATCGACGGTTTCGGGCCTTGTGATCAGGGTGCCGCCACGGCTGATGTCGACGGTGGAGGCCCGCCATGATCCGTGCCCGGCCTTGATGAGCAGCGGCATCTCGTGCGGATAACGGTCATGCCGCCGACGTGCTGCGAAACCGGCCTGCCGGATCGATGCCACGAAACGCGAGACATTGGCCGCTTCCTGGATGGCATTGCCGGAGGCTTCGGAGCCGCGCAGGCTGCGCTCGGTCGCGGTCGTCGCGGCGCTGTCGACCGCGCCAACCCTGGCGGCCACCGTCTCGATGAAACGGGCGGTCTTTTTCGTGCGCCGTGTCAGTTCGCCGACCGTTGCCGATCAGCCCTGCAATATCGGAAATCGCCCCGAACGAGCGCGAGGTGGCATCTTCGAGAACCTTGACCCTGTTGCGGATGTCGGCGACGCGCCGGGCTGTCTCGACCGAGAGGGTCTTGACCTCCTGCGCCACGACGGCGAACCCGCGGCCGCTTGTGCCCGCGCGGGCCGCCTCGATGGTGGCGTTGAGGGCCAGCAGATTGGTCTGTCGCGCAATCAGAGCGATGGTGTCGACCATGCTGGAGATTTCGCCCGAGGCGGTCGACAGGCTGGACATGATGTCGTTGGCGGAGGAGGCCACGCGCGAGGCTTCATCGACGCTCTGTCGCGCCAGGGCGACATTGCTGCTGACAGTGGCGGCGCTGTTGGAGACCTGCGCCGAGGCTTCGGCCAGTTCCGCGACATCGCGGTTGGCGATGCCCGCCGCCTCGCGCAAGGCCGCCATGCCAGCGTGGATCTGTTCGAGGTCCGCTGCCGTCTCGGTGGTGATCTGCCCGGAGGTGGACATCAAGGACGTCAACCGGTCGAGTGCATTCGAGACATCATGCTCGATCATGTCGATCGACTGGCGAAAATGCAGGTGGCCGGCATCCGGCTCGTTGGCCGCGCGCTTTTCGGCGGGTCGAGCCCTTGCCACGGGAGCCGGCGCCGCCTCCGCGACGCCGTGCGCCGCTGGCCAGATCAGCTTGCGGGCCCGCTCAAGCAGACTCATGGGCAACTCCGGGGATTGCCGGCGGTGCCACAGGCACGACATGGTTGTGGTGCGGGCAGACAGCCGCAGCCGTGTCTGCACTGCCAACCTGCGAAACCGTGATCGTTGTCGACCGAGCCAAAGCGATGTGTCCCAGAATCCATAAAAAAAGTATGGCGAAACGCTACAGGCCAATGACTGACGTGTGGTTAACATTTGCCTTCCTGGCAGACTCTAGCTGTGCCTGCGCGCTTTTGTCATGCTGGCATGTGCCCCGGCCCATGGACCACCCATCAGGGCTGGCCTACGAGAAAGACGCAGGTTCCGAAGCCAGTGGGTCGGATATTGCGACGCGAACCCGGCAAGGTGCCGGGTGGTGCCTCTATGGCCGCCGGGGCGGGTAAAGCGGCATGGCGACAGGTGGCAAGAGCGGGCATGTCGGGACACAGCTATGACGTGATCGTCGCCGGCGTCGGCGGCATGGGCTCGGCGGCCTGCTGGCATCTGGCACAGCGCGGCCAGCGCGTGCTTGGGCTGGAGCGCTTCGATCTCGGCCACGGCATGGGTTCTTCCCATGGCATGACGCGGATCATCCGCCTCGCCTACTTCGAAGGCACACAATATGTGCCGATGGTGCGCCGCGCGCATGAACTTTGGGCCGAGACCGGCAATAAGGCCGGGCTTGACCTGCTGCATATCACCGGCTCGATCGACATCGCACCGGAAGGGGCCGGTTTCGTCGAAAGCTCGCAGCGCTCGTGCATAGATCACGGCCTTGTCCACGAGATGCTGTCGCGCGACGAGATCATGCGGCGCTTTCCGGCCTTCCGCCTGCCAGAGGGTCAGATCGGCCTTTGGCAGCCTGATGGCGGTTTCGTGGCCTCCGAGCGGGCGATCTATGCCCATGTCGGGCTGGCCCAGGCGGCAGGCGCGGTGATCCGCACCAACGAGCCGGTGCTGGAATGGTCGACCACGGCCCATGGCGGGGTCAAGGTGGTGACCGACAAGGGCACCTACACGGCTGGACGGCTGGTGCTGACCTCGGGCGCGTGGATGGACACGCTCAACCCGGCGCTGGCCCCGCATCTCAGGACCGTGAAGCAGGCCATTGGCTGGTATTCGGTGAAGAACCCCGAGCTGTTCCGCATGGGCCGGCTTCCGGTGTTCATCCTGACCGTCGAGGAAGGCAACTTCTATGGATTCCCGCTGTGGGAACACCCCGGCTTCAAGCTCGGCGGGCCGCATTTCGGGCGCGAGCCGATCGATCCATCCCACCCGGACCGGACGCCCAGCGCCCGGCAGGTGCAGTTTCTCAAGGACGCGCTCGAACGTTACTTCCCCGACGCGACCGGAGAGGCCCTGGCGCTGAAGGGCTGCATCTACACCGTGACGCCCGACGAGCATTTCGTGATCGACACCATGCCCGGTGCTGAGCAGGTGGCATTTGCCTCGTGCTGTTCGGGCCATGGCTACAAGTTCGCCAGCGTCATCGGCGAGATCATGGCCGACATCAGCATCACCGGCACGACGCGCTTCGACCTTGCGCCGTTCCGCCTTGCGCGCTTTGCTAGGGCCGACCGGGCATGACACGCTGATGGCCCGTGCCTCTCTCGCACCGCGCGCCTCCCTGGCCAGCAACAGGCGCGGCGTGTTGGCCATGGTGGCCGCCATGGCGCTTTTCGTGGTCAACGATGCTCTGGTCAAGCTGGCCACGGCCACCTATCCGACCGGCCAGGTCCTCGCCGTCCGCGGCCTGTTCGCCACGCTAGCGGCGCTGGCCCTGGTGCGCAGCTTTGGCCGGTTCAGCGATCTGAAGGCGCTGGCCCAGCCGCTGGTGGTGCTGCGCGGGCTACTCGAAGGCGTCATCGCCTTCACCTTCATCACCGCGCTGGCGAAGCTGCCGCTGGCCAACATCACCGCGATCCTGCAGGCAGCCTCGCTGATCGTTGTGGCCATGGCCGCGATGCTCGGCATCGAACGGGTCGGCTGGCGGCGCTGGCTGGCTATTTGCGTGGGTTTTGCCGGAGTGCTGATCATCGTCAGGCCCGCAGCCGACGGGTTCAATGTCTATTCACTGGTGGCCCTGGCCAGCGCCGTCCTGGTCGGCGTGCGCGATCTGCTGACGCGCCGGATCGGGGTCAACATCCCGTCTTCGGTGGTGACCTTCTCGACCACGGCCGTGGTTTGCCTGATGGGCTGGC
>JAPLOV010000220.1:0-12918 GCA_026400565.1 Hyphomicrobiales bacterium | reverse complement strand
GTGTCAGGCTTCCGCTATACGGGGTTGGTCTTCGCCATCGTGATCGGCGTCGCTGTCTGGGGTGAATGGCCTGACCTGCCGGCCCTCGCCGGCGCCGGGCTGATCGTCGGCAGCGGTCTTTACACCTTGCGCCGGCAGCGCGTGCGCGCCAAGGAAAGCCGGACAGAAAGACACCCGGCATGACCAGCGGCCCCCTCCCGATCCGGCCCTCACTGGCGATTCTCGTGCTGTGCAGCGCGGTGCAGCCCTTTGCGCTCAACGTGCTGGCACCGGCAACACCGGCCATCGCGCGGTCGCTGGGCACCGATTACGGAACGATCCAGCTCACATTGACGCTTTATCTGGCAGCGGTGGCGCTGTCGCAGCTTGTGGTCGGCCCGCTGTCGGATCGCATCGGCCGGAGGCCCTGCATCATTGCCGGGCTCGGGCTGTTCGCGGCTGGTTCGGTGGTGGGGCTGCTGTCGGGCAATCTCGTCGTGCTGCTGCTGGCCCGGATGCTTCAGGCGGTGGGGGCCGGCACGGCGTTCGCGCTGACCCGCGCCATCGCCCGCGACATGGGCGACAAGGACGAGGCGGCAAGCATCCTAGGCTATGTCACCATGGCGATGGTGGTGGCCCCGATGCTGGCGCCACTGGTCGGCGGCTTTGTCGAAAAGACCCATGGCTGGCGCACGATCTTCGCGCTGATGGCGCTGGTCGGCGTAGTCGCGACGCTGGGCGCGCTGCTGAAACTGCCTGAAACCCTGAAACATACAGGCCCGCCGGCCAGCGTGATGGACACGTTCAGGGCCTTCCCCGTGCTGATGCGCCAGCGGGCCTTCGTGATCAACAGCGCCATCCTGACACTGACCTCGGCGACCTTCTTCAGCTTTATTGCCGGGGCTCCCTATGCCGTGGTCGAGCACATGAAGGCCGGGCCAGATGTCTATGGCGCGTTTTTCGTGATCATGGCCGGCAGTTACATGATGGGCAATTTCCTGACCGGCCGGTTCAGCCAGCGCATCGGCGCGGCGCGGATGATCCCGCTCGGCATCGCGCTTTCCATGGCCGCTGTCGGCGTTGCCTCGCTGATGCCGTTCGTGACCACATGGGCCCCGGCGCTGCTGTTCGTGCCGCTGATGCTCAATGGTATCGGCAACGGATTGACCATTCCCAGCGCCACGGCCTCGGCGCTGTCGGTGCGGCCTGATCTGGCGGGCGCTGCAGCCGGCCTCAATGGCTTCGTCCAGCTCAGCGTCGGCTCGGCGGTGGCCTATGCCTCCGGGGCGTTGACGCCGCTTTGGCCGCCAGCCTTCCTGATCATCATGCTGGCTGCGACGGCTGGCTCGTTTGTCCTTGCTTTCGGCGGACGTTCGTGGCGGGCGGACCGCCTTGCATCGTGATCCGGGATCAAGCGCTGCCACACGGGCGGTGGCGGGTGAGCATGGTCCCCGTCAGTGCCCTGCGCCCGGGAGCGGGCCCCTGACTTCGACCACGGCGTGGAACGGGCCATTGGCCGTGGATGTCACGGCTTCCAGCCTGAGATCGGCGCGACCGGCGGGCTGGATGCGGGTTGACGCACCGGATAAGGGAGCGGGGGCAAACACTTCGCTGCGGCGATCACGGACCCTGACCTCGCCACGGACGAAACCGCTGATCTTGACGCAGGTGCTGCTTCCCGGCTGGCGGAAAAAGCCGGGGCCCAATTCCGGGCAGGCCTGCACGGCGGCTGACGTTTCGGGCGCGGGCTGCTTGCGTGAGGGCTGCGCCTGAACCAGCATCGGGCTGGCAAGCAGCAGCGCCAGGGCCGATGCAAGGGCCTGAGCATGGACCGAAGACAGGGCAAAACCATCGCGCGACATATCCTCACGATAGCATCGCAGACCTTGCCCGCGCCAGTGCTCCGAGCACACAGCGCTGACAGTGCCGTGACACACCGTCCCGAAGGACCTGAGTGACGCCCTGTTGCCCAAAATTCGTGCAGCACCTGCATTCTCCGACCCTTGCGGGTGAATTGGCCAGGCGCGATGATTTGCGCAGGGAGTTCAGACCATACGCATGCTTGATGTTCCGAGACGCGACGATGGTGGCCTTGCCATGGAGCAGTTGTCAGCACTCCCGATCATGCCGGGCTATGTGCGGGCACGCGGCGGTGTGCGGGTGCGCTTTGCCCGCGCCGGTGGGCGCACGGTCCGGACCGAAGTGGCCGAGAGCGGTGGATTTCGCGCCCGGTTCCCCAACACCTTCAACCCGTCTTGCGAGGCTGTGCTGATCAACACCGGCGGCGGCATGACCGGCGGCGACGCGCTGGCAACGTCCATCGCGGTCGAGGCAGGGGCAGCAGCGGTGGTGACCACCCAGGCCGCCGAGAAAATCTACCGCAGCCAGGGGCCGGCCACCGAGGTATCCACCCGTCTGAAGATCGGGGCCGGCGCTGTGCTGCATTGGCTGCCGCAGGAGGCAATCCTGTTCGGGCGAGCCCATCTTCGCCGCCATCTCGAGGCAGAGATCGCACACGATGCCACGCTGATCGCCTGCGAGAGCGTCTATTTCGGGCGCGCTGCCATGGGCGAGGCGCTGGATGAGGCCACCTTGCGCGACCACTGGCGCATCCGGCGCGGCGGGCGGCTGATCTTTGCCGAGGATGTGCGGCTCGAAGGGCGCGTGGTCGACATCCTGAGCCGTCCGGCGATTGCCGGCGGCGCGCGGGCGGTGGCGACGGTTCTGATGGTCGCGCCCGGTGCTCCGGCCCGCCTCGACGCGGCGCGCGCGGCGCTGGCAAACGCGGTTTCGGAGTGCGGCGTCAGCGGCTTTGACGGCATGCTGATCGCCCGTTTCCTCTCCCCCGATGCGGCGGCCTTGAGGGCTGACCTCGCCCGCTTCATGATCAACCTGACAGGCGCGCCCCTGCCGCGCAGTTGGCAAACCTGAACCAAGGATGCTCCGGCCATGATGCTGTCGCCCCGCGAAAAGGACAAGCTGCTGATCTCGATGGCCGCCATGGTGGCGCGCCGACGGCTCGAACGCGGCGTCAAGCTGAACTATCCAGAGGCGGTGGCGCTGATTACCGACTTCGTCATCGAAGGCGCGCGCGACGGTCGTTCGGTGGCGGACCTGATGGAGGCTGGCGCGCATGTGATCAGCGCCGGGCAGGTGATGGACGGCATTGCCGAGATGATCCACGACGTGCAGGTGGAAGCCACCTTCCCCGACGGCACCAAGCTGGTGACCGTGCATGAGCCGATCCGTTCGGCCAGCCTGGCGCTGGAGCCGGGCAAGGTGACCACACTGGCTGGCGACATCACGCTCAATGCCGGGCGCAGGACCGTGACCCTCACCATCTCGAACACCGGCGACCGGCCGATCCAGGTTGGCAGCCACTATCATTTCTTCGAAACCAATGATGCGCTGAGCTTTGACCGCAGCAAGGCCCGCGGCTTCCGCCTCGACATTGCCGCCGGAACCGCCGTGCGCTTCGAGCCGGGCCAGACCCGCGAGGTGACGCTCGTGGAAATGGCCGGCTCCCGTGATGTCTATGGCTTCCAGGGCAAGGTGATGGGTGCGCTATGAACGACTGTTCCGCAGCATTGCGCACCGCACCGTCCAGCGTCCTGCCGACAAGGCATAACTTGAAAGGCTTCTTCCGCATGAACCGCATCCTTCCCCTCGCCATCGCGCTGTTTGCCGCATCCCCTGCCCTCGCCCATCCGGGCCATGGCGGCGGGTTTGCCTCAGGGTTGGGCCACCCCTTCGCAGGGCTCGATCATGTGCTGGCGATGCTGGCGGTCGGGCTCTGGGCGGCCCTGCGCGGCAGGGGCGCGATGCTGGCCTGGCCTGCCGCCTTCGTCGCGGCTATGGCCGCGGGCTTTGCCATGACGCAAGGCGGGCTTGTGGTGCCGGCGGTGGAGACGATGATCCTCGCCTCGGTCGTGCTGCTCGGCAGCGCCATAGCCCTCCGCCTTGAGGCCCCGGTTTGGCTGGGAGCGATCGCCATCACCGTGTTCGGCATAGCACACGGCGCGGCCCACGGCATGGAACTGCATGGCCAGCCCCTGCCCTTTGCCGGCGGCTTCATTCTGGCGAGTGTGCTGCTGCATATGGCGGGCCTTGTCCTTGCAGCGCTCCCTGCGTCGCCGGGGCGGCACTGGCCGGCCCGGCTCGCCGGGGCGGGCGTTGCTGCCGCGGGGCTGGCGCTGGCCGCCGGCGCGATCTGATCCGCAGTCTTCCATTCCGCAAACCTGGCGAAGGAGCCTGCCATGCCTTTCAAGATGTCCCGCGCTGCCTATGCCGACATGTTCGGCCCGACCACCGGCGACAAGGTCCGGCTGGCCGACACCGACCTTTACATCGAGGTCGAGCGCGACTTCACGACCTATGGCGAGGAGGTCAAGTTCGGTGGCGGCAAGGTTATCCGCGACGGCATGGGCCAAGGCCAGTTGACCAATGCGGAGGGCGCCGCCGACACCGTCATCACCAACGCGGTGATCCTCGACCACTGGGGCATCGTCAAGGCCGATATCGGCATCAGGAACGGCCGCATCAGCGGCATCGGCAAGGCCGGCAACCCGGATATCCAAGCCGGGTTCGGCAATCTGGATCCGGGCCAGACCATCATCATCGGGCCCGGCACCGATGTCATCGCCGGTGAGGGCAAGATCATCACGGCCGGCGGCTTCGACAGCCATATCCACTACATCTGCCCGCAGCAGATAGAGGATGCGCTGATGAGCGGACTGACCACCATGCTCGGTGGCGGCACTGGCCCTTCGGCGGGAACCTCGGCAACCACCTGCACGCCCGGCCCATGGCACATGGCGCAGATGCTGCGCGCCGCCGATTCCTTCCCGATGAACCTGGCCTTTTCCGGCAAGGGAAATGCCGCCACGCCTGCCGCGCTGATCGAGATGATCGAGGCCGGGGCTTGCGCCATGAAGCTGCATGAGGACTGGGGCACAACGCCGGCTGCGATCGACAACTGCCTGAGCGTTGCCGACGATTACGACATTCAGGTGATGTTGCATTCCGACACGCTGAACGAGAGCGGCTATGTCGACGACACGATTGCCGCCTTCAGGGGCCGCACGATCCACGCCTTCCATACCGAAGGGGCTGGCGGAGGCCACGCACCCGACATCATGAAGGTGGCCGGGCTTCACAACGTACTGCCCTCCTCGACCAATCCGACGCGACCCTTTACGGTCAACACGCTCGACGAGCATCTCGACATGCTGATGGTCTGCCACCATCTCGACCCGTCAATCCCCGAGGATCTGGCTTTCGCCGAAAGCCGCATCCGCAAGGAGACGATTGCTGCCGAGGACATCCTGCACGATCTGGGCGCGCTCTCGATGATGAGTTCGGATTCGCAGGCCATGGGCCGCGTCGGCGAGGTCATCACCCGCACCTGGCAGACGGCCCACAAGATGAAGGTGCAGCGCGGCGCGCTCCCTGAGGATGCCGGCAAGGGCAACGATAACTTCCGCGCCAAGCGCTATGTCGCCAAATACACCATCAACCCGGCCATCGCGCATGGCATCTCGAAGCACATCGGCTCGATCGCCGTGGGCAAACTGGCGGACCTCGTGCTGTTCGACCCGGCCTTCTTCGGGATCAAGCCCTCGATGGTGATTAAGGGCGGCACGATTGCCGCCGTGCCAATGGGCGACCCGAATGCCTCGATCCCAACGCCGCAGCCGGTGCATTACCGCCCGATGTTCGGCACCTTCGGCAAGGCCATGACGGCGACGAGCCTGACCTTCGTGTCACAGGCCTTCGTGGCCAATGGCGGGGCGGAGGCGCTGGGTCTGGCCAAGGAGTGCGTCGCGGTCGGCAACGTGCGCGGCGGCATCTCCAAGAAAAGCATGATCCACAATGACGCCACCCCGGATATCAGGATCGACCCCGAAACCTACGCCGTGACGGCAGATGGAGAACTGCTGGTCTGCGAGCCCATGGCGGTGCTGCCCATGGCACAGCGGTATTTCCTGTTTTGAGGGGTGCTGGCTTGGGGTGCGACCCTCTCAGCTTCCTCTGCCTGGGCGGATCCGCTCGCCGTCATCCCGGCCTTGAACCGGGGTCGAACCGGGCACCGCGCGGCTTGACAGCCGCAATCGGGGGCAGTGGCCTGTGATCCCGGCTCCAGGCGGGGATGCCGGCTTGGGGCATGATGACAGGGCGTGTGCACGGCACGAGAAAGCCGGGGCGTTGGCCCGTAGCTGATCGTCTGGCCATCTCGCAGTTCACGCAGGCCTGCACGCTCGACGGCGCTGATGTGGACGAACACATCCTGGGAGCCGTCATCGGGCTGGATGAAGCCGTAGCCCTTGGTGGCGTTGAACCATTTCACGGTGCCGCTTGCCATGTCTGTCTTGCCTTCTTGTCAGTGGTGATGTCGGTCCGCCCTCCGCGGAACCGGGTTTGTCTCGATGTTTCGGTGGAGAAAGATGGCTGGATTGGCGCACCTGTTTCGGTGGAAAAAAGCGGCTTGGACCAGATCATTCGGCCTCACAATCGATGCCAAAACCTACGGAATCAGCCTTGGGCTGTCAATTCCTGCCCAAGGCCGTTGCCTTGCTGCTCGCCGGATGTCCTGCCCGCAGGCTCAGGCCAGGCGGCGAGCGTCCTCATGGATGGCCGGCAGCGTGTCCATGACGCGGCTGGCGGGCAAGCTGAACATCACCTCGGTGCCGACGCGGAGCTTTGATTTCAGGGTG
This sequence comes from Hyphomicrobiales bacterium, assembly GCA_026400565.1. Taxonomy (GTDB): domain Bacteria; phylum Pseudomonadota; class Alphaproteobacteria; order Rhizobiales; family Beijerinckiaceae; genus Allobosea. The sequence continues at coordinate 6,226 of JAPLOV010000220.1, read as the reverse complement.
AAGCTGCCGCCATGCAAGTCGACGAGACCCTTGACGATGGGCAGCCCGAGGCCTGAGCCTTCCTCGGCAGTCTTGATCGCCTGCGAGCCACGCCCGAAACTTGACAGCACCGTGTTCATCTCGGTTTCTGGGATGCCCGGGCCATTGTCGGTGACAGAAACATACTGCCCGCCATTGACCGTCCAGCCCACTTTCAGCGCGATGTCGCCGCCCTGCGGTGTGAACTTCACCGCGTTCGACAAGAGGTTGAGGATGATCTGGCGCATGGCGCGCTCGTCAGCCCATATCCTGGGCAGGTCGGGCTCGACCGCCTGTCGGATGACCTGGTTCTTGCCCTTGGCGCGCAAGGTCAGCATATGAAGGCACTCGTCGGCGATATGCGCGAGGTTGACAGCCTCTTCCTTGAGCTCGTAGCGGCCCGCCTCGATACGCGACAGATCGAGGATCTCGTTGATCAGGTTGAGCAGGTGCTGGCCGCTCGAATGGATGTCGCTGGCATATTCGCGGTAGGACGGCGAGGAATGCGGCCCGAAGACCTCCTGCTTCATCACCTCGGAAAAGCCCAGGATGGCATTGAGCGGCGTGCGCAGTTCGTGGCTCATCGTGGCGAGGAACTTCGATTTCGCGAGGTTGGAATCCTCGGCCTTGCGGCGTGCGTCCTCCGAGTTGATCGTCGCGGTTTCAAGCTGGGCGATCAGGATGTCCTTCTCGGCGCGGAATTCGAGCGTGGCGACCGCCTGGGAATAGAGCCGGTTGGCGAGGAACAGGAAGAAGGCCTGGCCGATCATGCCGACGCCGGCGATGGTGATCATGCCCATGTCGCGGTCGATGAACACGAACAGCGACAGGGCAAGGGCCAATGGCCCGATGGCGAGATAGACCGCGAGCGGCACCGTGTAGGTACTCATGACCACGACCGAGCCGTAGAACATCAGCGCCGAGACGACAAAGACCTTGGCAGCGGGTTCGGGCACGCCGAGGAACATCAGCACCAGCCCGGCCCAGACGGCCGCCTGCAGCGCGGTCAGGACAACCAACGCACGCCGCGTTCCCTTGGTTGCCTCCTCCATGGTGGCGAGCAGCCGGCGCGAGATCACAAAGGACAGGGCGCAGGTCAGCAGGCCGGTCAGGGCCCACATGCCGATGAAATCCGGGCGCAGCCAGATCGTGGCAATGGAGGCCACCGTCACGGTCAGGACTGCGAGGATGGCGCTGGAGGTGCGGGTCGCCTTCTCGGCAAACTGGCGCAGCAACTCGGTTTCGAAGGAGCGTTCGAGGCCGCTGGCCGATGTCAGCCGCTCGCGCACGGTCTGGAGATTGCGGCCAAACTGGCGGCGCTGGCCGATGCGATCCTCATCGGTGACGCGGCCGTTGACGGCAGCGGCAGGCACGATCTGGACAGTTTCACTGGTCAGACGCCCCGACATTCTGCCGATCGATCCACTCTTACGCGACGCAACACGCATCACCACGCCACCTGTCACGTTGCATGGGAATCGTTAATGTCTTGCTGATGCGGTTCGGACAATTCAGGGCAAGGCGGGCTCCACGGCACAGGAGCAAGCTGGTGGAATGGCTGGCAGGCGCCGGCGCGCTGGTGCTGCTCGTGCTGGCCGGTCGCGCCATCGAGAAAGCCTGGACCGTGCCTGAGGAAATCGCCGGTTTCGGCGAGGCAATCGACGGGGACTCGCTCAGGGTGGCGGGGCGCGAAATCCGGCTCAAGGGCATCGATGCGCCGGAAATCAGCCAGTATTGCCAAAACCGCGTCGGCCGGGACTATGCCTGCGGGGTCACGGCCAAGAACTGGCTGCGCGCCCGCCTCCAGCGTGGCGCGGTGATCTGCCGGATCGAGGGCAACGATCGCTATGGCCGCCTGCTGGGCCGCTGCCAGCGCGGCGACGAGGTCCTCAACGAGGCCATGGTGCGCGAGGGCATTGCCGTCGACTATGGCGACTACCGCAGCGCGGAAGGCGCGGCTCGCCGCGAGCAGCTTGGTCTGTGGAGCGGCCGCTTCGTGCTGCCGTCGGAATACCGCGCAGCCAATCCGAGGAGCTAGGAGCCACCTTCAGGCCCGGCTTGCGCGCAAACGACTGTGCTTCTGATGCTCGAAGCCGGCACTGCGTCCTTGTTGCGCTGCCGGTTGCCGAGATTCGCCGGGCACGATCCCGCCTTCCAGAACCTGCGTTGCCAGAACCACTCTGGCACCGCCGCCTTGGCGGTCCTCAATGTGAAGCGTACCCCCATGAGCCTTTGCAATGCGCTGGACGATCGAAAGGCCAAGACCTGAGCCCAATCCGTCGCCGGGATTGGCACGCCAGAAACGGGCCGGAGCCAGAGCCTTGTGTGCATCTGGTATGCTTGGCCCCCGGTCCGACACCGCAAGCGCGCCATCCTGGCTGACCTCCATCGTGGTCTCGGATCCGATCGGGGCATAACGGATCGCATTACCCAAGAGATTGCGTGCAGCATGAGCCAACGCATCAGGTCGCCGTGCACCAGAACCGACGCCTCGCCCTCGAAGGCGAGTTGTCGCTGCTGCCTGATCCCAAGCCCGCCATCTGCGCCACAACTGCCCGCCCGGTGGCAGCAAGATCGCAAACCTGCCCGGCCCGAATGTGAAGGGCATCGGCCTGGGCCGAAGCCAGCATCTGGTTGACGAGACGCGTCATGGCGGAAACATCCGCCCGCAAGTCGGCAACGGTATCACCGGGCATCGCATCAAGCCGGGCTGTCAGGACCGCGAGCGGCGTCCGCAAGGCGTGGGCCGCCTCTGCGTTGAAGGCCCGCTCATGCTCAAGGGCCTGCTGCAGGCGCGAGAGCGCATCGTTGACGGCCTCAACCAGTGGCCGCACCTCGTCCGGCAGCCCTCCCAGGTTCCATCTCAAGCGCAGTGCCCGTGAGGCCGCTACGCGGTACGCGATCCTCGCGCCAGTTTTGAAATCCTCCAGCCGCCTGCTCGACTTTGGCTCCAGCTCCAGTAAATTTCTGGCTGTAATGCAACGGGAAGGCCACATCGTTACGGGGATTGAGCCGGGTGAAAGCTTTGCTGCCCATGCACGCAAAGTCTATGGCGTCGAGGTCATCTCGAAGCCATGGCGCGAGGTGGAGCTTCCAGTAGGCGGTTTCGACGTCATCACAGCCCACCATGTCCTCGAGCACCTGCGCGAACCCATAACGGCGCTGAAGCGCCTCCGTGACTGGCTGGCCGACGATGGAGCGATCTACATCGCGGTCCCAAACGGCGAGGCGAAACGCGACCAATCCTTCCAGCACTTCCACTTCGCCCACGTCCATACCTTCACGCCAAAGACATTGCTTCATGCCGGACTGGCTGCGGGCCTGAAGGCCGACCTGCGTGTCGACCCGCAAGGCACCATGGTCGTGTTCTTCAAGAACCCGGCTGGCGCCGAGGACGTCACCGGACGGTCCAATGAGGGGGCCCATGTTGCGGCGAAGTTCACCGAGACATCGCCTGTGCAGTTCCTGCAGTCAGGACGATGGATCACTGATGGCATTCGGCGGGCCCGGAAGACCCTCCGGGACAGCCGGGCCTGAACGACGGTCTCGCCTTCGGAATCGCCGCAGGGGATCAGGTGGCCGTCGAGGCGGGGCCCATCTCTTCCGGAGGCCGGATGAAGACCTTGTCTGCGCGAAGGCCGTTCGGATGCCCCACCTCCGCACATGGACTTAAGCAATCGTCCCTACTGTTGCAGTGCACAAGATCGGTTAACCTGATCCTGTTCCTCCTGGATTTGGATACAAAGCTACACCTCCAGGCCGCCTTCCAGGGCGGTCTTTTTTTGGCCTGCGCACACGGCCGCCCCCGCACGGGCACGGGTTGACCTTGCGGCCCGGCAATGGTCTCGTGTCATGGCTTGCTGACCTCTGCCGAGGATCTGATGGACTGTTCTTGCCCATGAAGCTCCATGACGTGACCCGCGCGCCGAATCCGCGCCGCGCCCGCATCTTCATTGCCGAGAAGGGCCTGCCGATGCCCGAACTGGTGCAACTCGATCTGGCGGCGCTGCAACACCGGGAGCCGGCCTATGCGGGCCTCAACCCCTGGATGGGCACGCCGGCGCTGGAACTGGACGACGGCACGGTGATTGCCGAATCGGTAGCTATCTGCCGCTATTTCGAGGAGCTGCAGCCCGCCCCGGCCCTGTTCGGCACCGGGGCGCGCGAGCGGGCGCTGGTGGAGATGTGGAACCGGCGGCTCGAACTGGGGCTCTACACGAACATCGCGCAGACCTTCCGGCACACCAGCCCGCACATGGCCCACCGCGAGGTGCCGCAGGTGCTAGCCTGGGGCGAGGCCAACCGCGCGCGGGCGCTGGAGCAGATGGGGCTGATCGACCGCCATCTGGCTGATGGCCGTCCCTTCATCTGCGGCGACAGCTTCAGCATTGCCGACATCACCGGAGGCGTCAGCCTCGATTTTGCCCGGGTGCCGCGCATCGCCATCCTGCCCGAACTGGTGCACCTGATGCGCTGGCACGCCGCACTTCTGGCCCGCCCGAGCTGGGCGGCCTGAAAAATGGCGCTTGCCACTGGCATCTTTCGCAGCCCTGCGGGGCGTGACAGACGCCGCCCGTCCATGCTGTAGACAGGGCCATGCCCCGCAAGATCCGATCCGACGAAACCCTCACCGTCACGCTTGACGAGCTTCTGGCCGATCTGCGCGCCTGCCGCGTCTGCAAGGACATGCCGCGCAAGGACAAGCCGCTGGCGCACGAGCCCAGGCCCATCATCCAGGCCAGCACCACGGCCCGGCTGTGCATTGCCAGCCAGGCCCCTGGCACGCTGGCCCACGCCACCGGCAAGCCCTTCATGGACCCGTCCGGCATCCGCCTGCGCTCCTGGCTCGGTCTCAGCGAGGCCGATTTCTACGATGCCGCGAAGGTCGCGATCGTGCCCATGGGCCATTGCTTTCCCGGCCAGGATGCCAAGGGCGGCGACCTGCCCCCGCGCCGCGAATGCGCCCCTCTCTGGCGTGAGAGGGTGTTCGAGGGCATGCCCGACGTCCAGCTCATCCTCGCCATCGGGCAGCATGCGCAGGAATGGCATCTGGGCCGGCGCGGCGGCGGCGGCGGGCTGACCGAGATGGTACAGAACTGGCAAGCCATCCACGATGTGCGCCGCACGCCGCGCATCATCCCCCTGCCTCACCCCTCCTGGCGCAACAATGCCTGGCTGAAGGCGAACCCGTGGTTTGACCGCGAGCTACTGCCCTTCGTACGCCAGGAAGTCGCCCGCCTGCTGCGCTGACACACCCGACCAGCATTGCGCCGCCGCGCGCAGGACCAGCCCTCGGGATGCCCGACCTGTCATTGCCGGCAGAGGAACAAAAAAAGAACTTTACTGTGAGAACAAAGATGGTACATTCCCGACAACGATGTTCAGACGCGTTGTGACCCACATCACCCCATGCCATAAGGACGCCGACAATGGCTCAAGCGAATCTCAAACTTGTTGAAGGCTCTTCCATGGACAAGACCAAGGCTTTGGACGCCGCGCTCTCCCAGATCGAGCGCGCCTTCGGCAAGGGCTCGATCATGCGGCTGGGCAAGAACCAGCAGGCCGTCGAAATCGAGACGATCTCCACCGGCTCGCTCGGCCTCGACATCGCGCTTGGCGTTGGCGGGCTTCCTAGGGCCGCGTTATCGAGATCTACGGGCCGGAATACTCCGGCAAGACCACGCTGGCCCTGCACACGATCGCCGAGGCCCAGAAGAAGGGCGGTGTCTGCGGCTTCATCGATGCCGAGCATGCGCTCGACCCGGTCTATGCCCGCAAGCTCGGCGTCAAGCTGGACGACCTGCTGATCTCCCAGCCCGATACCGGTGAGCAGGCGCTCGAGATCACCGATACGCTGGTCCGCTCCGGCGCGATCGATGTTCTGGTGATCGATTCGGTAGCTGCGCTGGTACCACGCTCGGAAATCGAAGGCGAGATGGGCGAAGTGCAGCCTGGTCAACAGGCCCGCCTGATGAGCCAGGCGCTGCGCAAGTTGACGGGCTCGATCTCGCGCTCCAACACCATGGTCATCTTCATCAACCAGATCCGCATGAAGATCGGCGTGATGTATGGCTCGCCCGAAACCACCACGGGCGGCAACGCGCTGAAGTTCTATGCTTCGGTGCGCCTCGACATCCGCCGTACCTCTACCATCAAGGAACGCGACGAGGCCATCGGCAACCAGACCCGCGTCAAGGTCGTCAAGAAC
>JAPLOV010000066.1 GCA_026400565.1 Hyphomicrobiales bacterium | reverse complement strand
CGCTATCGCCTAACAGCCAGCTCATACCGCCACGCCCGAACAGACGCCTTCGGTCTGTGGAACGACTATTGCCGCGAGATGGCAGCTTGAAATTGTACCCGCTGCCTCCTTGAAAGCCATAGGCAACAACTTGGCAATGCCATCGAAACGCGCACGACCGACAACGCGGGCGTGACGCAGCCCGAGCAGATCCCGCTGAACTCGCTCGGTATGGCGAACTGGTCGATCCCGAAGTTCCGCATCCAGGTGGTCTGAGCCTGCGCATGATGGCGGCCGGGCGCCATGCCCGGTCGCGCCCTCCCATTCCCCTGTCCTGTTCCGATGCCTCGAGGCGCGGCCCCCTTCGAAGATCGACAACCCATGCGCCTGTCCACAAGCATCTCGACCGTCTGTTTCACCGCTATTCTCGCTTGCAGCGGCACATTGCTGACCCGCGCCATGGCAGCACAGGAATCGAAGCAAGTTGCTGATGGACGCGTTCACTACCTCGAGACGTGTCAACTCTGCCATGGTGAGGACGGCAAGCGCGGTGCCGGTTTCCAGACACCGATCTGGGGAGAAGGTACGATGATCGGCACCAAGTTTGGCAACGCCCAGGCGCTGATCGATTATATGCAGCTCATGCCGTTCAATGACCCGACGCTGCTGGATGACAATCAAAAGATCGCGGTCGTGGCGTTCATGCTGGCGCAGCATGGCGCGATCAAGCCGTCCGAAGTGCTCGATCCGGCGAAGGCGACGGCCATTCCGATCAAGTAGGGCGATGTCGCGAACACTTCTTTGCCATGCGCCGGACGAAAGCCTGCGCCGCTGCTGCAATCAGGCGGCATTCGTCATGACACTGTCATGCTGTTGGCAACATACATGTCGATGATCTTGGAGATATCGCCATGAGGGTTGGCATCAACGGCATGGGCCGCATTGGTCGACTTGCATTGCGCGCGGCAATGGGTGCGGCGCATCGACCGGCGGACGATCCACGGGCGGGCAATCGGCTGCAGGTTGTCCATCTCAACGAGATCAAGGGCGGAGCCGCTGCGACAGCGCATTTGCTGCAATTCGATTCCATGCAGGGACGCTGGCGAGCCCACATCGAAACGGATGGTGCGGACGCGGTTGTCATCGACGACAAGCGTCTGGCGTTCACAGAGCACAAGGCCGCCGCCGACATCCCGTGGGGCGACCACGGCGTCGATCTCGTGCTGGAATGCACCGGCAAATTCCTTGATCGCAAGACACTCGAAGGGCATCTTCAGCGGGGCGCAAAGCGGGTCATCGTTGCCGCACCGGTCAAAGTGGACGGCGTGCTCAACATCGTCGTCGGCGTGAACGAGCAGCTCTACGATCGCGCGACACATGACATCGTCACCGCTGCCTCCTGCACCACCAATTGCCTCGCGCCTGTGGTCAAGGTGCTGCATGAGGCCATCGGCATCCGGCACGGGCAGATCACCACGATCCATGATCCAACCAACACCAATGTCGTGGTCGACGCGCCGCACAAGGATCTGCGCCGGGCGCGTTCGGCCATGCTGTCGCTGCAGCCGACCACGACCGGCAGCGCCACGGCCATTGGGCTGATCTACCCCGAACTCAAGGGCAAGCTCGATGGCCATGCCGTGCGTGCGCCAGTGCTTAACGCCTCATTGACCGACTGCGTGTTCGAGATGGCGCGCGCCGTTACGGCCGCCGAGGTCAACGATCTGTTCAAGACCGCTGAAGCCGGGCCGCTTGCCGGCATCCTTGGTTTCGAGGCCAGGCCTTTGGTATCGATCGACTACCAGGGCGACACGCGCTCGGCCATCATCGACGGGCTATCGACACTCGTCACCGACGGCACGATGCTGAAGGTCTACGCCTGGTATGACAACGAGATGGGTTATGCCTGCCGCATGGTCGATCTGGCCTGCCACCTCGATGCGCAGGGCTTGTAAGCATGGCTGAGGGCGCCCCTGTCGCGCCGCAGCCCGCTTCCGGTGCGGGCCTGCGCAATTATGCCATCGTCACGGCGGCCTACTGGGGCTTCACGCTGACCGACGGCGCGCTGCGCATGCTGGTGCTGTTCACATTCTTCAAGCTTGGCTATTCGCCGTTCACGCTGGCCTTCCTCTTCCTGCTTTATGAGGCGGCGGGCATCCTGGCCAACATGATCGGCGGCTGGCTGGCCTCGAAGCACGGCATCAAGCGCATGCTGATCGTGGGGCTGTCGACCCAGATCATCGGCTTCCTCATACTCTCCGCCATGAATCCGGGTTGGGAGGCGGCCCTCCTCGTTACCTGGGTGGTGCTGGCACAAGGCATCTGCGGCGTCGCCAAGGATCTCACCAAGACAGCGTCCAAGTCCGCGATCAAGTTGACGGAAGCCGAGGCCAAGGGTGATGGGCAGGGCCGGCTGTTCAAATGGGTCGCCTGGTTTACCGGCTCCAAGAACGCCATGAAGGGCTTGGGTTTCTTTCTTGGCGGTGTGCTGCTCGAAGCCTTCGGGTTCTCACTGGCACTTTGGCTCATGGCGGGCGCTCTGGCGCTTGTGCTCGCCGGCGTCATGCTGTCGCTGCCCGCGCTCAAGGGCAAGTCCAAGGCCAGCAAATCGGGCAGGGAACTGTTTGGCAAGAACCGTGGCGTGAACCTGCTGGCACTCGCCCGCATCGGACTGTTCGGCGCACGCGATGTCTGGTTCGTGGTCGGCGTGCCAGTGTTTCTCTATGCCAATGGCTGGACGTTCCCCATGGTAGGGGCATTCCTTGCTGTCTGGACCATCGGCTACGGACTGGTGCAGGCATCCGCCCCCGCTGTAATCAGGCGCAGCGCGGATGGGTTGTCGAACGAGGTGCCCGCCGCCAGGCTCTGGTCACTGATGCTCATGATCGTGCCGTTCGCGCTCGCTGCGATCCTTGCCCTTGCGCCGCCGCGCCCTGACATCATTCTGGTCGCGGGCCTTTGCCTCTTCGGCGTGATCTTCGCGGTCAACTCGTCGGTGCATTCATACCTGATCCTCGCCTATGCGGGATCCGAGAAAGCTGCCGAGGATGTGGGCTTCTACTACGCGGCCAACGCTGCCGGCCGTTTTGCCGGCACGTTGCTCTCTGGCCTGCTCTACCAATGGGGTGGCATCGGCGCGTGCCTGATCGGGTCTGGGGTGATGCTCGCCACGTGCTGGCTGGCGACACAGGCTCTGCCGAAGACGGCGCGGACAACGCCTTTGACGACATAAGCCACACGCTGTCACGCCACTGTTACCGGATCTTGATACGTCGATAATCGTCGAACAAACGAAGGGTACTCACGATGGATCATCGACCTTACAACGTGCTGTTTCTGTGCGTTGCCAATTCCGCCCGTTCGATCATGGCGGAAGCCATCATCAACCGCATTGGAGCGGGCACTTTTCGCGGCTTCAGCGCCGGCAGGCATCCGAGCGGAACGGTGGAGCCGATGGCGCTCAACCTGCTGTCGCGGCTTAACTTCGATGTCTCCGGCTTGCGCTCCAAGAGCTGGGAAGAGTTCGCCGCCAAGGGGGCTCCCGCGCTCGATTTCGTCTTCACCGTCTGCGACGTGACGGCGAAAGAGGAGTGCCCGTCCTGGCCGGGGCAGCCGCTGAGCGCCCATTGGCCGGTGCCCGACCCGGTGAAGGCAACGGGCGACGATGCGCAGCGCGCCCTTGCTTTCGCCGACGCTTACCGGATGCTCAACAACCGCGTCTCGATCTTCACGGCGCTGCCCGTGCGCGATCTCGACAAGGTGACGTTGCAAGCCAAGATCGACACGATCGGCAAGGATCGGGGCCTGAAGGACTGATCAGGCAAAGGCGAGGCCATGACCAGCCACTCACGAGCAATCGATCCGGAGCTCATACGCCTGCTGGCGCGATACCAGCCATTCGGCTTGCCCGCGGGCGATATCGCGCGGCTGGTCGCGGTGCCGCATAATACCATGTCAACCCATTTGGCGCTGCTGGAGAAGGCCGGGCTGCTTCGGTCGCGGCGCGATGGTCGCCAGGTCATCTTCGCGCTCGACCCCCCATCATGCACGACGCTGTTGGCCAATCTCTCGATCGCGTTTGCCATCGGCGGCCGGGATACTGTGGGTGGTTCCGTGGTTCCGGTTGTGCGGCAGGCGGCCTCTGACACAAAGCCTTACCGGGTGCTGGTTCTATGCACCGCCAACTCGGCCCGCTCGCTCATGGCTGAGGCACTCATCAACCGGGAAGGACAAGGCCGTTTTGTGGCGGTCTCGGCTGGCTTGCGCCCTGCCAAGGCCCCACACCCGGAGGCATTGCAGCTGCTGGTCGAGCTTGGCTACGAGATCACCAGCCTTCGGTCCAAGGACTGGCAAGCGTTCAGTGCACCCAACGCTGCCCCGTTTGATTTCGTGATCACGGTCTGCGATGCTGCGGAGGGCGAACACTGCGCTGCGTGGCCTGGCCATCCCCTGAGCGCCCATTGGGGCATCGCCGATCCGGCTGCAGCGCCCGGGCCCGAGCAGCGAGCCGCCATGCTTGATGCGTATCGCCAGCTCTCGGCGCGCGTGACGAGCCTCGTCAATCTGCCCGTCGACAGCCTGGACCTCGGCAGCTTGAAGGTTGCCTTGACCGAGATCGCCCGGCTCGAGGGCGCTACTCCGCTGGCCCTGCAGAGGGCGGCTTGATGATGGCTCATGGCACCGAATGATGGCTCATGGCACCGACGTGGTGATCTGTCACAATCCCGCCTGCGCAACGCCCGCCTGCGCAACGTTGCGAAACACGCGCGCGCTGGCCATAGTGCCGAACATGATCATGGCGCAGGTCGTCGGCGCGCTGTGCGCGCTTGCCGCAGCCACTCTGCTTTCTCCTGTCACCCAACCGTCATCAGCGGGCAGCACTTTCAACAGTCCATCCACACCCAGGGAGCTTCCATGAGCAAACGTCGCACGCTAAAGACACTCATCATCGGCCTGCTTGCCGGCTTCGCCTCCGGTTCCGCAGCGCTTGCCCTCGATGCCCGTTTCCGTGACACCGACGGCGACATGATCGCCGACATTCCCGCGGCGTCCGAGCAGGTCGATCCGCCCGTGCTGATTTTCGCCTACACACCTGTTGAAGACCCGGCTGTCTATGCCAAGGTCTGGGACGGCTTCCTGCAGCACATGGCGCGGGTGACCGGCAAACGCGTGCAGTTCTTCCCCGTGCAGTCGAACGCGGCGCAGCTCGAGGCGCTGCGCGCCGGGCGCCTGCACGTGGCCGGCTTCAACACCGGATCGACGCCGCTCGCGGTCAATTGTGCTGGCTTCCGTCCCATGTTCATCATGGCGGCAAATGATGGTGATTTCGGCTACCGCATGCAGTTCATCACGCATCCCGGCTCCGGCATCGAAAAAATGGAGGACATCAAAGGCAAGCGCGTGGCGTTTACCGCAGAGACCTCCAATTCAGGCTACAAAGCGCCTTCGGCGCTGTTGCGCGATTCCTACAAGCTGGAAGTGAACCGCGATTTCACACCGGTGTTCTCCGGTCGGCACGATAACTCTGTGCTCGGCGTCGCCAACAAGGATTATCCGGTGGCGGCAATCGCCAGCGAAGTCGCCCGCCGGATGGTCGCTCGCAACGTTGTCAAGGGCGACGCCTTCAAAGTGATCTACGAGTCGGATCGCTTTCCAACAACGGCCTATGGCTTGGCCCATAACCTGCGCGCCGATCTGCAGGCGAAAATCAGCGAGGCTTTCGCCACCTTCACCTGGCCGGGCTCGGCCTTGGCTGAGGAGTTCGGCAAGCAGATCCCGCCCGGCGAGCGCTTTATGCCCATTACCTATCGCGATGCCTGGAAAGTCGTGCGCGATGTCGATGCGTCGGTCGGCGTCCAGTATACCTGCCGCTGATTGCGCCTGATGCTTGTCATTGATGACCTCAGCAAGCAATACGCCACTGGAGACACCGCGCTGCGTGGTGTCTCTTTCACGTTGCAGCCGGGGCAACTGCTGGGTTTGATCGGGCCTTCCGGGGCGGGAAAATCGACCCTGATCCGCTGCGTCAACCGCCTCGTTGAACCGACCGGTGGTTCAATCCGCCTGAGGGATGTCACCCTCAGCAGTTTGAGCGGTGCCGATCTGCGCAAGGCACGGCGGCGCATCGGCATGATCTTCCAGGAGTACGCGCTGGTCGAGCGGCTGACGGTGATGGAGAACGTGCTGTCGGGCCGTCTGGGCTATGTCGGCTTCTGGGCCAGTTGGTTCCGCCGGTTTCCAGAGGCGGACATCGAACGGGCCTTCGCATTGCTGGACCGTGTCGGCCTCATGGACCATGTCGACAAGCGGGCGGACGCGCTCTCCGGCGGCCAGCGCCAGCGGGTCGGCATCGCCCGTGCCCTGGCGCAGGACCCGGAGTTGCTGCTGATCGATGAGCCGACCGCCAGCCTCGACCCGAAGACATCGCGGCAGGTGATGCGGCTGATCACCGAACTTTGCGCCGAACGCGGTCTCGCCGGCATTGTCAACATTCATGACGTGGAGCTGGCGCAGATGTTCCTGCCTCGCATCATCGGGCTGAGGGCGGGCGAAATCGTCTATGACGGTCCGGCATCGGGTCTGAATGCGGAAGTCCTGACGCGCATCTACGGCGAAGAGGATTGGAAGAAGTCGTCGCAGTCGGAAGAGGAAACAGACAGCGCCCCCGCCGGTGTCGCCAGCCTCAGCCTCGATCCAGCGGCCGTTCGCTGACATGGACCGGAATGTCGCTTCACCCTTGCCTTTGCCTGCCCGCGTCTGGCAGCGCCCGCGTCTGTGCAAGAATGCTTGGCTTCGCTGGGGTCTGACGCTTGCAGCGGCAGCCTATCTGGTCCTTGCGGTCGGTGGGCTGGACATCAATTGGGCGCGCGTTTCCGAAGGGCTGGTGCGGGCCGCACGACTGTTTGCAGGTTTCCTGCAGCCCGATTTCAACTCGCGGTGGGATGACATCCGGCAGGGCTTGATCGAAAGCCTGACGATGACAGTCTGCGCCACAGTGTTCGGCCTTGTGCTGGCCCTGCCGATCGGGCTGGGAGCTGCGCGCAATATCGCCCCACTCTGGCTTTATGGCATTTGCCGGTCCATCATTGCGCTGGCCCGCGCCTTTCAGGAGATCATCGTTGCCATTCTGTTTGTGGCGATGTTCGGATTTGGTACCTTCGCGGGTTTCCTCACGCTGTCGCTGTCAACCATCGGGTTCCTGTCGAAGCTGATCGCCGATGACATCGAAGAGATCGATCCTGCCCAGGTTGAGGCTATCCGCGCCACCGGTGGCGGCTTCTGGCAGGTGATGGACTACGCAGTTGCCAGCCAGATCATGCAGCGTTTCGTCGGGTTGACGGCCTACAAGGTCGACATCAATTTTCGCGAAAGCTCCGTTATCGGCATCGTCGGCGCGGGCGGCATCGGGGCGACGTTGAACACCGCGCTTGATCGTTACGAGTTTGACAGCGCCGCAGCCATCCTGCTGATCATCATCGGCATCGTCATGCTCTGCGAGTACGCCTCCGGCTGGATCCGAAAGGCAATGGCCTGATGGCGGTCACGATCGGCAACGACGGTGTGAAGCATTGGACGCTGCTCACCCCCGGTCAGCAACGCTGGCGCTGGTTCGGCTGGTTGGCGCTGGCCGCAATCACCGTGTTCTGTTGGCGGATCATGACTGCCGATACCATCTGGGCCTTCGTGTGGGACGCGCCGAGGCAGGCAGCCGACATCTTCGAGCGCATGCTGCCGCCCCGCTGGAGCTATATCAACCAGCTGTGGAAGGCGATCTGGGACACGATCAACATCGCCACGCTGGGAACCTTGATCGCGTTGGTGCTGGCCACCCCGCTCGCGTTCCTGGCGGCGCGCAACACCACGCCAAGCGTGCTGTTCGTGCGGCCCATCGCGCTGTTCATCATCGTGGCGTCGCGCTCCATCAACGCGCTGATCTGGGGCCTTCTGCTGGTCGCCGTGCTGGGGCCGGGCGTGCTCGCTGGCATTATCGCGATCGCGCTGCGCTCCATCGGCTTCATCGGCAAGCTGCTCTATGAGGCGATCGAGGAAATCGACGAAACACAGGTGGAGGCGATCCGCGCGACCGGGGCTAACCGGTCGCAGATCATCAGCTATGGCATCTGGCCGCAGATCCTACCCGCCTTCGCGACGATCAGCGTCTTCCGCTGGGACATCAATATCCGCGAATCCACCGTGCTCGGGCTGGTCGGCGCCGGCGGCCTCGGACTGGCGCTGGAGGGTTCGCTCAACACGCTCGCCTGGCCGCAGGTGTCGCTGATCCTGCTGATCATCCTCGTCACCGTGGTGATCAGCGAGTGGATCACCGCAAAGGTCCGCAAGGTGATCATCTGACGGCAAGCAAATGGCCGTCGCTATCAGGGCCGGCGATTCGAAGGGCTGGTACGAGGCGGGCTCCGCGGTCCGCAAACGCACAATGACGGCCAAGGTGACATCCCCGCCCGAGGTTGCATCATGATCGTCATCCACCACAACCCCGAGTGCGCGACATCGCGCAACGTCCTGTCGATCATCGAGGCGTCAGGGGCCACGCCCGTCGTGATCGACTATCCCAGACCGGCTGGACGCGTCCGCATCTGCTGGGGCTCCTCGCGGCCGCCGGCGTCACTCCACGCTCCGCGCTCCGCACTCCGCACGACCAACTCGCCAGCTGAAGATCTGGGCCTCCTCGACCCGGCTGTTCCAGACCATGCACTGCCCGACGCGATGCTCGCACATCCCATCCTGGTCGGTGGCGCCTGGGCGTCAGCGGCAAGGCATTGGACAGGCCTTGCTGTCCCACGCGCTGGCCGCCAGAGGAGTAGCGGCCTCGACCATGAAAGCTTGCCGGAAATCTGGAATCAGACACGTGAAAGGATCTGTGCCTCCACTGTCCCGATGCCGAACTCCCGCACGTCGACGGTTTGCTCAACGGACGCGACCTCGACCTCAACCGGCCTCAGCGCGCGCTGGTAGCAGACGGCACCACCCGCCAGCACCACAGCCATGACGACGGACAATGGTTGCGAAACGCTTCATGTTGTCGCTCCGTGGCCGCTGGCTGGTTGGTGCGACGCAATTTTCTGCTTGAGAACCTGGATAGCCTCGAAGTGCGAAAGAAAAATCGTGCCCTTGAAGTGCTCGAAGAAGTCCGAGCGCTTGAGGCCGTCCATCACGGGGCCTTTTACTTCCGACAGGTGGAACTGCACGCCTGCTGCAGCGAGGCGGTCGGCGATGGCTTCGAGGCTTTCCAGCGCACTGGCGTCGATGGCGTTGACCGCCGGGCACATGAGAACGACGTGCTCCAGTTTGGGCCGCGCGGCCACAGCCTCATGGATGGTGTCCTCAAGAAAGCGCGCGTTTGCGAAATAAAGGCTCTCATCAATGCGCAACGACAGGATGCCGGGATCTGTCAGCACCGCGTGGCGCTCGACATTGCGGAAATGCTCGGTGCCTGGAACCTGCCCGACCACCGCCACATGGGGGGTGCTGGTACGCCACAGGAACAGCACCAGTGACAGCGCAACGCCGGTCATGATGCCAGCTTCGACGCCCACCCCAAGCACAAGCGCGATGGTGGCGGCCATCGCGGCGAAGTCGCTCTTCGAATAGATGAACGTCCGCTTGATCGCTTTGAAGTCGACCAGTGACAGCACGGCCACGATGATGGTGGCGGCAAGCACCGCCTGCGGCAGATACGTGAACAGCGGGGTCAGGAACAGCGTCGCGCCCAGGATGCCGATGGCTGTGTAGGCGCCAGCCAGCGGCGTTTGCGCGCCTGCGTCGAAGTTCACGACGGAGCGAGCGAAACCGCCGGTGACGGGAAATCCGCCCGACAGCGCAGAAGCGATGCTGGAGCCACCAAGGGCGACCAGTTCCTGGTTTGCCGTGATGCGCTGACGGCGCTTGGCGGCCAGCGTCTGCGCTACGGAAATCGACTCGACGAAGCCGACAAGACTGATCAGCGCTGCCGCTGGCAAAAGCTGGAGCCAGAGCGATGCGTCGAATGATGGCACGGCGAAAGGGGGAAAGCCGGCCGGGATGTCGCCCACGATCCTGACGCCCTTCCCGTCAAGCCCGAGCATGATCACGGCCAGAATGGAAAGCCCGATCGCGGCCAGAGGACCGGCCTTGGCGATGAGGTCGGCGGGCCTTGGCTTCAGTCCCGCACGGACCAGAAGCGGCTTCAGGTTCTTGCGGACCCAGAACAGGAACGCGACCGCGCTGACGCCGATCATCAACGTGTAGGCATTCGTGCCCTGCAGCCCATGCGCCAGTTCCGCCAGCATCTTCGGCAGCGTGTCGCCCTCGGCCTTGATGCCGAGGATATGCTTGAGCTGGCTGGCTGCGATCAGGATGCCGGACGCCGTGATGAAGCCCGAGATGACGGGATGGCTCAGGAAATTGGCGAGGAAACCCAGCCTGAGCACCGCCATGGCCAGCAGGATCAGACCGGACATGAAGGCGAGCGTGATGGCTGCCGTGATGTATTGCGGCGTGCCGACGGAAGCCACCTGGCTGGCCGCCGCCGCCGTCATCAGCGAGATCACGGCAACCGGCCCGACAGCCAGCGTGCGGCTTGTACCAAACAGCGCATAGACCACCAGCGGCAGGATCGACGCATAAAGCCCGATCTGCGGCGGAAGCCCCGCAAGCATCGCATAGGCGAGGCTCTGCGGCACCAGCATGATGGTGACAATCACCGCAGCCACAAGATCGTTGACGGCCTCGGTCCTTGTATAGGCCGGCCCCCATGTCAGGATCGGCAGCAGTGACCGAAGGCGCAAGTTCAAGGACATCCTCTTTGCCGTTCCGTCTGTCGATCAGCTTGTCAGCGACAGGCGCGATTGCCGCGCGCCAAGAACGGCGCCAGTCATGGCTGTAACGCCAGCGCCAACCATGAGAGCACGTCGCGAAATGCCCGTGTCACTTTCACCCGCTGGAGCGCCGACAGCCGCGAGTTCGGCGAGACTTGTACTGCGGGCGCCAGAGCGGCAATAGGCAAGAACAGGTTTCGGAAGCTGTGCCATCAGCATGCCGAATGCCGCCCCATTGTCAGCGTCCAGCGTCTGGGTGGTCACCGGAAGGTAGGCAGCGACAAGGCCCGCCTTCTCCGCGGCCGCCTCGATGACGGCAAAGGACGGCTGATCGGCGGCTTCACCATCGGGGCGATTGCAGATGATCGATCTGAAGCCTGCAGCTGCGACCGCAGCCATGTCGGTGGGTACAAGCTGGTCGGACACCGACAGTGTGTGGTTGATCGGTTTGGCCTGCATGTTCCGTCTCCCCTCTGTTGTTGATCGTTGTGGTTCAGAGCCCGTTGATCGGCACCTTGAGAAAGCGCTTGCCGCTCTCGTCGGGTGCCGGCAGCGCGCCGGCCTTCATGTTGACCTGCAGGGACGGGATGATCAGCTTGGGCATGGCGAGCGTTGCGTCACGCGCTTCCCGCACCTTGACGAACGCGTCCTCCGTGACGCCCTCCCTCACGTGGATGTTGTGACTGCGCTGCTCGGCGACGGTGCTCTCCCAGCGGATTTCCCGGCCGTTCGGGCCGTAATCGTGACACATGAACAGGCGCATTGCGGAGGGAAGCGCCAGGACGCGCTGGATCGAGCGATAGAGCGTGCGCGCATCGCCGCCCGGAAAATCGGCGCGGGCCGAGCCGCCATCCGGCATGAACAACGTGTCACCCACGAAGGCGGCATCACCAATCACATGGGTCATGCAGGCCGGTGTGTGTCCGGGGGTGTGCATGACGAAGACCGTCATCGCGCCGATCTGATAGGTATCGCCATCCTTGAACAGCCGGTCGAACTGGCTGCCATCGCGCCGGAACTCGGTGCCCTCGTTGAAGACCTTGCCGAAGGTGTCCTGCACGATGACGATGTTCTCGCCAATGCCGATCTTGCCGCCGAGTTTCTTCTGGATGTAGGGCGCGCCTGACAGGTGATCGGCATGGACGTGGGTTTCGATCAACCACTCCAGCTTGAGATCGTGCTGCTGGATGTAGGCGATGACGGCATCAGCCGAGTCATACGCGATCCGGCCGGCGGCGTAGTCGATGTCCATGACGCTGTCGATGACGGCGCAGGCCTTCGATGCCGGGTCCCTGACCACATAGGTCACGGTGTTCGTCGGCTCATCAAATAAGGCTTTCACCTCTGGCTTCACGGTCATCGTGATGGCGTGGGGAATCGGGGCGATGGTTGTCATGTCCACTCTCCTGAGTTCTGCTGTTCTGGCCATGGATGGAGCGTCAGCCTGATGTGGCTGGCCCGATCACAGACACGGGTCTGCTTGCGATTGTTCGGGCTGCCAGCATTCCGGCCAGCATCGCGGCAACAAAGATTGCCGCCGGAACGCCGCTGGTCATCGCGGTGAAGGCAGGGCCAGGGCAGAATCCTGCAAGGCCCCAGCCGATGCCGAAGATGGCCGGTCCCGCGATGATCCTGGCATCGATGTCCTGCGCCGTCGGCAGATGGAACCTCTCGCCGAAGATCGGCTGGCCGCGCCGCAACACGAGCTTGTAGCCGACGAACGTGACGGCAATCGCACCGGCCAGAACGAAGGCAAGGCTGGGATCCCAGATGCCGCTGCCGATTCCGGCGACATCAAGGAAGTTGAGGACCTTCGCAGGGTTGGACATGCCCGCGATGACAAGGCCAAGACCGAAGATGAGACCAATCGCGAATTGGGCAAGGATCAGCATGAGATGTGCCCTCACAGAATGTGGCGCGTGATGAAGACAGTGGCGATGGCGGTCGCCATGAAGGTGAAAGTCGCCACCATCGAGCGGACGGACAGGCGTGACAGCCCGCAGACCCCATGGCCCGAGGTGCAACCATTGCCCCAGACCGAGCCGAACCCGACGATCAGGCCTGCAATGACGAGGAGCGGCAGGCTGCTCGTGATTGTCGGCACAGGTATGGAGCCAGCAACCAGCCCGTAAACCAGCGGCGCCACCACCAAACCGGTGATCATGGCGGCACGACCCGGCAGTTCGCTATCGGTGTAGGGCGGGAACAGCCTGACGGCGATGCCGCTGACGCCTGCGATGCGGCCATTCAGCCACATCAGCAGGACCGCGCTGAGGCCAATCAATGCGCCGCCCATCAGCGATGCGACCGGTGTGAACTGTGTTGCCGTCGACATTGGCAGAACTCCTGCGCGTTTATGCGCCCGCCGAGAATGCGGGCCCTGATCCAGAGCATGGTTTCACACGATCAGCGTGTGCCGATCTCGCAGGTGCGGATGCCAAACAGCGTGTAGGCCGGGCAGAAGCGGAACATTGCGGTTCCGATCATCACCGCACCCGCTGCCACAATGGCATATTTCCAGTCGCCCATTCCGGCAAAGAGGCCAGCTGCCTGCGGCACAAGGGGCGCCACCATCAGAACTGCACCAGCGGCGAAGCGCAAACCACGATCAATCGTACCGACATTGGCCATGACAGCCTCCTGTTTGAGGAAGTTTCTTGACTTAGTATCTGCGCATTTGCTAAAGTGTCAAGCATGAAAATCATGATTGACGATAACGCTTTTAAAGCGCTCGAAGCCAAGGCTGAGCAAGCCACAGAGGTTCTGATGGCCATGGCCAATGCCAAGCGCCTGATGGTTCTGTGCAATCTTCTGGGCGGGGAAAAGTCCGTCGGCGAATTGGCAGAACTTGTGGATCTCGCGCCATCAGCCCTGTCGCAGCACCTGGGCAAAATGCGGGCCCTGCGCCTTGTGGAGACACGGCGGGATGGGCAGACAATCTACTACCGCCTCGCCAGCAAGGAGGTCACAGCGATCCTCCAGACGCTTTATGCGCTCTATTGTGCGCCTGACTGCTAGGCTGGCACGGTCCGGCGGCGGGCTTTCCCAGGCTTGTCCGGAGCAGCATTGGAGACAAGCCGCTCAAGCAACATCTCACGGTTGAGCGCGATGTCAGCGATCGTCAGATCGTCAAGAACCGATAAAAATGCCCTCAGGGCACGCTGAATTCCACGTGAAAGGTGGCAGGACCCCGCCAACGGACAGGTGTTGGTCTCGATATTGAAACACTCGACCAGCTCAAGCGGTGCTTCGGTCCATCTGATGATCTCGCCGACCGTGATCTGCTCTGCAGGCCTCGCCAGGCGCATGCCGCCGCCTCGGCCACGTTGGGTTTCAATGTAACCACGCAGGCTCAGATCGTAAGCCACCTTGACCAGATGCGAGCGCGAAATCCGGTGCGACCGCGACACGTCATCCACGGTGACGATGTCCGGCGCACGCAGCGCAAGAAGCTGCAGGGTCCGGAGCGTGAAGTTCGAGTACTGTGTCAATTTCATGGGGCGCGCCCTGCGACGTTAAGTGAGATCCCGAATACTGATTTGAGCGGCTGATCGCAATATCACTTCTTTAGGATGTGATTCCAGGAGTGGCCACCATGGACCTGTTTGGCGCAATCCTGCTGGCACACATCCAGTTTGCCTCACGGCACCAAGGCAACCTGGGACTGACATCGACAAAATGGTGCGACTGGCGAGCAACACGGAAGCGAAGCACCTTTGATCATACGCCGAAGCCCGACCGGTTGGCTGTCTGAACAATTGTGGGCGCCAGGCGTGTTGCTGTTAAGCCGATCTTTGAATGATCGCATCGCCTGAACGCGGCTCCGCCTTATCTCCGCGGCGAAGATCGTCCCGAACCGGTTCCACCAGAACTGCACGGTCTCATGCGCCACGTC
>JAPLOV010000239.1 GCA_026400565.1 Hyphomicrobiales bacterium | reverse complement strand
ACTTCGTCGGGCGTGCCGAGGCGCTGCATCGGAATCTGTTCGACGATCTTGTCGGTGCCTGGCGACAGGATCGAGGTGTCGATTTCGCCCGGCGAAATCGAGTTGACCCGGATGCCGTGCGGGCCGAAATCCGAGGCCATTTCGCGGGTCAGCGAGGCCAGCGCTGCCTTCGAGGTGGCATAGGCCGCCCCGGCGAACGGATGGACCTGCGTGCCGGCAATCGAGGTGACGTTGACGATGGCGCCGTTGCCGGCCTTCAGTTCCTTGAACAGCCCGCGCGCCAGCATGATCGGCGCGAAGAAGTTGACCTGGAACACCCGGCTCCAGTCGTTGAACGAGGTGTCCGCCGCGCCCAGCCGCGAGCCGCCGGGGCCCTTCGGCGAGATGCCTGCATTGTTGACCAGCGCGTTGAGCTTGCCGCCCTCGACCTCAAGCCGCCGGCGGATTTCGCCAATGCCGCGCTCGGTGTCGACCGGATCGGCCAGATCGATCTGGACATGGTCATCCGCGCCCGATGGCCAGGGGCACTTGTCGGAGAAGGCCTGCCGCGAGCAGGACAGGATGCGCCAGCCGGCCATGGCAAACTGCATCACCGTGGCATGGCCGATGCCGCGTGACGCGCCGGTGAGCAGCATCACCGGGCGGTTGCCCGGCTCGGTCTTGGGAAAGTTGAACTTCGGCATGGCCATGGCGGATACCTGTCGCATGAGGCTGATTGCCACCTCCGTCTTGCCGGCGTTCCGGGATGGCGCGCGGCCTTGGTGTTGTGAAGTGCTTACGGATACAGACGCTGCCGTGTCCAGTCACCGGTTGGCTCGGGACGGCGGAACACCACCCGGTCATGCAGCCGGAAGGCACCATCCTTCCAGAACTCCAGATAGGTGGGCCTGATCCTCAGGCCCGTCCAGTGTGGCGGACGCGGAACGTCGCCGATCGCGTATTTCGCGGCGTGCACGGCCGCAGCCTTCTCCAGCGCGAAGCGGCTTTCGAGAGGGCGTGACTGCTGGCTCGCCCAGGCGCCGATGCGGCTATCACGCGGGCGGGACTGGAAATAGGCATCGGCTTCGGCGTCGGACACCTGTTCGACCGGCCCGCGCACGCGGACTTGCCGGCGCAGCGACTTCCAGTGGAACAGCGCCGCTGCCTTGTAGTTGCCGAGGATTTCCCGGCCCTTCTGGCTTTCGAGGTTGGTGTAGAACACGAAACCGCGCTCATCGAAGCCCTTCAGAAGCACCATCCGGACGTTCGGCAAGCCATCCGCATCGACGCTTGCCAGCGCCATTCCGTTGGGATCGTTGACCTCGGCCGGTTCCGCTTCGGCCATCCAGGCCCGGAACAGCGCAAAGGGCTCCGTTGCTTGTGTGAAGTCACCCGTCATTAACGCTTCCACTGTCTAATCATGTCCGGTTGGTGTTTGCGAGTTGAGTGCTGACGTGTGGGGCCAGAACAATCCGATGGAGTATAGGGCTTTCGTGCCGGTTTGCACACGCCTCATGGCTCGATTGTCAGTGCTCGCTGCCGTCGGGCTGGCCAGTCCAGCATGCTCGATCAGCCTGCCCATGTTCTCGCTGGTCGGCAAGTCCGAGCCCGAGCCCGCCATTCTCACCACCGGCTCTGTCACGCCCACAGCAAATGCTCCCGATGCAGCGGCCTCGGCCACCGCGCGCCTCGCCGGCGCGCCATCCGCTCCAAGCGCCCGCAAGCTCCAGTTGTCGGATCATCTCGGCCCCGAGGACATTCGCCGCGCCACCGGTGCCATGGCGCTGGCGCTCGATCCGCAGGGCAATGGCTCGCCCGTCAGCTGGGACAACACCGAAAGCCGGTCCAGCGGCCGCTTTACCCCCGTCGGCGGCCCCTTCCTGCGTAACGATGACGTCTGCCGCGCTTTCCTGTCGAGCATCACCACGGTGATGGACAAGCAGGCGCTTCAGGGCACGGCGTGCCGGCCTTCGGGCGGCGAGTGGTCGATCCGCGAACTCAAGCCCTGGAAGCAGCCCGCCTGAACAGGCCTGCGCCAAATGCGCCGCCCGGCGCAGGTTTCCCGTGCAAATTCCGTGCTTTCGGATGTCGGCCGGTTGCAGACAACGCCGCGCCGCACCACCTTGTGACTCAAGTCCTGCTCCGTTCCTGCGGGGCAGATATTCCGGAGTGTCAACGCAGCCATGCGCGATCCCTACACAGTGCTTGGTGTGACCCGATCGGCCAGCGAGGCCGAGGTCAAGAAGGCGTTCCGCCGGCTGGCCAAGGAGCATCACCCGGACCGCAACGCCAATGACCCGAAAGCCAAGGAGCGCTTTTCGGAATTGAACGGCGCCTACGAGATCGTCGGCGATCCGAACAAGCGCGCCCAGTTCGACCGTGGCGAGATCGGGGCCGATGGCAAGCCGAAGTTCCAGGGCTTCGACGGCTTTTCCGGTGCCCGGCGTGGCGGCTTCGAGGGCGGCAGCGATCCGTTCGGCGGCCGTAGCGGCTTCGACCCTTCCGATGTCTTCGGCGATCTGTTCGGTGATGCCATCCGGCGCGGCGGCAGCGCCGGCACACGTGCCCATCCCAGGGGTCAGGATATCGAGGCGACACTGACCGTGACGCTGGCCGACATCGCCACCGGTGCCACCAAGCGGCTGAAGCTGCCCACCGGCCGCGAGGTCGAGGTCGGCGTGCCCCGCAGCGTCGTCGATGGCAAAGTCATCCGCCTCAAGGGCTTAGGCCATCCCAGCCCCTTTGCCGGTGAGCCCGGCGATGTGCTGCTCACCATGAAGGTGGCCATCGATCCGCGCTTCACGGTGGAGGGCAAGGATCTGCGCACCCGCATCGCGGTTGCGCTGGAAGATGCCGTGCTTGGCGGGCCGGTCCGGGTGCCGACCCTGCAAGGCGAGGTCGAGATGCGGCCCAGTTCGGGCCGCGCTTTCCGCCTGCGCGGCAAGGGCCTGCCCGGTGATGCCAGCCACCCCAACGGCGATCTGTTCGCCGTCACCGAGATCGTCCTGCCTGCCAGCGACGACGACCTCACCGCCCTGATGCGCCGCCGCAAGGGCTAGTCAAACACAGCGGCAGGCAAGGCTTGCATCCCGCCATGTCCGGACGTCCTGTTCTCGCGATCCCCGAATCGTGTCAGCGCTGCTACAGGCTCGAAGTTTATCGTGTCGGTCTCCGGGCCGACGGTTGGTGGGCCTTGTGGTCAATCCATGGCGCGGCTAAGAGCACCTGAACGGGTGATTGTTGATACCTGAATCAATAGGCGGCAGGTAGATGAGTGTCGGAACAGGGCTTCTGAAGGGCAAGCGCGGGCTGGTCATGGGTGTGGCCAACAATCGCTCGATTGCCTGGGGCATCGCCAAGGCCTGCGCCGAACAAGGTGCCAAACTGGCCTTCACCTATCAGGGCGATGCCTTGAAGAAGCGCGTCGAGCCGCTGGCCGCCGAACTCAAGGCGATCGTGGTCGGCCATTGCGATGTCACCGACGAGCCGAGCATCGATGCCGTCTTTGCCGAGGTCGAGCGCGTCTGGGGCAAGCTCGATTTCATCGTCCATTGCATCGCCTACGCCGACAAGAACGAGTTGACCGGCCGCTATGTCGACACGTCCGCTGCCAACTTCAGCCAGTCTTTGCTGATCTCCTGCTATTCGTTCACCGCTGTCGCCCAGCGCGCCGAGAAACTGATGCACGATGGCGGCTCGATGGTGACGCTGACCTACTACGGCTCCGAAAAGTGGATGCCGCACTACAACGTCATGGGCGTGGCCAAGGCCGCGCTGGAAGCATCCGTGCGCTATCTGGCCGCCGACCTCGGCCCGAATAATATCCGCGTCAACGCGATTTCCGCAGGCCCGATCAAGACCCTCGCAGCCTCCGGCATCGGCGATTTCCGCTACATCCTGCGCTGGAACGAATACAACGCGCCCCTGCGTCGCACGGTCTCGATCGAGGAGGTCGGCGAGACCTGCGCCTATCTGGTCTCGGACTGGTCGCGCGGTGTCACCGGCGAGATTATGCATGTAGATGCGGGATACCACATCGTCGGCATGAAGAACCCGGATGCGCCGGACATGAGCCTCGACAAGGCCGACTGAGCCAGCCTGGCGGCGCGCCGAGCGCCGGACGCGCCGCGTCAGGGGCCGCCGAGCATGACGATGACCTCTTCTGGCACCTCTCCGGGCATCCGGCCCGCTCCCGGCCAGACGCTGTATCTGATCCGCCATGGCGAGACCGACTGGAACGCCGAAGGCCGGCTCCAGGGCGGCCGCGACATCCCGCTGAACGACCGCGGCCGGGCGCAGGCCCGCGAGGCGGGGCACAAGCTCGCCGCACTGGTTCCCGCAGCGGCCAGCCTTGACTACCTGTGCTCGCCCATGTTCCGTGCCCGCGAGACGATGGAACTGCTCCGCGAGACGCTCGGTCTGCCCCGAGAGGTCTATGCCATGGACCAGCGGCTGAGCGAGAGCACCTCTGGTTCGTGGGAAGGTCAGACTTGGCGCGAGGTTCGCAAGCTCGATCCGGCCCGCGCCAATGCCCGCGAACGGCACAAATGGGCCTACGTGCCGCCCGGCGGCGAAAGCTACGGCATGCTCCGCGAACGCATCCTGCCTGTCTTCGCCGGGTTGACACGCGACACGGTCGTCGTCAGCCATGGCGGGGTGATGCGCGCTGCCCTCAACGGCTATGGCTTCGAGGAGCCCTCGCGGGCCGAAAGCCTCGACATCTGGCAGGGCCGGATCATCGTCCTGACGCTGGAGGGATATCGCTGGAATTGACCGATGCGCCGCTCTTTATCGCGTCAAACCACATCTGAAACGATACAAATCTGCGACGACCGATCGTGGCATTAAGTCTGATCCATTTTCAGGCTGTCATGTTCAGCGAAGGTTCAGTAGATATCCTGTTAGGGATATTTCGATGTGTTGGGCGGTTTTTGCTTCAGGGCACCGAGGCGGGCCGGGACGCTGGCTTGTGAGGCGTGAACACAAAAGGAGAGGGGCTGTCTCTGCTGCTTCCGGACCTCGGGGCCGTGTGCGCATTGTCAGCTTT
>JAPLOV010000218.1:14400-19193 GCA_026400565.1 Hyphomicrobiales bacterium | reverse complement strand
AGATATCTGATCAGTCCCCACTGCGCGGCCGCGCCGCGTTGCCGGAATCGTTGCGGCATGGCAGGTGAGGGTGGTCCTTCCCTGTTCAGCCAGACCTTCCCATGCCCATCGAGACACCCTGCATCAAGACCTGTGTGATCGACCCGGCCAGCGGCTACTGCATCGGCTGCGGGCGCACCGGCGCGGAGATCGGGGCGTGGATCAGCCTCCAGCCCGGCCATCGCCGTGACATCATGGCAACCTTGCCCGATCGCCTGAGCAGCATTCAGTCCCGCGCCAGCCGCTGCGTGGTTCCCGGACAGCTGCGACGCTGACAAAAAGCGTGCGCACCGGCGTTGGTGCCTGCCAACTCCGGCTGGCCTCGATTTTTGACTTGCGCGATTTCACCAAATCTGGTCCTCAGGAGCCAGCGCGGGTGTAGCTCAATGGTAGAGCAGCAGCCTTCCAAGCTGAATACGCGGGTTCGATTCCCGCTACCCGCTCCATTTTTTCTTGAATGTTATCAATGCCTTGTAATTAGGTTGCGGCGTGCTTCCGTGTCTTGAATTTCACCGTGGTCCCGCTGTGGTCCCGCCGCCTGTTTGCCCAACATAGAATCAGACCGATGGCAGGGGCAGGCCTTGGCCATTGTTTATGGCTCCGGCGGAGCTGATGATCGATCAATAGGCGGGTGCGTCATGAGCGGAGCGCCGCTTATTGCCAGCGCCATTTGCATTCTGCTTGAGCGCTGCTGCTGCAACGATGCTGTGCCCGCCCAGACCATAAACACCCCCACCCCCATCGGACCAAGACCCCCGGCACCCTACGGCGTGCGAAAAAGTAGGTACTAGCTCACGCGCGAGCGAAGTAGGCCATGCGGGTTTGACGCTACCAACAACACTGACCGCCTAGCAGCAGTCGATATCTTCGGTTCCTGCGTCTGCAATGGTGAAGGTTTTCGGATGCCGGTCAGTGGTGCTGGTTGGGCCTGGCGCGGGCCGGCGTCCGCAAACCTTCACCAAGTCAGGCATTTCAACGCCAATACCGCTGCAGGAAAGCGGACGTCTTCGCCGAGCATTGCTATGCGTGGGCCGCGCTGCTCTATCGCAAAGCTTCCAAGCAACTCGGGGGCGGCTTGTGGGACTTGTATTGAACTTCTGCACTTGGCGCATTCTGCCGGAGAGGGGGGAGTGGAGGCGAACCAGCGTACTGGAATCGGCCTCAGGACAGGCCCGCCTGTTCGAACAAGTCGCTATCAGATGTGACCCGATATCCCAGCGCTTCATAGCCTTGTCGTCTCTTGCCGGCCATGCGTGCCAACACAGGGACGGATTGATCAACGTAGTCATAGACGATCACATCGCGTTTGGAGGGATGCAGGCGGTTGAGCCGCCCGACATATTGCGCAAGCGTCCCGCGCCAGGCGACCGGCGCTGTCAGGAACAGCGTATCCAGGCGCGCATCGTCTAAACCTTCGCCGATGTAGCGGGCGGTCGCGACAATTACTCGCTCCTGTCCCTCCGCGATGGCCGCGAGTTGGCCAGCGACGTCCCGCCTCGCTTTCACACCCTGCCCACCCTTGAGAACGATGACATTCTGCGCGAACTTCTTGAGCCGCGCGGCCAGAAGCTCGAGATGGTCCGTACGCTCGGTCAGGATGACCGGCGATCTTCCGGCCTCCAGGGCTTTAAGGACATCATCGAAGATCATCGCGTTGCGCGCCTCGTCAGCGAACAGCATTTGATAGACCTGCTGGATCGGCGCATCAGTACCCATGCCGGCGGGAAGCATGAACGGTGTTTTTCGGGTTCGCACGAGATGGGCGAACGGGCGTTTTTCGGCTTCTGACCTGGCGTCGGCGCGATAGCGGATGGGACCGCATTGCATGGCGATGATAGGATGATGCCCATCCTTGCGCACAACTGTCGCGGATAGGCCGAGAACGTACCTAGCCTTAAGCCGGCGTGCCACAAGCTCGAAACTGACCGCCGAGAGGTGGTGGCATTCGTCGACGATCACATGGCCATAGTTCCCGACGAGGTCGTCAACCTCTCCTTTGCGAACGACGCTTTGGATCAGCGCCACATCGATCACACCGGTCGGACGTCGGCGACCGCCGCCGATGGACCCGACCATGTCCTTCGATAACTCGAGGAATGCCGACAACCGCTCGACCCATTGGTCAAGAAGCTGACGTCGATGAACGAGAATTAGGGTGTTGCGACCGCGCGCGGCGATCATCGTGATCCCGACGACGGTCTTGCCAAAGGCAGTGGTTGCAGCGAGCACGCCGGCCTCATGCTTCAACAGAGCATCCGTCGCGGACTTTTGCTCAGGCCGCAGGACGCCCTTGAACGCAAAATTGTGTTCCGTGCCAGCGTTGCGGCGGTCTTCAACCAATGCCTCGACGCCGAGCGTGGCGAAGAGATCCAATAGGACATCGAGGCAGCCGCGCGGCAATGCAATGTGGTACTGTGTGAGTTCGGTACAAGAAATGACACGCGGCTTGTCATGGGTGGAGTGCCGCATGGCCTGAGCGACATAGAAGGCCGGATTCTGAAAAGCAGCGATCCGGACGATGCGCGCCATAAGGCCAGAGGGCAAACCGTCACGTGGAACGTAGAGCTGATCAGCTTGAACGATACGGATGCTGCCTGGGAGCACTCCCTCGATAGCTGGTGCCGGACGTCGGCGGGAGGGTGGCGACAACCAAGGCTCCTCGTCCTCGTCATCCAGCGGCATGCGAATGCCGAATAGGCGCCCGGACCTGACTGCGGCTTCCGTCAGCGCCTCCACGCTGGCGCGATCAAGCGTAGGTAGTGACGACAGATGCCGCCACTGATCCGCATACGGCTCGAAGCCGTCATCAATGAACAGGCTATTGCCGGAACGGCGGGCGACGCCCTGAAGCGGCAGAGCGATGAGGTTCCCGAAGCTACCGCTCGGCGCGCTGTCCTGGCTCGGAAAGAAGCGATCATAGGATGCAAGACCGACATCGGGTTCACGCTCCAGTGTCTCGGTCAGAAGGTAAGCGCCCAGACGGCGGGCAAGTACCGCCGGAAGCGCTTCAGCAAAGAAAATCCAGGCATGGCCGCCATTTCCGGAACGCGAGCGTTCGACGGCGGCAGGAACGCCAAGGCGGCGTGCCGTTTCAGCGAACGCAAGCACATCGCGCTTCCAATCAGCCTTGTCGAAATCCGCCGCCAGAAACCAACATGTATTGTCCTGCAGAAGCGGATAGACGCCAGCTACGAATGGGGCGCCATCCGCTCGCGCACCGCGCAGGTGCTGCGTGACAATGTCGTCGTCCACAGGCAAAAAGGCTTGGTTGGGGCAGGTTGTGCATTTCACTTGCGGCTTGCCACAGATCCCCGGCTTCCATTCGTTACCGCAGGCCGGCGCATAGCCACTGCGCCTGGACGACCGATTCTCCCAGCGCAGCGCAAAGATATCCGTGCGCCCACGGAACAGACGGCGGAAGAGTGCTATCTTCTCGATGGGCGGCGAATGCTGATGGACGCCGGCTGCTGAGCGCTGGACAGTACAGATGGCCTCAGTAGACGGCGTGGCAGCACGTGTTGCCGCCTCCAACCCGTGAATGCGCGCTTGGATTGCCGTGCGCTCGACATCGAGCTGACGCAATCGCTCCTTCAGTTCATCGATTTCGGCATTGTCCGAGGATATCACTGCCCCAACCCTCGTCTCCGAGATGAGATTATGCTTTCGCAGCACAACATTTGAAATGCCGCGTTTCGAGTGATATCATGTTCGCATGGAGATGCCGATGCCCAAAGCTTTGTCCGCTACGGTACCCGAGCCGCTCGAGGCTCGCGCCCGCGAGATCGCGCGCCGCGAAAACCGTTCGCTGTCGAATGTGGTCGAAAACGCACTCGGCGTCTTCACGGCACTGCCGAAGGAGTTGCGTGACCAACTCGTGGCGCGGCTGTCGACAGGAGGCCCCGATGATGTTGCTTTACGAGACGCCGCGCGAGAGATGATGTTTGCTTTTGCGCGCCGACGCTATGAGGAGGCTCGCGAGGGCTTGGCCTCGTCGATCCTCCGGGACGGCCCTGAGCCTGGCGCCGATCTCGCGGACCTGGACGGCTGGACGATTGTCGACAGGGCAACCGCCTCTTGAAAATGCCGAGCGCTGTCCGGCTTCTCCTCGACATCAACATCCTGGTCAGCGATGTGCTCGGCCGCGCAAGGGGGCGCCAAGGCACCGCGAGCCAAAAACTCGTCGATGCCGTTCTTGCGGGCAGACTGGGCGGGACAGCGATCCAACTGGTCGTATCAATACCCATGCTCGACAGGTTCCACGATGTGCTCCTGCGGCTTGGCGCCGAGGCGCGCGATGCCGAGGTGGCCCGCCTGGCCCTGATCGATCTCGTTAGAAGCGGGCCAGACGCTCTCGACCCCTATCTTCTGCTCGATCGAAGCGATGTCTCGTTCGCCTTGGCTGATGAAGAAGACGCCGCTGTTCTCGCAGCCGCCTTCGCGGCGCGGGCCGACCTCCTCGTCACCGACAATCTGGGCGATTTCGCCGCCGCAGGCGGGACAATCACGAATACATTGATGGCCCGCCATTCCGACGGACGGGCGCGCCAGTTGACGCGGCAAGCTCTTCGATCGCCCTCCGGCCATCTATTGACCATCGTGCACCCGCTCGAAGTGCTTGCTGCCGCGCACCTGGGATCTCTGGCCGACATTGCTTTGAGCCAAGAATGAACCTGGGGGCGAGGCGAGGCGCCGAACCGGCGAACCGTAGCGGCGGCTACCAGCATTACGCGCAAGGTAGGCGCAAGGGACTGGCG
>JAPLOV010000218.1:0-14369 GCA_026400565.1 Hyphomicrobiales bacterium | reverse complement strand
CTTGGCGCAATCGCGAACTGCCACACGGCACCAAGAATGTCCGCTTTCCTCAAATGGCAAAGTCGGCTTGAGTGACTGATCTGGGGGCGCAAAGCGGCCATTGTGTCGAACGGCGGGTGTCGGGAGCAGGGGGCCACTGGGATCATCGAATGTCGGGCGCCGCCAGCCTGTAGGCGGTTCGCCTGCCCGGAACATAGACCCGATGAGCGGCCTTGTGGATCGAGGGAAGCTTTGCGTCGAACCCCAGAAGCACGGCGCGTTCAAATGTCGATGCCTCGCCTGACGCCAACGCAGGATCAGCAAGGGCGGCAGCTTCTATCCCGAATGATACTTCAACCATTCCATCATAGCCGGTGAATTGCACGACGTTTCGCGTCACATCAAAACTGCGTGCCGGATTGGGAAAGGCGAGCGTCATGGGTGGATCCTACGACTGAACCGGTCCGGGGTTTGCCGGATGCTGTTTGGTTTAAGCACTGCTGCCATGGCTGGCTGGCCCACCATGGCGTAGCAGCACCTAGCGGAACAACGCCAGCAGAATGATGATCGGGATTGGTATGCCAAGCATCCAGAGTAGAATTCCGCGTCCCATGATGGCTCTCCTTACCAATGCATCAGTTTTGAAAAATCGGTGTTTTCGTCCCGGTGCTTGCCACCGAGACTTGCCCCCCACCATGCGGCAGCCGCGGCGACAGCAAGTGAGGCGGCAGTGAGGAATGCGATCAGAATGCTGAAACGCCGCGCACTTTCCGCCGCCGCGCGCGTTCTATCCAAGGCCGCCTTTGCCTGAGCAAAGACAACCGCGATACGGCGTTCAACTTCGGCAGGCTCAATGCCGGCCTGGCCCGCGACTGTGCGTGTCAGATAGGTCCGATCATCTTCGCTCAACTGGCCATCTGCCGCAGCCCGGACGAGCACACGACCAATCTGTTGGCGCGTAGCGTCATCGATCGGTGCAGCCTGCGAATTGCTGCGAATGATCGTATCGATGGCGTATTCTGATGTGTTGGCAGCAAGACCTGCAACAGTTGCCACGCCCGAACGCGTGATTTCCGCGCCTGCTTTGGCGAAACCCGCGACACTCATTGACGCAAAGACAACGCCGATCAGTGCGGCGAGGGCCCAGACAACAAGGCCGTGGACCCCATCACGGACGCTGACTTCGTCGGGAGTTGCATCTCCTGCGCGGCGACGCATGCGGCCAGCAAGATAAGACCCGGCTATCAGGCTGCTGACAGCCACCCAAACGACCCATAGGCCGATGGCCACGGCAATCGCGACGCCAGAAAAGCCCTTGCCTTCAAACGGCGAGGTCATGGACAGGCCGATTGCGGAACCAAAACCGGTCAAAACGACCGAAATGGATGTCGCAATCACGGTGCCCGCAAGAATTGCGCCCCAGTCAATATGGGAGCGGTCGTGTTGAAGGGCAGGTTCAATCGATCGCGTTGTGAGGGGGGGCATGCTCCCAACCTCAGCGAAGGCCAACGAATGACAGGATCGCCAGCACGACCACGACAAGTCCGACCAGATAAATGATTCCGTTCATGGCAAGCTCCTCGAGCGGGTTCTTGGAAACGGAACCCTCAAGTCTTGAACGCGAACGCCACCTGAAAGTTCCAGCATCCGAAGAGGTGCTGTCAGACGAGCCCAAAAATGTCTCCGAAACTACCCCAACCCAGCATCGGTCAGGCCAGGCAAGGCTGACGCCGTGCAGTCAACGCTGCGGTGTGTCGATCCTTGAAAATCGGGCGTGTGATGAGTGTGCGTTCCTGGTTGAAGTGGTTATGGATCGAGCTACCCCACCACCGGGGTCGTCACCCGCGGCCACACATTGAATGCAATCACTATCCCCAAACTCGTGCAGCACGCACTCACCAGCCATGCGCAGAAGAGGGTTCCCGGGCGCTGACAGGGCTGGTGATGCGTGCAAGACTGCAGTCGAATATTCTGTTCCCGTGTGCCGCAAACAGGTGGTTTTCAATATGCTCAAACGATTAGGATTCGCAGTTTTTGCCATTCTTGCTGCATCGATTGCGCAGGCGCAGACGGTCCGGGAGATGATCACGATCGATCTGCCGAACGATGCCGCAACGCTCGACCCCCACCTGCAATGGGACACGGACAGCTACTCGATCTATCGCAATATCTTCGACAATCTCGTCACGCGCGATGCATCGGGGCGTATCGTTCCGCAGATCGCGGAGAGCTGGCGGCAGGTCGACGACACGACGATCACGTTCAAGATCAGGGCAGGCGTCAAGTTCCATGATGGCACGGCGCTGACAGCCGAGGATGTGGTGTTTTCGATCCGCCGCATCATCGATCCGGCCCTGCGCAGCCCGCAACTGTCTCAGTTCGACCAGATCGTCTCGGCCGAGGCAACCGACGCGACCACTGTGACGATGAAGACCAAGACGCCCTATCCGGCGCTCATGGCCCAGCTGGTGAAGCTATCGATCGTCTCCAAGGCTGTCGTGGAACGGGTTGGCGCGCAGGCCTTCAACCTTCAGCCGGTCGGCTCGGGCCCTTACAAGCTTCGGACCTGGCAGCGCGGTGTCGGCATCACGCTGGATGCCGTGCAAGACTACTGGCGTGGCCGTCCGCCCTTCGACAGCGCAAACTTCCGTGTGGTGCCTGACGTTGCGACGCGCGTTGCCGACCTTCAGACCGGCCGGGCCGACATCGTCCGCCAGCTCGGGCCGGACGAAGCGGTTCGCCTGAAGTCCGACCCAAGGCTGCAGACCCTTTCCGCGCCAACAGAGCGCATCGGCTACATGTTCATCAACGCGCAGGCCGGGCCGACGCAGGATGTGCGTGTGCGTCGTGCCATCGCGCATGCGATCGACCGCAAGACGCTGATCGATGCCCTGCTTCAGGGCTTCGGAAAGGAGGTCGATGTGGTGCTGACACCAGCCAACTTCGGCTATGTCGAGGGAATTGGTGGCAATGCCTACGATCCTGCGAAGGCCAAGGCGCTGCTGCGGGAGGCTAACGCTGTCAATGCTTCGATCAGCTTCCTGACATCGCCCGCCTATGACCGTCGCCTGGTCGAGGCGCTGCAGCAGATGCTCCAGGAGGTCGGTTTCCGCGTGGATATCCAGACCATGGACCATCCCACCTTCCTCAGGCGAAGGCAGGGCCGGCCTGATGAGGCTGGCTCGATTTCGCTCGGCCGCTGGAGCTGCGCCTGCCAGGACGCCGACGGGGTGATCTTCCCGCTGTTCCGTAGCGGCTCCATCTGGGCGAAATACGCCAACCCCGATTTCGACAAGGAAGTTGATGCAGCGCGGTCGACCCTCGATGAGGCCAAGCGTCTGGTGCATTATCGCCGCGCCTTCGAAATCCTGCGTGAGGACGTTCCGGGTCTTGGCCTGTATCAGGATTACGCGATCTACGGCGCGCGGCGGGAAATCCGCTGGCAGCCCACGGCAAACGAGGCATTCTTCCTGTTCGACATGCGGTGGCAGCCCTGATCGGTTGAGGGGCCGGGTCCGTGCCGCGCTATCTGGTCAGCCGTCTGCTGCAGGCGATCCTCACAACCTTCGGCGTCATGACGATCGTTTTCTTCGTCATGCGCCTTTCGGGTGATCCGGTTCTGCTGCTTGTTCCGGAGGGTGCCACCCGCGAGCACATCGACGCGCTCAGGCGTGAACTGGGCTTCGACCAGCCTATCTGGCGTCAGTATCTGACGTTCCTCGCGGGGCTCCTGCGTTTTGAACTTGGGGTCTCTGTGGTCCAGCGCGTCCCCGCCTGGGACATTCTGGCCAGCCGGATCCCCTACACGCTGGCGCTGGCAGGTGCCGCGCTCGTCGTGGCCATCGGGCTTGGCGTGCCGGCCGGTGTCATCATGGCCGTGTGGCGTGGTCGCTGGTTCGAGCGGCCGATCGCTGCGATCGTCGTGGCGGGGCAAAGCATGCCGACGTTCCTGACCGGCATCCTGATGATCATGCTGTTCGCTGTCACGCTGCGCTGGTTGCCCTCTTCGGGTGTGGACGGCCCGCAATCGGTCATCATGCCTGCCATCGCACTCGGGATGCTGTCGATGTCGACCTTCGCACGGATGGCCCGCATTGCTGTCGTTGATGAACTTGGCAAGGACTACGTCCGGGCAGGTCTTGCCCGCGGACTTTCGCCTGGCAAGGTCGTGGCCCGTCATGTGCTGCGCAATGCTTCCATCCCTGTCGTCACCATCGCGGCGCTGGAAATTGGCAATCTCCTGGCCGGTGCCATTATCGTCGAGACCGTCTTCGCGTGGCCCGGGATCGGCCAACTGGCCATCCAGGCCATCCAGTCACGGGATTTCCTTGTGGTTCAGGCCATCGTCCTGTTCGTGTCGCTGGTCTATGTCGTGGTCAATCTGGCGGCGGATCTGCTTTACGCCGGCATTGATCCGCGCATCCGCTTCGGCCGCTCATGAGCGCTGTACAGGGCCTTCGGGCGCGGCTTGCGCGCACGCCGATGTCGATCATCGTGATGGGCAGCTTGCTGATCGCTTTTGTGGTCGTAGCGGTATTCGCTCCGCTTCTGGCACCTTTCGACCCTTCGAGGCAAAGCCTGATCCTGCGCTTGCGCCCGCCCGGTTCTGCCAGCCCCCAGGGCGTGACCTACCTGCTCGGCACTGACGATCTGGGGCGCGATCTGCTGTCCCGCGTCATTTATGGCGCGCGCGCATCGATGTTCGTGGCAGTGGCGTCAGTCTTTGTCTCGCTGCTGATTGGCTCCGCGCTCGGTATGCTGGCAGGCTGGCGACGAGGCTGGGTCGAAATCGTCATCATGCGCTTCGTCGACGTGATGCTGTCGATCCCGGCAATCCTTCTGGCCGTGCTGGCTGTCGCCGTTGCAGGGCCGGGCTTCCAGACATTGATCCTCGTTTTGGGTCTGACACGGTGGCCGCGTTATGCGCGCGTCGCCTATGCCCAGACGCTGCAGGTGGCGACATTGCCCTACATCCGTGCTGCCGAATTGGCGGGGGCATCTGCGACACGGCTGCTGCTGCGCCATGTTCTGCCCAACATTGCGGGACCTCTTCTGGTGGTCGCCACGGCCGAGTTCGGTCTGATGATCCTGTTTGAAGCAGGGTTGTCGTTTCTCGGTCTCGGCATCCAGCCGCCGACCCCGAGTTGGGGAACGATCATGAGCGCTGGCCGGCAATACATCGAACGAGCCTGGTGGCTGACGGTCTTTCCCGGCGGGTGCCTTTTCCTTCTGGTTCTGTCGGTCAACGTCCTGGGTGACTGGGTGCGCGACCGGCTGGATCCCCGCGCAAGAACAAGAGGATGAAACTGACATGGAATTCAAGGACAAGGTTGTGGTTGTCACCGGTGCAGCCGGCGTTTTCGGTCGCTGGATCACGGAAGCTTTCTGGCGCGAGGGCGCGAGGGTCGTGCTCTCCGATGCGCGGCGGGCCGCGGCCGAGGCTGTCATTGCCGAGAACGGCATAACGCCGGACCGCGCCCTGGTGCATCAGACCGAACTGCTGGATGAGACGTCGATCCTCGATCTGGTGGCGACGGTGACGGCGCATTGGGGCGCCCCCGACGTCGTCGTCAACAATGCTGGCATCTATCCCGCCGGAGGATTGTTGCAGATCGAGACGGCGGAATGGGACAGGATCTTCGGCATCAACGTACGGGCGCCCTATCTCGTCACGCGTGAGTTTGCGAAAGCGATGATCGCGGCGGACAAGAAGGGTGTCGTCATCATGATCTCGTCCGGGGCTGCTCGCGCCCTGCGCAAGGGCACTGTGCCGTATTGCACCTCGAAGACCACGCTGGAGCGCATCGCCAAGGGCTTCGCCATCGAACTTGCCGAGCAGGGCATCCGTGTCAACGTGGTCGAACCCGGCT
This sequence comes from Hyphomicrobiales bacterium, assembly GCA_026400565.1. Taxonomy (GTDB): domain Bacteria; phylum Pseudomonadota; class Alphaproteobacteria; order Rhizobiales; family Beijerinckiaceae; genus Allobosea. The sequence goes on along the minus strand of JAPLOV010000218.1, from coordinate 8,520 downwards.
TTGCGCCAGGCAGTGTGGTCAGCCCGCTTTCGCCTGAATATGTGGAGCGCATGCTGAGCCGCATCCCGCTTGGGCGCAGCAGCGGTCCCGATGATGCGTCCGGCGCGGTTCTGTATCTCGCTTCGGAACGTGCAGCCTTCGTCACGGGAGCAACGCTTTCGGTCGACGGCGGCAATTCGCTGGGCGTGTTCGAGCCGGGACCGATCGGCGGCAAACGGTGAGGTGGCCTGAGTTCGGGCGACAGGCAATCAGGTGACGGGCAACCAGGGGACACGAGATGGACCTGACGCGATGACTGGCGCGGTGCTGGAAATCGAGCGTCTGCGCCTTGAGATCGACGGCGCTGCGGTCGTCGACGGGCTGTCCTTGTCAGTTCGCCAAGGAGAGATCGTGGCGCTGGTCGGCGAGTCCGGCTGCGGCAAGTCACTGTCTGCGTTCGCTGTGCTGCGGCTCCTTCCGGATGCAGTGACCCTTGCCGGCGGACGCATCGTGCTGGAAGGCCGCGACCTTGCCTCGCTGGATCTGGCCGCCATGGCTGCTGTCCGGGGCCGCGATGCGTCCATCATCTTTCAGGAGCCCACCGCGTCCCTCGACCCGTTGATGCCGGTTGGCGAACAGATCGCCGAAGCCCTCACCGCTCACGGCGTCGCAACTCCTCGGGTTGCCATGCAGCGGGCCAGGGAGATGCTGGTTTCGATCGGAATCTCCGATCCGGACCGTCGGCTGAGACAATATCCGTTCGAGCTGTCCGGCGGGATGTGCCAGCGGATCATGATCGCGATCGCCTTGATCTGCGGGCCGCGCCTGCTGATCGCCGATGAGCCGACCACCGCGCTGGACGTGACCATCCAGGCGCAGATCCTGCACCTGATCAAGGAACTTGTGACCGCAAGATCGACGGCGGTGCTGTTGATTACGCACGATATGGGTGTTGTCGCAGACATGGCTGACCGGGTGGTCGTCATGTATGCCGGGCGGGTGGCGGAGACGGCATCGGCGGAAGCCATCTTCAAGGCACCGCTGCACCCTTACACCGCATTGCTGCTGGCCAGCATTCCCCATGCTGCTCTGGCGCCCAAGTCACGTCTGGCCACCATTGAAGGCACGGTGCCGCGCCCATCCTCGCATGGGACCGGGTGCCGCTTCGCCAGTCGCTGCCCCTTGGTTGAGGACAAGTGTCGGCGGGAGACCCCGCCTCTTGTCAATCACGGGGATGGCCATGAGGCGGCCTGCTGGCGCTCGCATGATGTCGGCATGCTGGGAGTGCCCGCATGAGCCAACCGGTTCTCAGCGTCGAGAATGCCGCAGTTCACTTCAGGTCGCGAGGCGGCTTCCTGCGAAAGGCCGGTCCTGCGCTGAAGGCCGTGGACGGGGTCACGCTGTCTGTCCAGGCGGGCGAGACACTTGGCCTTGTGGGCGAATCCGGTTGCGGCAAGTCGACCCTCGCCAATGCGATCCTTGGTCTGGTTCCCCTTGTCGGCGGAACGATCACGGTGGCGGGACGCGAGGTCAGAAGTGACGACGCGGAGAGCCTTCGAGCCATCCGCGGTGATGCCCAGATGGTGTTTCAGGATCCCGCCCTGTCGCTCAACCCAAGGCTTTCGGTTGGTGCCGCCATCGGCGAGCCTCTGCAAGTCCGGGGTCTGGCGAAGGGCGCCGCGCTGCGCGACAGGGTTGCAGCCCTCCTGACGGCTGTCGGGCTTGAGGCTGACCATGCCTCGCGCTTCCCGCATGCCTTTTCCGGAGGGCAGAGGCAGCGCATCGTCATCGCCCGGGCGCTGGCCTTGCAGCCCAGGCTCGTGATCTGCGATGAGCCTGTGTCTGCGCTTGATGTTTCGGTCCGTGCGCAGATCCTGAACCTGCTGGTTGATCTTCAGCGGGACACCGGCATGTCCTACCTGTTCGTGTCGCATGATCTGTCCGTTGTCCGGCATATCGCTGACAGGGTGGCCGTGATGTATCTTGGCCGCATCGTTGAAATCGCAACGATGGCCGTCCTGTTCGGCAAGCCCCGCCATCCCTACACCCAGGCGCTGCTTCTGGCGGCACCCGAGCCGGACCCTGTGCGGCAGCGTGCAAAGGCGCGCCGCATTCTCGAAGGCGAACTGCCAAGCGCCGCGAACCTTCCGCCCGGATGCGCGTTCAACACGCGTTGTCCGATCGCAACAGACATTTGCCGCAAGGATGCGCCGCTTCTCGTGGCGCGCAAGGATGGCGCGATGGTCGCCTGCCATCATGCAGAGGATTGAACGATGAGCACGGATGCCGACAAGCCCTGGACCTGGTCCGAAGACACCTGGCGCGCCAAGGTGGAGCATGTGCGAGCTGGCCGCTCCCTCGCTCCCGCCCGCTGGAAGGATGGTGCACGCTGTGCGGTTGCCCTGTCATTCGACAGCGATCATGAAACCATCGAGCTGCGCTTCGGCGGTGCGTCATATGGCAAGATGAGCCAGGGCCAGTATGGTGCACGCAAGGGCACGCCGCGCATCATGCGCCTTCTGGAGCGCCATGGCGTGCCCGCCACCTTCTTCATGCCTGCCGTGTCGGCACTGCTGCACCCCAACGAGGCCCGGGCGGTGGGCGCAAGTGGCCATGAGCTGGGGATCCATTCGTGGATTCATGAATTCAACTCGAGGCTTGACCACGCGACGGAGCGCGACCTCGCCCTGCGCGCTGCTGACACGCTGGAGAAGCTGTCAGGACGCAGGCCAGTCGGGATGCGCACGGCTTCATGGGATTTCTCGCCTTACACGCTCAAGATCATCCGCGAGATGGGCCTGCTCTACGATTCCTCGCTCATGGCGGATGGCGAGCCCTACGAACTCCTCGACGAAGGTGCACCGACGGGAATTGTCGAACTTCCGGTCGAATGGATCCGCGACGACGCGATCTATTTCAATATGGACCGCATGGCAGGTTTGCGGCCCTACACCGGACCGGAGACGGTGCTGAACATCTTCCAGCGCGAGCTTGACCTGGCTCACGAGGAAGGCGGGCTGTATGTCCTGACCATGCATCCCCACCACATCGGCCACCGCTCACGGATTTTCATTCTCGACGAGATCATCCGGCACGCGAAATCCCTGCCGGGCGTCTGGTTCGCCACCCACGAGGAGATAGCCCGCTGGTGCGCGACCGAGGCGGGGTTGCCGGCCAGGGCGTGACGCTGCGGATCAGAGGGGGGTGAGTGATGGTGCTGTCATCACGAACCAGAAAGGTCTCAGAGATGGCCCCAACCCAGCCTTGCTCGGGCAGCGCAGAGCTGGCGCCGCTCGGCGGGAGCAGGATCGGGTTTGCGGAAAAGCCGGCCCTGTTTGTCTGGCCGCGACGCCGGGCGGTGATCCGGTCGTCAGCGCCGACTACAGCGAGAGTTGAGCGCCAGCCTCGGAGCACACGGCTGTCAACGCAAGAACGATCGCCAATTCGTCGGTCACGAAGCCATGGCGCCGGAGGGCCGGGACAAGGATCGCGGCCTCGGCGTGACCAGCCGGGCCGATGACCGGACATGCGATGTCCGTGACGGCCATGATGTCCCGGCTTGGCGCTACGCGGTGTCCTGACGAACGGATCTCGGCAAAGGCCTTGAGAAACGCGGCTGAACCAAGCCGCTCACGATCCTCGGGTTCAGCGTCGCGCATCAAGGATTGGCGGCGTGTCTGTGATTGGAAGGCAAGGATGAGCATGCCGGAATTCGCCTCGAGGGCCGGCCGGCCATAACCCAGCCGGACAGTCACTGCAGCGTCGAGATGTCCTGATGTGGTTGCGAGCACCACGGTCTGGGCCCGGCTGAGCACGACCAGATGGGCCGCATGTCCTGTTTCCTCGCTGAATCGCTCCATCAGGGGCAGGACGATAGAGGTTATTTGTCGCCCGCCTGGCGTCCGGATGCCGAGGTCGAACAGGCGGCGCGACAGGGCCAGCCGGTCCGTGCCTGCTTCGCGGACGAGGTAGCCACGCTGGAGCAGCACAAAGACCATCCGGAAGATTTCGCTCTTCGATCGCTTGAGTCGCTCGGCGATCTGGCGCGTCGAGAGTGGCTCCCCGGCCTCGGCCAGCAACTCGAGGATGTCCAGGCCTTTTTCCAGCGCCGGCGCGGCATAGGAAGTCCGGCTTTCATCGTCGTCAGCGCCGTCGGTCATGTCACTCGGTTTCATATGTAAAGCTTGACATCAAATAAGAAGCAAACGTAGCCTCAGGTCAACGAGGGATCGATGGTGGCGCCTCCAACCAGTCTAGCCTGCCGACTGAAGCAGTCCGCAACGCCAGCGGGCCGAGGTTGATGCCATGAGGTACGGGCTCCAGTTTCGCGATGTCTTTGCGGCCTGGGAGTCCCTGCTGGGCGGCGTGTATATCACGCTGCTCCTTTCTGCCTTTGCGATGTTGGGAGGCCTGACCATCGGCATCATCTGCGCGGCGGCGCGCGTCTACGGGCCCCGCTGGCTCAAGGGTATCGCGGCAGGCTATGTCGAGATCATCCGGAACACGCCTTTGCTGGTCCAGCTCTTCTTGATCTTCTTCGGCTTGCCCAGCTTCGGCATCAGGCTGGATGGGCTGACGGCCGCGATCCTCGCACTCGTCATCAATCTGGGGGCCTATGCAGCGGAGATCGTCCGCGCCGGTTTCGAAGCGGTGCCGAAGGCGCAAATCGAGGCGGGGCACTCGCTCGGCCTCTCCGGTTTGCAGTTCCACGCCGCATCGATCATCCAGTCCCGCACGTTCCGGGATTTCGAGGTCTACACGGTCATTGGCGTGCTCTATCTCGGGCTTGCCTTCGCCTTTCGCGGCCTGTTCGCCGGAGTCTATTTCTGGGTGTTTGCGAGACGATGATCAGGACCTTCTCCTCCATCGACGTCATGTATCTGGTCGCGGCGGCCCGCTGGACGCTTGCCTTGACCGCCACAGCCTTCTGCGGCTCGGCGCTGCTTGGCCTTGTCCTCGCCATCGCCCGCATTTCGCCCATCGCGCCCCTGCGCTGGCTGGTCGCGGCCTATATCTATGTCGTGCAGGGTACGCCCCTGCTGGTCTGGCTTTTCGTGATCTTCTTCGGTCTGCCGCTGCTGGGCGTGTCGGTGAACCCATGGCTTGCGGCGGCCATCGCCTTCTCGGTTTACGGTAGCGCCTTTCTGGGCGAGATCTGGCGGGGGGCGCTTATCTCCATCGCCCGCACGCAGTGGGAAGCCGCCGCTTCGCTCGGCATGTCGATGTCGCAGCAATTGCGTTACATCATCATCCCCCAGTCCGTCAGGATCGCGATCCCGCCTACCGTCGGTTTTCTGGTCCAGCTCATCAAGAACACGTCGCTCGCGGCCACGATCGGGCTGGTCGAGCTGACGCGCGAGGGTCAGCTCACGGCTGCTGGCACCTACATGCCCTTCGCTGTCTTCACGACGGTTGCTTGCATCTATTTCGTCATGTGCTTCCCTCTGACCCAATGGAGCCGCTCGCTTGAGCGGAAGCTTGATGTCGCTCGTTGATATCCAGGCCATCAGCAAGAGCTACGGGTCCCTGCCCGTGTTGAAGGACGTGTCGCTCGGCGTTGCCAAGGGTGAGGTCGTGGCTGTGATCGGCCGCTCCGGGTCGGGCAAAAGCACGCTGCTGCGCTGCATCAACGGTCTGGAACCTATCCAGGCTGGAACGATCACAGTCGATGGCGTTCGGGTGAATGATCCGAAGACGGATCTGCGCAAGCTCCGGCAGGAGGTCGGCATCGTCTTCCAGAGCTTCAACCTGTTTCCGCATCTCTCTGTCTGCGAGAACATCACGCTTGCGCCACGTGTCGTGAGGAAGCAGTCGCCGGACGCAGCCCGCGAGGTCGCCCGTGAAGTGCTGCACAGGGTCGGTCTCGAAGAGAAGCTGGATGCGTATCCCTCGCAACTTTCGGGCGGTCAGCAGCAGCGTGTCGCGATTGCCCGATCGCTGGCGATGCGGCCCAAGGTCATGCTGTTCGACGAGGTCACGTCCGCGCTCGACCCCGAACTGACAGGGGAAGTTCTGAAGGTGCTGGAAGCAGGTGCTGGAAGCGGTCGCCCAGGAGGGCATGACCATGATCCTCGTCACCCACGAGATGGGCTTCGCGCGTCGGTTCGGCTCGCGCGTCGTCTTCATGCATGAAGGCCGAATCCACGAAGAAGGCCAGGCCGCGGCGGTTCTCGCCGCGCCGAAAACCCCCGAACTGCAGACTTTCCTCAGCGCAGTCCTGCACTGAGGGCCCAACCGCAAACAAAGCAAAAACAGGGAGAAAGACATGCGTTCATTCATTGCAGGGCTGGCCGCGTTGGCCATGGCCTTCGTCGGCTCCGTCGAAGCGAAAGCCGACAAGCTTCAGGACATCCTGTCGAAGGGCGTCGTCCGCATCGGGGTTCCGCTTGATGCTCCGCCTTTCGGCTCGCAGGACGCCGCCCGCAAGCCAATCGGCTTCGATATCGAGATGGCCGAGATGGTGGCCAAGGGTCTCGGCGTGAAGCTCGAGATGCAGCAGATCACCGGTGCCAACCGAATTCCGTTCCTGCTCACCGACAAGGTCGACATCGTGATCTCGGTCATGGGGCTGACGCCCGAGCGAGCAAGGCAGATCCAGTTTACAGCCCCCTACGCGAATACCTTTCTTGCCGTCTATGGGCCCAAATCATTGCCGGTGAGCAGCCCCGAGACCATCGGGACGGCGCGCATCGCGGCGGCGAGGGGCACGACACAGGAACTCGCGATCAGCGCCTCGGCCCCTCGGGCGAGCCTGATGCGGACCGAGGACGACGCGACGGCCGCAGCCGCCTACATCAGCGGACAGGCCGATCTGCTGGCCACGAACAGTATCGTCGCCCAGGCGCTCGCCAAGCAGAACCCGAACAAGGAGTTCGAACGCAAGTTCACGATCCGGCGCAGCCCTGCGCACATGGGCGTGCAGATGGACCAGCACAATCTCGTGCGTTGGCTGGACGGCTTCATCTTCTTCAACACGATGAATGGCGAACTCGACCGGATGCACCGGAAGCATCTCGACATGCCGATGGACCCGCTGCCGACCCTTTGACTGCTTTGCTTCCGGGCCGGGCAGCGATGCCCGGCCTTTCCTCGCCGCATGCCGGGCCAGGATGCCCGGCCTCACCACGGGCGTGAAAGCCGGGGCTTGAGGCCGGGGGTTGGTGCCCATTCCTTTCGATCCGAGACAGAGCCAGCAAATGCCAGCCAAGCAGCAGCCCTCTCCACGCCCATCCAGCGCGTTCCTGACGCTCGACCCTGAGCGCGAGGGCAAGCAATCCGGCTTCCTCATGATCCCGCACTCGCCCCATGACGATGCCTGGGGCGCAACGCGGGTTCCCATCGCCGTCATCAAGAATGGTTCAGGGCCAACCGCCCTCCTGGAGGCGGGCAACCACGGCGATGAGTACGAGGGGCAGATCACGATCTGCGACATGATCAGGGACCTCGATCCCGGACGTGTCCAGGGCCGCCTCATCCTCATGCCGGCCAACAACGTCCACGCGGTGATAGCCGGCAAACGCACATCTCCGGTCGATGGGCTCAATTTCAACCGCACCTTCCCCGGTGACCCGCGCGGGACGATCACGCAGCAGATCGCCGCATTCGTCAGCGATCATATCATGCCGCTTGGCGATGCGTTTCTCGATCTGCACTCCGGCGGCTCATCGCTCGACATCATCCCGAGCGCGATCGTCGAGCCGACAGACGACCCCGACCTGCACAGGCGCAATGTCGCGGCGGTGCAGGCTTTCGACGCGCCCATGACCGTGGTCATCAGCAATCTGGGAGAGCCACGCACGGCCACGGCCACGGCATGCCGGTCAGGGCTCGTCACGGTTGGCACTGAGATGGCGGGCGGCGGCGCCGTATCGCTCGCGGCCTTGAGCGTGTGCCGGCGCGGGGTCGCCAACGTGCTCGATCACCTCGGAATCGTTCCCCGTGATGTGCCTGAGCCGCGGCGTGGCGACGGGGCCGTGCTCGAACTTCCCGGCACGGCAGCCTACGTGTTCGCGTCATCTGATGGCGTCTTCTAACCGTTTCATGCGAACGGTGAGAAGGTCAGCGCCGGCCAGCCCGCAGGGCGCATCCATTGCACCTGGGATCCTGGGCGGGCACCCGATCTGCTGCACTACGCCGCTGACGGGATCCTGTACGGACGCCGGCAGCCAGGCCGGGTCAGGCCGGGAAACTGCTGCCTGATCGTGGCGGCACCTTACAAGGGAACGTTGTCATGATCGATCTTGCAGGCATCGAAGCTGCCCGCCAGCGCATTGCCCCTCATGTGCGCAGGACGCCGACGCTGGCCTATACGCAGCAGAAAGACGGCGCGACAGACCGAGCCTCCGTGATCATGAAACTGGAGCTGGTTCAGGCAGCCGGTTCCTTCAAGGCGCGCGGCGCAATGAACCGGCTGTTGACGCTCGACGAGGCGCAGCTGGCCCGCGGCATTGTCACGGCCTCGGGCGGCAACCATGGCATCGCGGTCGCGCATGCGGCGCGCGCGCTCGGGATGTCCGCCGACGTGTTCGTGCCGCGCACGAC
>JAPLOV010000254.1 GCA_026400565.1 Hyphomicrobiales bacterium | reverse complement strand
CTACGATGACGCCCTTTGCCCGGTGGCCGAACGGATGTGCGCCGAAACGCTGGTGATATGGTGGAGCGAGGGTCTGACTTTGGGACATGCCGATCAGATTGCAGCCGCGATGGCCAAGGTGGCCGACGCCATGGCCGCATAGGGGCGCCCGAGCATGGCAATACTTCTTGGCATCGATGTGGGTGGCACCTTTACGGACTTCATCGCGTATGACACCGAAGACCGGTCCATCAAGGCGTGGAAATGCTTCTCCAGTTCGGAAGACCCCGGCGACGGCATCCTGCTTGGGCTGCGAACATACGATCGCCTAGACGATGTCAGGATCACACGGCTAGGAACGACGATCGCAACGAATGCGATCCTCGAACGCACCGGTGCGAGGGTTGCCTATCTGGCCACGAAGGGTTTCGAGGATGTTCCCTTCATCCAGCGTGGCAACCGCAAGGACAACTTCAACGCCCAGTGGCGCAAGCCCCTTCCCCTCGTACTTCGCAATGATTGCAGAGGCGTGCCCGAGCGCGTTTCAGCGGAGGGCGATGTCCTTCAGGCGCTCGACGAGGCACGCCTTCGTGACATTGCAGCAGAGATCCGCGAGGCCGGTGACATCGAGGCCATCGCGGTCAACTTTCTGTTTTCCTATCGCGTTCCCGGTCACGAGCAGGCCGCCAAGGCGATTCTGGCCGAGGAGCTGCCGGGCGTCCCGGTGTCAATTTCCTTTGACGTCCTGCCTAAGTGGAAGGAGTACGAACGCGCCTCCACAACCATCGCTGATGCCTACGTCAAGCCGATCGTCCTCGACCGCCTTCCCAAGATGGAGCATCGCATCAAGTCGCTCGCGAGTAAAACGGAGGTCGTCGTCGTAAAGTCGAACGGCGGTGGAACCAATGTCGAAGGCGCCTGCGAGAGCCCTGTCCAGCTCTTGCTATCTGGGCCCGCTGGCGGGGTCATTGCCACGCAATTCATCTCCCGTCTGATGGGCGAGCCGGACGTGATCACCTTCGACATGGGCGGCACCTCGACCGATTGCGCGCTGTGCTTCGGGGGCGAAGTCGCCATGACCACGGATTTCGAGGTGGAATGGGGCTTGCCGGCCCAGGTTCCGATGATTGACGTGCGCACCATCGGAGCAGGCGGCGGCTCGATCGTGTGGATCGATCAGGGCGGCCTGCTTCGCGTCGGCCCCAGCAGTGCTGGGTCCGTCCCTGGGCCAGTCTGCTACGGAAGGGGCGGCACCGAACCGACGGTCACGGACGCGAACGTCGTGCTCGGACGGATCGATCCGAACAATTTTCTGGGCGGCGCGTTGAAGCTGGACATGGAAGGCGCCCGCGCCGCAATCGTGAGGATCGGCAATCGGCTGTCCATGGGCACCGAGCAGACCGCACGAGCGATCATCAAGATCGCGAACAACAATATCATCGGTGCGCTCCGGACGATGTCGGTCGAGAAGGGCCATGACCCGCGCAAGTTCGCGGTTATGGGCTTCGGCGGGGCTGGGCCGGTCCATACCGCCGACCTGATCGACATGATGGGATCGCCGCGCGGCATTGTTCCGATCTTTCCGGGTCAGTTCTCGGCGCTCGGCTTCACTGCCTGCGACGCTCGGGTGGATCGGCAGCGCACGGTTCAGGTCGCATCGACCCGGCCCGATGTCGACTACCTCAACAGCGTGACCCGGGACCTGACCGAGGACGCGCGCGCCCAGTTGGCAGCGCTTGGAATGGATGAGGACGTGTCGGTTTTGTGCGTTTTCGACATGCGCTATCTCGGCCAGAACTACGAACTCGACGTGCCGGTGGCGATCCGGCAATTTGTGGCCGACGACCTCAAGCAACTCTGGTTGGATTTCGACACGGCCTTCAAGGCCCGCTACGGCTTCAGTCAGTCCGGAGAGCCGATCGAAATCATCAACGTAAACATCACCGCCATCCATCGCGCTGACAAGCCCCGCCTGAAAGAGCTGCCGAGAGCCGCGGGGCCCGCGGTGCCGAAGTCGCATCGCGACGTGTGGTTCGGCGAAGGCTGGATCACGGTGCCGATCTTCGACCGCGCGGAACTCCTGTCGACGCATCGCATTAAGGGGCCTGCGGTCATCGAAGAGGATGTGTCCGTCACCATCGTCAATCCCGGACAGGAGGCTGTCGTAGACCCCTTCTCCAATATCGTCATCCACCGCTCGGAGGCCCCGTGACATGCGTTTTTCCGACAATGGTTACTACCTCGAAGCATATGAAAAGTGTGAGAATTGCGGTGTGCTCATGTATCAGCGCGGCATCGAGACGACGATCGACGGTCACCCGAGGCGTTTCTGCAGCGACTGGTGCGTGAACTGGTTCGTGACGCGCCAGCCGGCGGATGGCGCCACGACAAGAACTGGGAGCGCGTGACATGGACGTTGTCGGAATGAGTATTCTCAACAGCCGTCTCACCAGCGTCACGAAGGAGATGGGCGTGACGCTGATGAAGACGTCATACTCGACGATTTTCAACGAGGGGCTGGACTTTACCTGCGGGCTTGCCGATGCCGACGGCGATCTTATCGTCGGTGGCGACTTTCAGCCCTCAATGATCGGCGGCCTGCCACTTGTCATCGACACAATTTCCAAGGAAGTGCCGATCGATGATCTTGAGCCCGGCGATGTGCTTATCCACAACGACCCTTATCGGGGCGGGATGCATACGCCCGAGCACACGGTCATCAAGCCGGTCTTCGTGGATGGAGAATTCATCGGTTATTCCATCGCCATCGGACATATCGCCGAAGTCGGCGGTATGGTACCCGGCGGTTTTTCTGGCGAGGCGACGGAAGTCTTCCAGGAAGGGCTCCGGGTTCCGCCGGTGAAGATCCGGCGGGCCGGGCGCGACGTCGAGGACATATGGCGCCTGATGCTCGCGAATTATCGAACACCACGCCAGAACTACGGCGACTTTCGGGCTCTGATCAGCGCCGTGGATCTTGGCGAGGCCCGCCTTGTCGAGATCGCGCGCGAATACGGTGTCAAGGCTTTTCGGACCCTGCTCAATGAACTCAAGGATTATTCCGAACGGTGCATGCGGGCCGAAATCAAGAAGTTTCCCAATGGCGTATACAGCTTTGAAGACGTCATGGAAGATGACGGCATTGTCGACCGTCCCTTCCGGATCGCCGTTGATGTACACGTGATGGACGAAGAAATTGTTGTCGATTTCTTCCGCTCCGATACGCAGTCGGGCGGGGCGATCAATGGGGTTCTTTCG
>JAPLOV010000099.1 GCA_026400565.1 Hyphomicrobiales bacterium | reverse complement strand
AGATGATCAGCGGCGTGCGGGCCTCGTCGACCAGAATGGAGTCGACCTCGTCGACGATCGCGAAGTTGTGGCCGCGCTGCACCATCTGCGCGAAGTCATACTTCATGTTGTCGCGCAGGTAGTCGACGCCGAACCCGTTGTTCGTGCCGTAGGTGATGTCGCAGGCATAGGCGGCGTGGCGGCCATCGTCGTCCACGCCATGCACCACGACGCCGGTGGTCATGCCGAGGAAGCTGTAGATCTGGCCCATCCACTCCGCATCGCGGCGGGCGAGGTAGTCGTTGACGGTGATGACATGCACGCCCTTGCCGGCCAGGGCGTTGAGGTAGACCGCGAGGGTCGAGACCAGCGTCTTGCCTTCGCCGGTCTTCATCTCGGCGATCGAGCCTTCGTGAAGCACCATGCCGCCGATCAGCTGCACGTCGTAGTGGCGCTGGCCGAGCGTGCGCTTGGCGGCCTCGCGCACGGTGGCGAAGGCCGGAACCAGGATGTCGTTGAGGCTCTTGCCTTCCGCGAGTTGCTGGCGGAAGGCGACGGTGCGGGCCGCGAGTTGCTCGTCGGTCAGCTTGGCCAGCTCGCCTTCCAGCGCATTGATGGCCTCGACGCGCGGGCGATAGCCCTTCACGCGGCGATCATTGACCGAGCCGAACAACTTCTTCGCAAACGCGCCAAACATGCGGTGTCTTTCTTGATCCGGCAGTGCAGGGCCCTGAGGGCCAAGGCTGCCGTGATGAACGTCATGACCTGTTGCGCGCACGCATACAGGCGCAAGGCGCTTCGGTCCAGCGCCGAGCACAGATGTGGGGGCTGCACGGCCTGTTGCACAAGGGCTTCGGCAAAGGGCCTCGTCTGCGGCTTGCCCTGACGGGAAGTTGAGCCGGCCTTGCGCCGTCGGCTCTTGCCAACCTGCGCAAGGGCTGGCAGGTGACGATCCACGCAACAACCGTGACAAGGATCGCGCGATGATTCCATCAGGCTTTCGACGTTTCAGCATCCCGCAGGGCCGCGCGCCGCTCCTCGCGCTGCTGGCCGGCGTCTCCATGTTCGCCTGCCTGACCGGCAGCCCTGCCATGGCGCAGGACAACAAGGTCGTGGCCAAGATCGACGGGATCGAGATCACAGAACAGGAAATCGCATTGGCCGGCGAGGATCTTGGCGAGCGTATCGCGCAGGTGCCTGCTGCCCAGCGCCGCGAGTATCTGATCGGGTATCTGTCCGACCTCAAGATCGGGGCGCGCGCCGCCGAGCGCGCGAAGATTGCCGAGCTGCCCGAATTCACCCTGCGGATGAACTATTTCCGCCAGAAGGTGCTGATGGACGAGTTCATCTCGCGCCAGTCCAGGGCTGCTGCCTCGACCGAGGCGGCCCGCAAGCTCTATGACGACACGATGAAGACGATGAAGCCCGAGGAAGAGGTGCGTGCTCGTCACATCCTGGTCGAAAAGGAAGACGAGGCGAAGGCTGTGCTGGCCCGCGTGCGCCAGGGCGAGGATTTTGCCAAGGTGGCGGCAGAGCTGTCGCGTGATCCCGGCTCGGGCAAGGAAGGCGGCGATCTGGGCTATTTCACGCAGGACCGCATGGTGCCGCAGTTCGGTGCCGTGGCCTTCCAGCTCAAGGCTGGCGATGTCTCCGAGCCGGTGCAGACCCAGTTCGGCTGGCATGTGATCAAGGTCGAGGACAAGCGCTCCAAGCCGCTGCCGAAGTTCGAGGAGGTCAAGGGCGAGATCGAGACCTATCTGGTGCGCAAGGCCCAGCAGGACATCGTGATGGGCCTGCGCGGCGACCTGAAACTCGAGCGGCTCGACCAGCCCAAGCCCTGAGCGGCACAACCCAACCTGCCGGAGAGTGCCGCCATGGCTGGCAAGGATGTCCCCGTTTCGCCGCTTGCGCCGAAATCCTACCCCGCAGCCCCCGCCATCGAGGGCGTTCGCTTCGCCACGGCCGAGGCGGGCATCCGCTACAAGAACCGCCGCGACGTGTTCATGGCGGTGATGGCACCCGGAACCGAGGTGGCAGGTGTGTTCACCACCTCGAAGTGCCCCGGAGCCCCGGTCGAATGGTGCCGCGAGGCGCTGAAGGGCGGAACGGCGCGGGCGCTCGTGGTCAATTCGGGCAATGCCAATGCCTTCACCGGACTGAAAGGACGCGAGGCCGTGGCGTTGACGGCCAGGATCGCGGCGAAAGCCGTGGGCTGCAAGCCCGGCGAGGTCTTCATCTCGTCAACCGGCGTGATCGGCGAGCCGCTCGATGCCAGCAAGTTCGAGGGTGTGCTTGACGCCTGCGCCAAGGCCGCAAAGGACGGGCCGTGGCTGGATGCCGCGAAGGCGATCATGACCACCGACACCTATCCCAAGGTGGCGGTGCGCACCGTCCGGCTTGGCGGCGTCGATGTGAACCTGGTCGGCATCGCCAAGGGCGCCGGCATGATCGCGCCGGACATGGCGACGATGCTGTCCTATGTGTTCACCGATGCGCCGCTGGCAGCGCCGGTCCTGCAATACTTGCTCTCGCAAAGCGTCAAGGGCAGCTTCAACGCCATCACCGTCGACAGCGACACATCGACCTCCGACACACTTCTGGCCTTTGCGACGCAGGCTGCGGCCGGGCGCGGGGCACCCCGGATCGAAAGCGCCGGGGACCGCCGTCTCGGGGCCTTCAAGGCCGCGTTCTCCAGCCTTCTCACCGAACTGGCCCACCTTGTGGTGCGCGACGGCGAGGGAGCCCGCAAGTTCGTCGGCGTGACCGTCGAGGGCGCGGTGTCGAACGCCTCGGCCCGGCGCGTGGCGCTGTCGATCGCCAACTCGCCGCTGGTCAAGACCGCAATCGCCGGAGAGGACGCCAACTGGGGTCGCATCGTCATGGCGGTGGGCAAGGCCGGAGAGCCGGCCGAGCGCGACCGGCTCGACATCTATTTCGGCGACATCCGCGTGGCCACGGCGGGCGCGCGCGATCCGGCCTATTCGGAAGCCGCCACCACCGCCTACATGCAGGGGCAGGATCTCGAGATCCGCGTAATGATGGGCATGGGCAAGGGCCGCGCCAAGGTCTGGACCTGCGATCTGACCAAGGCCTATGTCGAGATCAACGGCGACTACCGCTCGTGACCGCGGCCCGATGAGCACCCATCGGTGAGCCAGCCTCACGCCAGCCGCCTGTTCATTGCCGTGCATCTGGTCGGCTGTTCGCTGTTGTGGGCGACCAGCTTCCTGTTCATGAAGCTGACGCAAGGCGAGATCGAGCCGATCATCGTGGCCTCGCTCCGCGCCATTATCGGGGCGCTGACGCTGATCCTCATCGTCGGTCTTGTGCAGCGCCAGTCGATCCTTCCGGCTCGGGCCGAGTGGCGGGACTGGCTGGTGCTTTGCTCCCTCAACGGCTGGATCCCCAACCTGCTGGCCGCCTATGCGCTCAGCCGTCTGGCCACCGGGCCTGCCGCCATGATCCAGGCAGCCAGCCCGTTGCTGACGGTGCTGCTGGCCCATCTGGCCTTTGCCGATGAGCGGTTGACCTGGCAGCGAGGCGCCGGTGTCGTGGTCGGTCTGGTCGGAACGCTGATGCTGATCGGCCCCAAGATGTTCGAGGGTGGCGCCGAAGCGCCCGCTGCACTGGCCATGCTGGCTCTGGCCAGCTGCTATGCCATCGCCAACATCTACACCCGCCAGATCAGGGCGGCGCTGCCGGAGCGGCTGGCGCTGGGGCAACAGGTCGTCTCTGCCCTGATCGCCACGGTGATCGCGCTGGTCTGGGTTGGCGCAGGTGCCTTCATGCCGGCCCTGCCCCATGCCGGCGCACTGCTGGGTCTTGGCGTTATCGCCACCGGGCTGCCGATCCTGATCTTCATGCGCCTGATCAGGGGTGCGGGGCCGACGCGGGCCTCGATGACGGGTTATCTCGTGCCGGTCATCGCGGTGGCCATCGGCGTCGTGGTGCTCGGCGAGGCACTCACCTGGAACCAGCTGGCTGGCGGCCTCATCGTGCTCGCCGGCGTCTTCATCGTCACCACCGCGCCGCGCGCCAGACCGAAGGGACCTTGATGAAACTTGTGCTTGTGGTGGCCTGCGCGCTGGTCGACCCGGACCACCGTGTTCTGGTGACGCAGCGGCCGGAGGGCAAGCAACTGGCGGGGCTCTGGGAGTTCCCCGGCGGCAAGCTCGATCCTGGCGAGCGGCCGGAAGCCGCGCTGATCCGCGAACTGCACGAGGAACTCGGCCTTGTGGTGAAGGAGCCCTGCCTCGCACCGCTGACCTTTGCCAGCCACCCTTATGAGGAATTCCACCTGCTGATGCCGCTTTATATCTGCCGCCGATGGGAAGGCACGCCGATGTCGCGCGAGGGTCAGGCGCTGAAGTGGGTTCGCCCCGGCAAGCTGCGTGAGCTTGCCATGCCGCCGGCGGACGAGCCGCTGATCCCGCCGCTGATCGACCTGCTTGGCCCCTGAGCCTCAGCGCGCGCCGCGCAGCATGAGCCTGTCCTCGCTGACCTGATAGGATTGAAGCCGCTCCAGAAAGCTCATGCCGAGCAGGTTTTCGCCAAGCGCGCCTGGCCTTGCCACCAGCGCCTGCACGCGAACCTCGCGGATCGGGCCGATCTCCAGCCTGTCCAGCCGCACGGGCGCTGCCGTGGTCCGGCCATTGGCGGTGGATACCTGCACCGAATAGCTCAGCTTTTCGGGGTCAAGGCCTGCGGCACGGGCCGTGGCATCTGTCAGCACGACGGCGCTGGCGCCGGTGTCGAACAGCAGCCGCGTCTCGCGGCCGTTGACCTTGCCGGCAATGATGAAACTGCCGGACCCCGAGCGGGCGATGGTCACCTCGCCGCCACGCGCCATCACCACGCGCCCCGGGGCGACCTCCGCCAGCACGCGGTTGGCCAGATCCTGGAACTCGAAACGGTAGGCATAGGCTGCCAGCAGCCCGAACGTGATCAGCAGCCAGATCGCGGCATTCCGGGCAGTCTCGCGCCACTTGCCGCGAAACTCCTCGCTGCCCCAGCTCAGCACCAGCACGCCGAAGGCACTCGCCGAGACCAGCGAGGCGAACAGGGAGGGTTCAAGCCCGGCAATGGACTCGCCCTCGCCGAAGATCACCAGAACGACCATGGCCGCGATGACGACAATGAGCAGGATCAGGGCAAGCATGGTGCGAACCTGGGGTTGACATGCCGGAGCACGGGCCAGCCACGATATGGCGTGGCCCATGTCGGGAGGGAAGGGCCGCCGTCGCGAAGCCGATGCCGCCGCGTCAGGATGCGAAGCCGGCAGCCAGCCCGACATAGACACCGATCTCTGCCAGTTGCTGCGCGGCGCCGGCGATGTCCCCGGTCTGCCCGCCGATCAGCCTGCGCGCCAGCCCGGCCAGGACGCTGACAGCCAGATTGCCGAGGACGAGACCAGCGACCACGCCCCAGAACGGCAAGCCGCACAGGATGGCGACGATTCCCGCGAGGGCCAGCCCGAGCCCGATGGCGATCATTGCCACGTGCAGCGAGGGTTTTCCCACCGCTGCGGATGCACCATAGGCCCTCGCCACCGGCAGGCTGGCGAGCACGCGCACACCCTCGACGCGAGAGGTGATGGCAGCGAACAGCAAGGCACCGATGGCCGCATCGAGCCCGCCGGCCCGCACGATCGCGGCCAGCGCAATGACCCGCAGCAGGAGCGAGAGCACCAGCGCGCATCCGGCAAAGGTGCCGATGCGGCTGTCCTTCATGATCTCGAGGCGGCGCTCGGGGTCATGGCCGCCAAACAGGCCATCTGCGCTGTCGCCAAGACCATCCTCGTGGAAAGCACCGGTGGTGATGACCAGTGCCGTGATGGCAAGGGCTGCCACCAGCACAGGATCGAGCCGGACCGCGAAGGCAAGTGCCGTGACCAGCACGGCGGGCAAGGCGATGATCATCGCCGCAACGGGCAGCCCGACAGGCTCGATGCGGAAGTCCGGGATGGCATGGGGGTCGGCCTCGCCGGGAATGGCCGGCATTGGCAGGCGCGAGTAGAAACGCACGCAGCGCGCCACTGCCAGCGCGAAGCGGGCCGGGGTCAGTGCGGGCATGGCCGGCTGGACCGGTGCGGCATCAGGCTCTGTGGTCACTGGCTTGCCTGTATCCATCTGTCTGGGCGTGTCCTGTTCGGGCCGTTTGCCACAGGCCCGGCTCTGGACGCCGCATGGCACAACGCTGTAGCAGGGGCCGTGCCGCTTCGCGACCCCGCAAGAGACCAGCAGCGGCGTCACATGCCACCAGTGGTCCTGCCCGTACCAGAAAGCCTTGATCATGCCTGTTTCCGCTTCCGGCCTGCCCTTCGATGATGTGCGGGCGTTGATGGCCTCGATGCCGGGGCCGGACAGGGAAGCCGTCAGGATGGTCGAGCAACGTGACCTGCAGTTGACCAAGCCAGCCGGCAGCCTTGGCCGGCTCGAGGAACTCGCCGCCTGGATGGCGGCCTGGCAGGGCAAGGGCAGGCCGAGTTGTGACCGGCCGCTGGTCTGCGTGTTCGCTGCCAATCACGGCGTCGTGCAGCACGGAGTCTCGGCCTTCCCGCAGGATGTGACCCGCCAGATGTTGGACAACTTCGCGGCGGGCGGGGCAGCGATCAACCAGATCTGCGCAGCGTTCGATTTCGGCTTCAAGGTGTTCGATCTGGCGCTGGACCTGCCGACCGAAGACTTCACCGCCGGGCCGGCGCTCGACGAGAAGTCAGCGGTGGCCACGATGGCCTTCGGCATGGAGGCCATTTCCGGTGGCACCGACCTGCTGATCCTCGGCGAGATGGGCATCGGCAACACCACGGCGGCGGCGGCGATCTATGCCGCGCTCTATGGTGGCGGCGGGGCGCGCTGGGCCGGGCGCGGCACTGGCGTCAATGACGATGCGCTGGCCCGCAAGATTCTGGTGATCGACACGGCACTGGCGCTGCATGGCCCCTGGCTGAGCGATCCGCTCGAAGTGCTGCGGCGTCTGGGCGGGCGCGAGATCGCTGCCATCTGCGGGGCGATCATCGCCGCGCGCCTGCAGCGCATCCCGGTGGTACTGGACGGCTATGTGGTGACGGCGGCAGCCGCGATCCTGCATGCGCTCGATCCGGCCTCGATCGACCATTGCGTGGCGGGGCACCTGTCGGCAGAAGGGGCACACCGCGAGGTTCTGGTCAGGCTCAACAAGGTCCCGCTGCTGGCGCTCGACATGCGGCTCGGCGAAGCGACCGGCGGCGCACTGGCGGCCAGCATCATCAAGGCCGCCGTGGCGACACACAACAACATGGCAACTTTCGAGCAGGCGCAAGTGTCGCGTGGGCGAGCCTGACAGGTCCGCAGCGGGGTCTTGATCGACTTCAGCCAGTGGTCACGCGGGCGATGTCATCCGGCTCGGGTGACGCAGCGCGCGTGAGACTGCGTCGACGGCGATCTCGATGTCTTCGGCGGTTTGGTAGCAGCCGAAGCCGAACCGGATGCGATCAGCCCGCACATCGGTGATGATGCCTGCCGCCAGCAGGCGCTCGTGCATCGAGCCCGCTTCCGATGTCTCGAAGGTGAGGAAGTGGCCGCGCTGGCTGGTCGACATTGGCGTGATCAGCCGGGCGGCGCGGAAATCGGCGAGGGCGCTCGCCCTGACGCCTTCGAGGAAACGCTCCTGAAGGGCCAGCGCGTGATGATGCAGGGCGGGAATCGTCAGCCCGATCTCGTCCATCCAGGCGAAAACGGCACGCTGGCGATAGAGCCCGACCGGATCGAACGTCGCCCCCCAGAACCGGCCGGCTTTGGCACCATAGGGCACCCCAACCTGCCTTTCTGTCAGTGCCCCGAAAGCGGCATACCAGCCAGTGTCGCGCGGGCGCGGCGCATGGCCGGGCGGGCAATGAATGAAGCAGACGTTCTCGCCGGCCATCGCATACTTGTAGCCGCCAGACAGGTAGAACACCCGGCCTGAGATCGCGGAAAGGTCCGTCGGCAGGGCCATGAAGCCATGATAGCCGTCGATGCAGATGAGCGTCTGCGGATCGGGGACGGCGTTGGCAAGGGTTGCCAGATCGCCGCAGGATCCGCCGGCATTGAACAGGATCTGGCTGACGAAGACGAGGTCATGGCCGCCGCGGCGCGCGGCCGCGCACAGCCGCTCGGGAAAGCTGGCGAGGGGCTCATGGGCGATGCGCTCGACGGCGACCAGCCCATCTTCCTCAAGGCGTGCGACCTGCCGGGCAAAGGAATGGAACTCGCCATCGCTGGTCAGGATGCGCGGCACGCGCCCCTCAGGCAGCGCCGACAGAAGGCGCGTGACGAAATCATGGGTGTTGGGCGCAAAGGCGATGGTTTCGGGGTCGGGCAGGTTCAGGATGCGTCCGATGCCACGCTGCACGGCGGGAATGACCTCCCCGAAGATGACACCCCATTTCCCGTCGGCATGCCGGCAGGCATCGTCCCAGGCGGCCAGTTGTGCCTCGCGGGTGATGTCGGGCCAATAGTGATGGCTATGCGCCGCGAGGTGAATGCGACGCTCATTGGCGCGGTAGCGGCTGAAATGGGCTGAGAGGTCGAGAATCGGCACAATCGTGGCCTCGTCACCAGGGAGCCATCATCGTGCTTTGGCCTGCGCGTCATTTCAAGTGCCAGCACGGCCAGCCGCAATCCATTGCCAGGCTCCCGAGGATCCGGGGTCTGGAGGAGCCTTGATGCCACGGTGTGGAGGTGGAGGATTCTGTTGCCAGGCTCCCTTCTGTTGCCAGGCTCCTCCGGGCCCCGCCTTACGCTGCGAAGCGCAAGGACTTAGGTTTGTGTGTAATTACCGCTCACGCGGCAACTGCAACACGCGCATTGTTGTCATTGGCAACTATGCTATGGCCCGATGACGGTGGTACCATGCCGAGCAAAAGCCAACCCTTTACACCCTCGTCGATCCTGTTTCGCCCCCGCCCAAGGCCTGCGCGCAGGCCTGAGGTGGAGGCGCCGGGTACCGCCCCCGGGTCCGAATGGTTTATTTCGATTGCCGTTTATCACCATAGCCGGATTGCTCCGGCACCCCTGATATAGCGATCAAGCGGGCGGGATGAAAGGCCGCAGGTTCGCGCCGTGTAACAAACCGCTGTGCTGGACGAATTCGGCCTGTCGGAAACACTGGCCAGGGCAGGAAACATCATGCCGAACAGCAACACACGCCGTGCCGCGCTGATCCTGATCGGGACTGCCGGGCTGAGCGCCCTTGGTCTGACCGGAGCCTGGATTGCGCCGGCAAGCGGTTCGGAGGTCTACACGGACATCATCCGCGGCACTGGTGCCGGCGGCTTCGATGTGGTGGCCTATGTCAACGCCGGGCGCCCGGTGCAGGGCTCCGCGCAGATCACCCACGTCTGGAACGGTGCCCTCTGGCGCTTCGCCAATGTGGCCAACCGCGAGGCATTCGCTGCCGCTCCCGAGCGCTTCGCCCCGGCATATGGCGGGCATTGCGCCTGGGCAGCGGCGCAGGGCTACAAGGCCAAGGGCGACCCCAGGAACTGGAAGATCGTCGGTGGCCGCCTGTTCCTGAACTATGATGCCCAAGTCCAGAGGACCTGGGAGACCGACATTCCGGGGTTCATCGCGTCTGCTGATGGCCAGTGGCCGGCCTTGCGCCAAAAATGACCGGGATGCACGTGGCCACAGGCTGCGAATCGACAAATGATCGCCTATAGCGGATGTCATGAAAGCCTATCATGACCTGCTCAGGCGCGTGCTCGATGAAGGCGTGCGCAAGGATGACCGGACCGGAACCGGCACGCTCGCCGTCTTCGGCCACCAGATGCGGTTCGACCTCGCAGACGGGTTCCCGCTGGTCACAACCAAGAAGCTGCATCTCAAGTCGATCATCCATGAGCTGATCTGGTTCCTGCGCGGCGACACCAACGTGCGCTACCTGCAGGAGAACGGCGTCAGCATCTGGGACGAATGGGCCGATGCCAACGGCGATCTTGGCCCGGTCTATGGCCGGCAGTGGCGCTCCTGGGCAGCGCCCGATGGCGGCGTTGTCGACCAGATCGCCTGGGTCACCGATGAGATCCGGCGCAATCCGGATTCCCGCCGGCTGATCGTTTCGGCCTGGAATCCGGCGGATATCCCGAAAATGGCGCTGGCTCCCTGCCATTGCCTGTTCCAGTTCTTCGTGGCGGAGGGCCGGCTCTCATGCCAGCTCTACCAGCGCAGCGCCGATGTCTTCCTCGGCGTGCCGTTCAACATCGCCTCCTATGCGCTGCTGACGCAGATGATGGCGCAGGTCACGGGCCTGAGGCCGGGTGAATTCGTGCATTCGTTCGGCGACACGCATCTTTACAGCAACCATCTCGACCAGACGCGGCTGCAATTGTCGCGTGAGCCCCGGCCGCTGCCGACCCTCAGGCTCAACCCCGAGGTGAAACGGCTGGAGGATTTCCGCTTCGAGGACATCGTCATCGACGGCTATGATCCGCATCCTGCCATCAAGGCACCGATTGCGATATGAGCCTCGTCATCCGCTCTGCCATACCGGCCGATGCCGGCCTTGTGCTCACCTTCATCCGCGAACTGGCGGAATACGAGAAACTGCTCCATGAGGTTGAAGCCCGCGAGGAAGACATCGCGCGCGATCTGTTCGGCGAGCAGCCGCGCGTGTTCTGCGAGATTGCGGAGTGGGGCGGGGAGCCTGTGGGTTTTGCGCTCTGGTTCTATACCTATTCGACCTTTCAGGGGCGGCATGGCCTTTATCTCGAAGATCTGTTCGTGCGCCCGGCACAGCGGGGCAGGGGCATCGGCAAGGCCCTGCTGGCCAATCTGGCAAGGCGCTGTCTCGATGAGGGGCTAGGCCGCCTGCGCTGGTGGGTGCTCAACTGGAACGAACCCTCGATTGCCTTCTACCGGTCCCTTGGCGCCGACGCTCGCCCGGAGTGGACAACCTTTGACCTGTCGGGCGAGGCGCTTCACCGGCTCGCGCAAGCTGGGGGACCGACGCCATGAGCGTGCCTCTGGTGGCTGTGGCCGCGCTGGCCGACAACCGCGTCATCGGCAATGACAACCAGCTGATCTGGCGGCTGAAGACCGATCTCAAGCGCTTTCGCGTGCTGACCATGGGCCGTCCGCTGATCATGGGCCGCAAGACGTTCCAGTCGATCGGCAAGGCGCTTCCGGGCCGTCACACCGTTGTGCTGACGCGCGATCCGGGCTTTCAGGCGGAAGGCGTCGCTCTTGCCCGTTCGCTCGACGAAGCGCTGGCGCTGGGGCAGGACCTGGCGCGCACCCATGGCGCCGATGCGGTGGTGATCGGTGGCGGGGCCGATCTCTACGCCCAGACATTGCCCCTGTGCGAGCGCCTGCACCTGACCTTCGTGCATGCCGAACCCGAAGGCGACGCGGTTTTTCCGGAGTTTGCCCGTTCGGAATGGGAGCAGATCGCCAGCAGCAGCTACCCAGCAGGACCGGATGACGAGCATCCGTTCACCTTTCTTGATCTGAAACGTTGCATCTGACGTCTGACATGTTGACGGAAGGGTTGGCGATCCCCAAATCACACCGTGACGTGGTGCGCCGTGATGCGCGGCCACAGCGCGAACTCAACAAAGGCGGTTTTTCATGCCCTGGAGCAATCAAAGCGGGGGAGGCGGCAGCAGCGGCGGCGGCGGGGGTGGTCACTGGGGCAATCGCGGCGGCAGCGGTGGCGGCAATGGCGGCGGCCCATGGGGCGGCGGCGGTGGCGGCGGCGGTCCCTCGGG
>JAPLOV010000028.1 GCA_026400565.1 Hyphomicrobiales bacterium | reverse complement strand
GGTGTTCAGCATGCCGCCGGCCTGGTCCGGCGTCGCGGTGATGTTCGCGGCCTGCCCGTGCGGCATCAACGCCTATCTGTTTGCCGAACGCTACAAGGACGGCATGGCCGAGGCCTCGACGGCAATTGCCCTGTCGACGGCACTGTCGGTCGTCACCATGGTGATGTGGCTCGCCATCCTTGGCGTGAAGGCCTGATCAGGCAAAGCCGAGCTGCCGGCGCACATCGGCTGGTGTGATGCCCGCCTCACGCAGGTCCGCCAGCGCCGGCGCATTCCGGCTTTTGGCAAGCTTCAGACCTTGCTCGTCGAGCACCAGATCATGGAACTGGTACTGCGGCGTGGGCAGCCCCAGCAGCTTTTGCAGCACGACATGGATGTCGGTCGCCGCTTCCAGGTCGCGCCCTCTCACCACATGGGTCACGCCCTGAAGCGCATCATCCACCACCACGGACAGATGATAGCTTGTCGGCGTGTGCTTGCGCGCCAGCAACACATCGCCCCAACGTGCGGGCTGGACCGGACACCACGTCTCAGGCGCGTCCGGCATAAACAGCTTGTAGCCCGCATCCGGGCCAACCGCATCGAGCGCGCGCGCCATATCGAGCCGCCAGGCCAGGGCAGTTTCGACGTCAACGTCGAGCCGCTCCGATCCGGCCCCATCAAGCGCGGGGCGGCAGGTCCCTGGATAGAGCGGCGCGCCATCGGGGTCGTGGCGTCCTGCAAGCCCGCTTGCCGCCCAGGCCGACCGGATGTCACTGCGCGAGCACCGGCATGCATAGATCAGCCCGCGACCGCGCAAGACATCAAGCGCGGCGTGGTAGTCGGCCATGTGCTCGGACTGCCGCCGCACCACGTCGTCGAAGCGGATGCCGAGCCAGTCCAGATCGGAAATGATCGCTGCCTCGAAGGCTGGCCGGCTCCGCTCGGCGTCGATATCCTCGATTCTCAGCAGCAGGCGACCACCCAGGCGGCGGGCCTCGGCCTCATTGCGCAAGGCCGACAGGGCGTGCCCCAGATGCAGCCGTCCGTTCGGGCTCGGCGCAAATCGGAAAACGGGTGGCGACATGGCGTGTCCTGTGTTTCGCGTCGCGTCCTGCCATAAGACACAAGCAGGCCCCGAAGCGCAGCCGGAAGATAGCCATCATGACGCGACGGATCGAGAGCGACAGCGACATCACGGAAGGCCTTCACCAACTGGAGAAGGCCGAGCCGCGTTTTGCGGCCATCATCGCGCTGGCCGGACCGGTGCCCCTGCGCCGCGCAGATCCCGGCTTTGAAGGCCTGACGCGCATCATTGTCTCGCAGCAGGTTTCGGTGGCCTCGGCCCGTGCCATCTGGGAGCGCGTGCAACGCCGCTATCCAGAACTCGGTCCCGGCGACATCATGGCAGCCACGGACATGGACTTGCGCGAGTGCGGCCTGTCAGGCCCGAAGATCAGGACCATGCGGACATTGGCCGAAGCAGCCATATCGGGCCAGCTCGATTTACCCGCTCTGGCTGCTGCCCATCCTGACGCGGTTCGCACCGCGATGACATCCATGCCGGGAATCGGCCCCTGGACCGCCGACATCTACCTGATGTTCCATCTTGGCCACGCCGATGTGTTCGCACCCGGCGATCTGGCCTTGCAGGAAGCGGTGCGCATCGGCTTCGCCCAGGCATCGCGGCCTTCGGCGAAAGAACTGGCGACCATGTCGCTGGCCTGGTCGCCGTGGCGCGCCGTGGCAGCGCGCCTGCTCTGGGCCTACCATGCCGCAGTCAAGTCCCGCGACGGGGTCGGGCTGTAGGCGGCTGCCGTCAGTAGGTCCGCGCGCCGGCAGCCTTGCCCGCACCGCGCGCCACGGCCAATTCGGCCTTGGCCGCGTTCTTCAGCAGCACCTGATCGGTGGCGATCGAACTCATGTGAAAGCCCCGCGCGATCATCTCGGCAGCCCGCGTGCCGGTCATCGAGAAACAGCTTGCGATCTTGCCATGGGCCTTGCAACGCTGCGCCACATGGGTCAGGGCCTTGTCCACCTCGGGGTGGAACTGGTCGACGGTGGCGCCATGGGTCAGCGCGATCGACAGGTCCGATGGGCCGACGAACACGCCGTCAATGCCCGGAACGGCCAGGATGTCGTCGAGCAGGTCAAGCGCCTGCCGCGTTTCGATCATGGCAATCGCCAGCGTGATATCGTTGGCGCTCTTGAGGTAGGCCTCGCCGTCCAGGCCAGTCAGGCCCGTGGCGCGATAGGGCCCCCAGCTGCGTTCGCCCAACGGCGGATACTTGCAGTAGCCCGCGAGGGTCTGCGCATCTGCCAGCGAGTTGATCATCGGCGCGATAATGCCGACCGCTCCCGCATCCAGCATCCGCGACGCTTCCGGGAAGGCTCCCACCGGCGGGCGCACGAACACGGCCTTGCCGGCAACGGCGGCCGCACCGATCGCCAGAATGGCCGACTGGGTTGTGTGCAGGCCGTGCTGCATGTCGATGACGGCGGTATCGAAGCCGTCCCGCATCAGGCTCTCCGTCACCAGCGGCTCGGCAAGCCCGACAAATGCCGCATAGGCAGGTGTGCCACCGCGCAGTGATGCGGCGAAACTGGTGAAGACGTTCGGCATGGCATTTCCCCGGGGAGCGTTTTCTGATGATGGTCGTCTGGGCGTCGTGTGAGCATCATGCAGGCGCATGACGTTGATCCCATCAAAGCAGGCAGCTGTGCAAAAAGAAACGCCCGGCAAGTCACCGGGCGTCATGCGTTTCGGGCGGGGCACGCAATCTGATCGCGGCTGCATCAGCCCTTGGCGCGGATGTCCTCGACGGCCTTTGCCATCAACTCGTCCATGGTGCGGCGGATCTGGTGGTCACTCTGGTCGACACCGCCGGCGGCAAGGTCGGCCTTGATCTTGCGAAGGACATCGTCATCGCCAGCTTCCTCGAAATCAGCCATGACCACCGACTTGGCATAGGTTTCAGCCTCATCAGGAGACTTGCCAAGCTTCTCCGCTGCCCACAGGCCCAGCATCTTGTTGCGCCGCGCCGTGGCTTTGAACTGAAGCGCCTCGTCATGGGCAAATTTGTTCTCGAAGGCATCCTTGCGGTCATCCATGCCGGCCATGGCAAACTCCTGTGGTCGATTGAGGGCCGAAGCGCGCTGCGCGTCGACCGGCATATAGCGACCCGGCCCCGGTTGCACCAGCGCCGGATCGCTCCGGAAGGTGCCTGTCAGCCCAAAAACTTGCGCTTGGACGGCGAAACCGCCATATGGGCGCTGAACCGTCAAATGTCTGGCTTGTCAGCTCAAGTGAGCGCATTGTCGCCAGCGCTTTCCTCAAACTGCGGATGATCCCCATGACCCGTCGCCGTCGCATCTACGAGGGCAAGGCCAAGGTCCTTTATGAAGGCCCCGAACCCGGCACACTCATCCAGCATTTCAAGGATGATGCCACCGCCTTCAACGCGCAGAAGCATGAGGTCATCGACGGCAAGGGTGTCCTGAACAACCGGATCAGCGAATTCCTGTTCCAGAACCTCAACGACATGGGCGTGCCCACGCACTTCATCCGCCGGCTCAACATGCGCGAACAACTGATTCGCGAGGTCGAGATCATTCCGCTCGAAGTCGTGGTGCGCAACATCGCGGCCGGCTCCCTTTCGAAGAAGCTCGGCATCGAGGAAGGCACCCAGCTGCCGCGCTCGATCATCGAATTCTATTACAAGAACGACGAACTCGGCGACCCGATGGTCTCCGAGGAGCACATCACGGCGTTCGGTTGGGCCACACCTCAGGAGATCGATGACATCATGGCGCTCGCTATCCGCGTCAACGATTTCCTCTCCGGCCTGTTCCTCGGGGCCGGCATCCGTCTTGTCGACTTCAAGATCGAATGTGGCCGCCTCTGGGAAGGCGAGCTGATGCGCATCGTCATCGCCGACGAGATCAGCCCGGATTCGTGCCGGCTCTGGGACGTCAAGACCAAGGACAAGATGGACAAGGACCGCTTCCGCAAGGACATAGGCGGCCTGATCGAAGCCTACACCGAAGTGGCACGCCGTCTCGGCATCATCGTCGAGGGCGAGCGCCCTGTCACCAACGGCCCGCGCCTCGTGCAGTGAGGCTGGCGGCGGCATGCTTCGCCCCTGGCCCCTGAAGCAGCGGGCCGCAAGGCTGGCCATGCTGGGCATTCTCGGTGTGACGTTGCCCGGTTGCAGCCTGCTGCCAGCCATGAACTACGGATTTTCGACATTGCCGCTGGTTCCTGCCGCGGGCTGGGCGCCGCTACCGACCGCCCGCTGGTTGCTGAATCCCGGGATCGAGCCGGATGCGCTCACCTTTTGTCCGGCGCCATCGTGCCCGCGCGAGGGCTTCGTCGCCACGATGGAACTGTCGGGCCGCGAGCGGCAGGTGGCCGACCTCGTCATGACTGATCCGGTGCGCATCCTGTCAGCGGCACGACCGACCACGCCCGCTGCCCGCACAGCCAGGAATGGCAAGCAGGCGGCGCCTCGCCCGGCGCGCGGCCGCACCAGCATCGCCCCTGTCACGGTCGGTTCCTGGCGTGGCGGTTTGGTGACACTTCATCCGGCGAAGGCGGACGGACGCCCGGCGCATGTCGTGATTCTGGGCTGGCGCGGACACGAACAGGCAAGGCTCCTGATCGCGGTCGGGGCCAGCCCCGGAGCCGCCGAAGCGCATGCCCGACAGGCAATCGAGTAATGGGCCGCAAAAAACCCGCGCCAGACCAGCGTTGCGGGCTTGCACGAGGCCTGCCGATGGGCTTTTACGGGGCATATGTCTGGCGTCGCCGCCATCCACGGTCAGCCCTGCCCGAAGCCCCGCCATGAAAGCCGTTCCTTGAAAGCCGTTCCATGAAAGCCGTTCCGTGAAAGCCCGCGTCACTGTCACGCTCAAGACCGGCGTCCTTGACCCGCAGGGCAAGGCCATCGAGGGCGCTCTCGCCTCGCTCGGGGTGGACGGCGTGTCGTCGGTGCGTCAGGGCAAGGTCTTCGACATCGAATTGTCCGGCAACGATCAGGCTTCGGCCCACGCCGCACTGACCACGGCTTGCGAGAAGCTTCTGGCCAACACAGTCATCGAGAACTACCGCATCGACCTGATGGCCTGAGGACCGGTTCCATGCGCGCAGCCGTCATCACCTTTCCCGGCTCCAATCGCGAAGGCGACGTCGCCAGGGCCCTGAAGCAGGCCGGCGCGGCGGTGGTGCATGCCTGGCACGCCGACACGGCCTTGCCGGGCGGCACGGACCTCGTGGTCCTGCCCGGTGGTTTCTCGTATGGCGACTATCTTCGCACGGGTGCGATCGCCGCGCGTGCACCGATCATGGACGCCGTGCGCAGCCACAGCGCCCGCGGCGGACTTGTTCTGGCCATCTGCAATGGCTTCCAGATTGCCTGCGAAGCAGGGCTGCTGCCCGGCGTGCTGGTTCGCAATGCCAACCTGCGGTTCGCCTGCAAGCGGCAGCATCTCAAGGTCGAACGCTGCGACACAGCCTTCACCCGCGCCTATGCGCCAGGGCAGGTCATCGATGTCTGCATTGCCCATGGCGAAGGCAATTATATCTGCGATGCCGGGACACTCGCACGCCTGGAAAACAACGGCCTCGTCGCCTTCCGCTATTGCGACGCCGAAGGGCAGGTGACCATGGCCGCCAACCCGAACGGGTCGCTGAACGGCATTGCCGGCATCTATTCCGAAAGCCTCAACGTGCTCGGCATGATGCCGCACCCCGAGAACCTGATCGAACATCTCACCGGCGGCATCGACGGCAAGGGGCTGTTCGACAGCCTGCTGGGCCGCATCAGGGCAGCCTGACGCGTCGTCCCGCGCCTGGCTGCCGCTATTTTGGAGCCAGCCTGACTGCGCCATCCAGCCGGATGGTCACGCCATTGAGCATGTCGTTCTCGATGATCGAACGGACAAGCGCAGCATACTCAGCAGGGCGTCCAAGCCGCGACGGGTGCGGCACGGACTGTTCCAGCGCCCGCCGGTAATCGTCGGCGATGGACGCGAACATAGGCGTCTCGAACAGGCCCGGCAGGATGGTGGCAACACGGATGCCGGATGAGGCGAGGTCGCGCGCCGCCGGCAAGGTCAGCGCCGCAACGCCGCCCTTGGAGGCGGCATAGGCTGCCTGCCCGATCTGGCCATCCTCGGCCGCCACCGAAGCCGTGTTGATGATGACCCCGCGCGAGCCGTCGTCGTTGATCGGGGCGAGTGCAGCCATCGCGACGGCTGAGCGGGCCATCATCCGGAACGTGCCGAACAGGTTGACGGCAACAACCTTCTCGAAACTGGCCATGTCATGCGCGACCAGTTCACCCGTGTCGCGCTTCTTCGCCACGATGCGTTTGCCTGGGGCGATCCCGGCACAGTTGACGGTGATCCGCTCGGGCCCGTGAGCCGCCCTCGCCTTGGCCAGCGCCGTCTCCACTGAGGAGTCGGATGTGACGTCACAGGCGCAGAACAGCCCGCCGATCTCCGCCGCAACCTGTTCGCCGCGCTCGGCATTCGTGTCGAAGAGCGCGACCTTGACGCCTTGCCCCGCAAGCATCCGCGCCGTCGCCTCGCCCAGTCCGGAGGCAGCCCCCGTGACCACCGCAGCCATTCCCGCTTCCAGCTTCATGTCGATCTCCCATTCCGTGCCAGCGCCGTGGTTCATGCAGCCCTTCGGCCCGATGGCCTTGAAACGGGCTAGGACAGATCGCACAATAAGGGAAACGGGATTATGCCCACCGCCCCGCGAAAGAAAGGATGCCCTGATGGCTGGCAGTTTCGAGACGCGCTTCACGCCAGACGAAATCGCGGCCATGCGCAAGATTGCGGATGACCAGGAAAGGCTCGGTACCCGGCTGGTTGATCTGCTGAAGCGTGCGGCGCGTTTCGTTCCGTTCTCGGAAGATGCCCTAGCCGCCTGGTTCTGCGCCCGGGACCCGTCGACGCCGGCGCGCGTGCGGCTGGTCCTGCTGTCCGCTCTGGCTTATTTCGTGCTGCCGATCGATGCGATTCCTGATGTCATGCCGCTGCTCGGCTTCACGGATGATGCCGCCGTAATCGGCGCAGCGATCGCCACGGTCGCCGGTGCGCTCAAACCCGAACATCGCGACAAGGCCAGATCGGTTCTGGAGCGGCTGTAGGGCGGGTCAGGATCCGCGCTTCAGGTGGCTTCGACCACGCCTTCCGCCTCCAGCATGCGCCGAAGCCGCGTGAAAGCCAGCCGGATGCGCGACTTGACCGTGCCAAGCGGCAGCCCGGTGGCCTCCGAGATCTGGCTGTGGGACAATCCATCGAAAAAGGCGAGCTTGACCAGATCAAGCTGTTCAGGCGGCAGCGATGTGAGAACGGCACGAACCACTTCCTCGCGCTGCTGGATATCGACCAGCTGGTCGAGGTCGGGCGAGGCGGCGGGTTGCAGCATTGGCTCGTCCGGATCGAAGTCTCCCCGCTCGCGCCGGGCCAGATCGATGCGCCGGTTGCGCGCGATCCGGTAAAGCCAGGTCGACAGCGACGATTTGGCGGGGTCGAACAGGGCCGCCTTGCGCCACAAGGTGGACATCACGTCCTGCACGATCTCCTCGGCCATCGCCGCATCGGTGCCAAGCCGCATGAGATAGGAGTTCAGACGGGGCGCGAAATGATCGAACAGCCGCGTGAAAGCTCCCCGGTCGCGGCGATGTGCCACGTCCGCGACCCACGCCGCAAACTCTGCCGGGTTCGACACCTGTTATCCCTCGTCCGATCACGCCGACCGAACGCTGGCGCAAGGCACCAGACCGGGCATCGCAATCACCGCAGATGACCAACGACCCCCGGTGGACCTTCTGCGTCCTTGAAGATTGGCACGTTTCCCCCGAAAACGGAACTCAAATAACCGGTATCGCAATTTCGCCTGCTTCGTGGCATTGAGATCGGATCAGGCCCGTTTCCGGGCGTGTTTCGTTGTCGTCCAGAACCCTTATCCAGAACCCTTGTCCAAAACCTTCGTGCCAGCCAGTAAGAACCCATGAATCGCACCTCACGCTTCGCGGCCGCCCTCGCTTCTTGTCTGGTGGCCTTGCCTTTGGCGAGCAGCCCTGAGGCCCAGGCCCAGGCCCGTCAGCCTGCCAAGCCCGCTGCTGCACCCGCAGGGCAGGGCAATGCGCTTGAACTCGGCACCTTCGGCGAATGGGTGGCCTATTCGAGCCAGTCGGGGCGCACCAAGGTCTGCTACGTGCTCACCAAGCCAAAAGAGCGTTTGCCCAGGACGCTCACCCGCGATCCAGGCTTTCTGTTCATCACCAGCCGCCCCGGTGAACAGGTGCGCAACGAGGTCAGTTTCGTGCTCGGCTTCGCGGCCAGGGAAAGCACGCCCGGCGAGGCCTCGATCGGCAATGCCAACTTCGCGCTCGCT
>JAPLOV010000234.1 GCA_026400565.1 Hyphomicrobiales bacterium | reverse complement strand
GCTCGCGCCAGCGCCTTTGCCGCGACGCCAATCGCCCCTGCTCCTTGCATCGCCGACGCTCTCCCTGCGCGACATCTGCCGCCCGCGCCGCTTGAGCGACGTCTTGCCTTGAAACAAAGACTAGCCGCCATCAAAAACATGTCAACGTCGCTGACGCAACCTGCTAAGGCACAGTCCAGGCACAGTCTTTGTCACCGAACGGCCTCGAACCCGACACAGGCATGGTCGCATGCTCGGGCATGATCTCCCATGAGTTCGGTTGACTTGTGGGGCAAATGCTTCCAGTTGCCTTGAAGAGCACGCGCGCCGGCCGCGCCGCAGCCAGGAGACCGACCCTTGGACATGATGGATGCGTGGATGCGGACGGCAGCGGAGTTTGCACAGGCCAATGCCGCATGGGCACCTGTCATCGTGTTCGTGGTGGCGTTCTGCGAGTGCATCGCGTTCCTGTCATTCCTCGTGCCGGCAACGGTCTTCTTCACGGTCTTCGCGACGGCGGCCGGAGCCAGCGGCCTCTCGCCACTGCCCTTGGCCCTCGCAGCCACTGCAGGGGCCGGCACCGGCTTCTGGCTGTCCTATGTGGTCGGCGTCAGGTTCGGGCCCAGTGCCGGCAGCTACTGGCCGTTCAAGAACAATCCCGACCTGCTGAAGAAAGGCCATGACTTCTTCGAGCGCTGGGGCGCACCGGGTGTTTTCTTCGGCCATTTCGTTGGCCCTGTGCGGGCCGTGATCGCGGTGGTGGCCGGCATCGTCAAGATGCCGCCGCTGCACTTCCATCTGGCCAACTGGTCGGCCTCGTTTGTCTGGGGCTTCATGTTCTTCTACGGCTTCGGGCTGTTCGGACAGCAACTGGCCCGTTGAAGGGCACGCCACGACAGCGGACTGGCTTTGTGCCGCGCTGATGAACGCACGCTGCAAGCAACATTCAGTTGCGCTTCAGGCCCTGTCCGCAAGAATGTCATCGTCTGGTCTTGATACGCCCTGAAAATCGCGCTCAAATCCAGTCCAGCATGGGCTTGGCCAATTGGCGATTCCCCGTGAACACATCCGTGCCGGCCCGGCGGCGCGCATGTGTTTGTTTCACAACCGGTCGCATCCCTTGGGGGATCTGAAGATGACGAAGTCCCGCTTTCTCGCCGGAGCCGCTGCCCTGATGATGGCAGCCAGCCCCGTGCTTGCCCAGACCGCACAGCCGACCACGCCAACCGCTCCGGCCAGACAAGCCCCTGCCTCCCCAGCCCCCGCTTCCCCGGCTCCTGCCACATCAACTCCTGCCACGTCTGCTCCTGCCCGTCCGGCAGCAGCGCAGCCAGCGGCACCTGCTGCCCCGGCCCGCCCGGCCACGGCCCAGCCCGCCGCACCCGCAGCAGCCCCCGCAGCAGCCCCTGCAGCAGCACGCCCGGCCACGGCCCAGCCCGCCGCACCCGCAGCAGCCCCTGCAGCAGCCCCTGCAGCAGCACGCCCGGCCGCTGCCGCACCCGCCGCTGTCGGCAAGCTCGTCAACATCAACACGGCCTCCGCGGACGAACTCGACACGCTGAGGGGCATCGGCCCGGCCCGCGCCAAGAAGATCATGGAAGAGCGTGCCAAGGCCCGTTTCCGGAACTTCGACGATCTGGTGCAGCGCAATGTGCTGCCCTCCAACGTCGAGGCCGACCTGCGCGGCAAGATCAGCTTCTGATCGCACCCGCCCGCCAGATCCTTCCTCGATCAGGCAAAGCCCCGGAAGGACGTCTCCTGCCGGGGCTTTTTTCCGTCTGATGTCCGGCAGCCTGGCCCTTCGCTGTCTCGCGATTTGGCATTGACTCGGGCGCGGCCCCGCCGCACTCGACCGGAACATGACAACCCGTTTGCCCTACGCTCCATCAGACCCGCGCCGGGCCGCCTTGCTGGTGATCGCCGGCACGCTCGCGCTGCGGCTGGTGATGGCCGCCGCCATCGGTCTCGGCACCGACGAAATCTACACGGTTGCCGTCTCGCGCAGCCTGTCATGGTCCTATTTCGACCATCCGCCGCTGCACCAGTGGATCACCCATGCGGCAGCCTCGCTGCTCGGCGAGGGCCGGCAGCTTCGCCTGCCCTTCATCGCCCTTTTCGCGCTCACCACGTGGCTTCTGTTCCTCATCACGGAACGGCTGTACGGCCCTGATGCCGGCTTCTGGGCCGTGGTCAGCCTCAACCTCGCAGGCTTCTTCACGCTTTCCGCCGGCTCCTGGATCGTGCCGGACGGGGTGCTGCTGCTGATGCTGGCCATCGCGGCTCTGGCGCTGGCGCGGCAGTTCTTCCCGGTTGCGGGCGAAGTCCCCACACCGTGGCTGAACTGGCTTGTCGCAGGGACAGCGCTTGGCCTTGCCGGCCTGTCCAAGTATCACGCGGCGCTCGCCGCCCTTGGCATCGCCGCCTTCGTGATCGCGACGCCCGAAGGCCGCCGCTCCCTGCGCCATCCCGCGCCGTGGCTGGGAGCCGTGCTGGCCGGCGTCATCGTCCTGCCGGTGCTGCTCTGGAATGCACAGAACGGCTGGGCCTCGTTCCTGTTTCAGGCGGCGCGCAGCCAGGGCGCCGGCTTCTCGCCATGGCTGGTTCTGGCCTCGCTGCTGGCACAGGCTGGCTGGCTGCTGCCTTGGGTGTTTGTCCCGCTCGTCTCCGGCCTCTGGCTCGGCTGGCGCAGCCTGCGCGACCGGCGCTTCGGCTTCCTGATGGCGCTGGCCTTGCCGGGCATCGCCGTGTTCACGCTGACCCCGGCTTTCGGAAATCTCGGGTTGCCGCACTGGGCCATGCCGGGCTGGTTCTTCGTCATGCCGCTGGCAGGACTGGCCCTGGCAAGGCTGGCCGAAACCGGCACACGCGCGATGCGCTGGGCCCGCATCTCGGCGCTGGGTTCAGTCATCGTTCTGGCCTTGCTGGCCAGCCAGGCTGCGACCGGCTGGCTCGGCCGGATCATCCCCAACCTGCCGCGCCATGACCCGACGCTTGAGACCTTCGGCTGGGATCAGTTGCGTGGCCAGCTCGAGGCGCGGCAGATCAGCCTCGATCATGGCCGCTTCATCATGGCCGACAGCTGGCAGAATGCCGGGCGGATCGATGTGGCGCTGGCAGGGTCCATGCCGGTCATGCCCGGCACCGGCGATCCGCGCCATTATGCCTTCATCATCGACCAGACGTCCCTCATCGGGCGCGATGCGGTCGTGATCGTGCGCGCCCGCCGAGAGGCCCTGCTGCGGCAGCAACTCGCCAGCCACTTCGAAAGCCTCGGGCCCGGCCAGCCGATCCGCCTCGGGCGCGGCGGGCAGGTCGAGATCGAGCTTGTCGCCATCGTCGCGACAGGCTTTGCCAAACCGCTGCCATGGGCCTATGGACTGCCCCCGTGAACGACGCGATGCCCCCTTCCCTGCCGATGGCCCTGATGGCCCCCGATCTCACGGTTGTGGTGCCGACCTTCAACGAGGCAGCAAACGTGCGCCCGCTGGTGGCACGGCTTGACGCTGCGCTGGCCGGCATCGCCCACGAGATCATCTTCGTCGATGACAATTCACCCGATGGCACCGCCAATGAGGTGCGCGCGCTCGGTCGCGAGAAGCCGCATGTGCGCTGCATCAAGCGCATCGGTCGGCGCGGCCTGTCCAGCGCCTGTGTCGAAGGCATGCTGGCAGGCCAGGGGCCTGTCGTTGCGGTCATCGACGGCGACTTGCAGCACGATGAGACCATCCTGCCGCAGCTTTTCGGGCTGATCCGGTCCGGCGAGGCTGATCTGGCCGTCGCCAGCCGCTATGTCGAGGGCGGCAGCGCCGACAGCTTCTCCGATGCGCGCGGCAAGGGCAGCCGCCTCGCCACAGAGCTGGCGCGCAAGATCCTCAAGGTCGGGTTCAACGATCCGATGAGCGGGTTCTTCGCCACACGGCGCGATGTCGTCGAGGCCGCCGCGCCGAAGCTTTCCAGCGAAGGCTTCAAGATCCTGCTCGACATTGCGGCCAGCCACCCGACACCGCTGCGTGTCAGGGAAGTGCCGTTCGTGTTCGGGACACGGCTGCATGGCACCTCGAAGATGGACAACCGCGTGGTGGCGGATTTCCTCGGCCTGCTGGTCTCGAAGGCGACAGGCGGGCTCGTCTCGATCCGCTTCCTCACCTTCGCAGCCGTTGGCGTCTCGGGCGTGGTGGTACACCTGCTGGCCCTGCGCGGACTGATCGCCGCCAATGCCGGTTTCACCCTCGCCCAGGCTGGCGCGACGCTGGTGGCCATGACCACCAACTTCACGCTCAACAACCTGCTGACCTACAAGGATCGCAGCTTGCGCGGGCTGGCCTTCGCGCGCGGGCTCCTCGGCTTCTATGCCGTGTGCAGTGTCGGCGCGGTCGCCAATGTCGGCGTGGCCACCTGGCTGTTCGAGGGCAACCAGCTCTGGTGGATCGCAGGGCTGGCCGGCGCGGCGATGGGCGCGGTCTGGAACTACGTGTTCAGCGACCTGATCATCTGGCGCAAGAAGACCTAGCGCGGGGGAGGGCATCCCCGGAAAAAGACGGACACCGAGGTCGCCCCCGATGTCCGCGCCTGTCATGAATGGACTGTATCCGCTGGCCATCGGCATCCGCCATCCGGCAGCGAGCCTGAAAGCCCGGTGCCGGCGGCAGATGGGCCTTGGCAGCCCTGTTCAGTTCTTGCTCTTGTCGACCAGCGCCTTGGCCTTGATCCAGGGCATCATGTCCCGCAGCTTGGCGCCGACTTCCTCGATCGGGTGGGCGGCCATGCGGGCGCGGGTGGCCTTGAACGAGGTCTGGTTGACCTTGTTTTCCAGCATCCAGTCGCGTGTGAACTTGCCGGACTGGATGTCGGTCAGCACGCGCTTCATCTCGGCCTTGGTCTCGGCGGTGATGATGCGCGGGCCGGTGACATACTCGCCGTACTCGGCGGTGTTCGAGATCGAGTAGTTCATGTTGGCGATGCCGCCTTCGTAGATCAGGTCCACGATCAGCTTGACCTCGTGCAGGCACTCGAAATAGGCCATCTCGGGGGCATAGCCAGCTTCCGTCAGCGTCTCGTAACCGGCCTTGATCAGCTCGACCAGGCCGCCGCAGAGCACGACCTGCTCGCCGAACAGGTCGGTCTCGCACTCTTCCTTGAACGAGGTCTCGATGATGCCTGCGCGGCCGCCGCCGTTGGCCGAGGCATAGGACAGGCCAAGGTCATGGGCATTGCCGGTGGCATCCTGATGGATCGCGATCAGCGTCGGCACGCCGCCGCCGCGCTGGTATTCGGAGCGCACCGTGTGGCCGGGGCCCTTCGGCGCGATCATGAACACGTCGATGTCCTTGCGGGCCTCGATCAGGTTGAAGTGGATGTTGAGGCCGTGCGCGAAGCACAGCGCCGCACCCGGCTTCATGTTGGCATGAAGCTCGTCGCGGTAGATGTCGGCCTG
>JAPLOV010000169.1 GCA_026400565.1 Hyphomicrobiales bacterium | reverse complement strand
GGCCTGCCGCTTGGCACCGCGCAGGAGATCTTCAACGACATCGTCAAGGAAGTCGGGCTGCCGGACGGCGTCTGGGTGCAGCTCACCGGCGATGCCGAAATCCAGGGCGAGGTGGCGTCCGGCTTCATCAATGCGATGGGCACGGGGCTGATGATCGTGCTGGCGGTGTTGATCTTGCTGTTCGGCTCTGTGTTCCAGCCGATCACCATCCTGCTGTCGCTGCCCCTGTCATTCGGCGGGGTCGTGCTGGGTCTCTTGCTGACCAACAACGCGGTCTCGATGC
The DNA here is from genome assembly GCA_026400565.1 of Hyphomicrobiales bacterium. Lineage (GTDB taxonomy): Bacteria > Pseudomonadota > Alphaproteobacteria > Rhizobiales > Beijerinckiaceae > Allobosea. Next base: position 9,793 of record JAPLOV010000169.1, on the reverse strand, counting down.
CGGTCTATATCGGCCTGCTGATGCTGATGGGCATTGTCACCAAGAACGCGATCATGCTGGTCGACTTCGCGGTGGAGGCCGAGGCACGCGGCGTCGAGCGCAGGGAAGCCCTGATCGATGCCGGCCACAAGCGGGCGAGGCCGATCGTGATGACCACCATCGCCATGGCGGCGGGCATGCTGCCCTCGGCCTACTCGCTCGGCGATGGCGGCGAATTCCGTGCGCCGATGGCGATTGCCGTGATCAGCGGGTTGTTGGTCTCGACCGTTCTCAGCCTGGTGTTCGTGCCATCGTTCTATGTGGTGATGGACGATCTGAGCCGGCTCGTCAGCCGGATGTTCGCGCCGTTCCTCGGCAAGAAGGAGGACGAGAGCAACTGGCAGCATGACGACCATCAGGCCACGGCCTTGCCTGACAACGTCAAGCCGATCCGCCAGGCGGCGGAGTGAGAGGCTGAAGCCCGGACACGGGGCCGATCAGAAATGGTCGGCCCGGATTACCTGCACGTCCGAGAGGGTGACGATGCCGATCTGGCGCGCCAGCACCGAGTAGACCCGCTCCAGCACCGCGTCTGCCTTGGCGGCATCGACGATCGAAATCACCATCACGAGGCGACCGGCATCTCCTGCCAGTCCCTCTGCGCTCCAGGTGCCCTCGCTGCCCCGACCGGCCAGCACCGGCACGATGGTGTAGCCGGTGACTCCTGCCTGGTTGAGCCGGTCCGTCAGCCGATGCAGCGCCGGTGCCTCAACGATGATCTCAAGACGCTTTTTCAGATGCGTGACGACCATCGCGGGCCTCCAGGGATGTCTGTGACGGTAGAGCGCCCGGACCAGCTGCCAGAGGCCGGGCCAACAATTGTCAAGTGGATGCAGGCTCGGCGCATCGGCGCTATGTCCCGACCCAGGTGGCGAGGGCAAGATAAAGCGGGATGCCGAGAGCCAGGTTGAACGGGAAGGTCACACCAAGGGACAAGGTGAGATAGATCGCGGGCTTGGCTTCGGGCAGGGCCAGCCGCATGGCCGCAGGCACGGCAATGTAGGATGCCGAGGCTGCGAGTGTGATGAACAGCGCCGCGCCACCCACCGACAGCCCCAGCGGCATCAGCACCAGCGTGGCGAGCGCGGCCGAGACCAGCGGCATGATGATGCCGAAGGCGAGCACCGGTGGCGACAGATGCCGCGCGCCCTCGCGCATGCCGCGGCCGGCCACCAGCCCCATGTCGAGCAGGAACAGGCACAGGATGCCGCGGAAGGGATCGACGATGAACGGGGCGATCATGGCCAGCCCCTTCGGCCCGGTCGCCCAGCCGATCAGGAACGAGCCGACCAGCATGACCACCGATGCGTTGAGGCCGACCTCGCGGATCAGTGCGCCGGCGCTTTCGCCCTCCTCGTCGCGGGAGGGTCCACGCGCGCGCCGCGCCAGCAGCAGGGCGGACAGGATGGCCGGCGTCTCCATCACGGCTGCCACCGCCACCAGAAAACCCTCGAAAGGCAGGCCCTGTCCCTGCACTGCCTCCGTGCCCGCCACGAATGTCACGATCGAGATCGAGCCGTAGTGTGCGGCAATAGCAGCCGCATCGACCGGTGACAGGCGCGAGACGGCGCGCAGGGCAAAATAGCCGATGATGGGGATGATGAACGACAGGATCACCCCTGCCAGCATCACCCAGAGCATCAGCGCGGTGATGCCTGACTTCGCGACTTCGGCGCCGCCCTTGAAGCCGATCGACATCATCAGATAGAGCGCCAGCGTCTTGGCAACGGCCTCGGGTATGGTCAGGTCGGAGCGCGCCAGCGCTGCAGCAAGGCCCAGGGCAAAGAACAACACCATGGGCGAGACAAGGTTCTGGGTGGCCAGGTCGAGAAGGCTCACGTCGCTGGCTCCCTGGTTCTTGCTTTCTCCCGCATGCCGGCGCGGACAGATGTTGCAGTCGGGCAGGCGAGCCGGGAAAGAGCGATCCGTCCATCCAGGTACAGGCTCTAGCCCGTCGCCCGGCCCAGTCAATCAGCCTAAGGTGTCAGGTCCACAGGTGTCTGCGGCACGCCATCGCGGATGAGGCTGCGTGCCAGCGGCAGGATCGCGGGCGGGATCAGCACTTCGGCGCTTGCGGATAACTGGTCGAGCGGCCACCAGCGCACATCCAGCACCTCATCCTGATCGGTTTCGGCCAGCCTTGCCGTGTTGAAGTCTGCCGATTGGGTGCGCACCAGAAAGTAGCGCTCATGGCACAGCGCGGCACGGGTGAAGACATCGTTGAGCGCGGTGCGACGCGCGACCTCGCCGAGCAACGGCAAGCCTGTCAGGCCCACTTCCTCGTCCATCTCGCGCAAGGCGGCCTGTTCGGCGCTCTCGCCGGGCTCGATGCCGCCGCCCGGCGTGAACCAGAAGTGCCGCAGTCTGGGGTAGAGGCGCGAAGGTGTTGGCGGCGCGACATACTGGATCAGCAGGAGACGATCCTCAGGATCGAGGATGATCAGCCGTGCGGTGGCTCGTTCCGGATAGCGCATGCTGGCTTCGGTCATGCTGCGATCTCCACCAGTTTCGCCAGATCGACATTGCCGCCGCACAGCAAGATGCCGACCCGCTCCCCCGGCGCGGGGACATAGGCCCCGCACAGGATCGCGGCGAAGGCTGCCGCGCCACCGGGTTCGGACGCGATGCGGAAATCCTGCCAGAGGGTCTTCTGGGCCAGCGTGATCGCCTCATCCGGCACCAGAACCACATGGTCGACATGGGGCCGGCAGACATCGAAGACCAGTTGTCCGACATTGCGCGCGCCAAGCGAGTCAGCCGCGACGGAGTCGACCGTGACATCCACCGGTCCGCCGGCAGCAAGGGCGGCATGCAGCGCCCGTGAGCCGGCCGGCTCGACGCCGATGACGCGGGTGGGCCGGCCAGCCCACCAACTGGCAGCCCCGCCGATCAGCCCGCCGCCGCCAACTGCGATCAGGGCGCTGTCGACCGGGGCCTGCCGGTCCCACTCGCGGGCCAGCGTGCCCTGGCCGGCCATGGTTTCGGGGGCTGCGAACGGGTGGACGCGCATGGCGCCGCTGGCGGCCACGTCGGCGTCGCAGGCTGCCTGCGCATCATCGTAGCGCGCGCCGCCGATGACGACCTCCGCGCCGAAGCGCCGGATCGTGGCGATCTTGGCAGGGCTGGAAATCTCCGGCACGAAGATCCGGGCCTTGTGGCCGAGTTTCATCGCGGCATAGGCGACCGCCGCGCCGTGATTGCCGCCGGACGCTGCCGCGACGCCAGCGGGTGGGACGGTGCGCGAGAGCAGGTTGTTGAAAGCGCCGCGCGCCTTGAACGAGCCGGCATGCTGAACGAGTTCGAGCTTGAACACCGGTATCCAGCCGCCGCCGAGCGCGCCGCGCGGCAAGGTCAGAACCGGGGTCTGGCGTGCATGGCCCTCGATCAGGTTCGCGGCTGCTTCGATCATGGGTTGCGTGACAGGCGACGTGTTCATGGGGGCGATTCCAGTGGGTGCTGCCCTGTTCTGGGCCTTTGGCACCCAGATCGCAATCGGGGTGTTGTAGGCATCACGCTCCGGAGGCGAGGGATAGGATTGTGCTTCGTTCTTCGCGATGGCCCGCGCCGTGACGAGGCAGGCCAGCGCATCAAGTTGATCATCCGCTGCTGCTCCGCGCGGCGCTTTGGCCGCCAGAGCACTTTGCCCGATGCCGTGCGCGGCCAGCAGGCCCCGTCTCATTGCCATGCCATCGGGCCAGGGCTTGCCCTTGATCTTCTTGGGTTCGTGAAGCGGCCTGGAGCCGTTCATGGCCTGGAAGGCCACCTCAGGGTGGCTTTCGAAGACGCGTTCTGTCAGGTCGGGCCTGACGCGCAGCAGTTCATCGATCTCGCGGATCTTGGGAAAGATCATGAAGCCCTGTTTCGAGACCTTCCGCGGAGGTTCGGAGCGGGCGGCGGCTTGCGTGCAGGCGATGGCATAATCAGGTGAGAACACCGCTGCGCGGGCAGGGATGGAAAAGACCGATGACTGGCGTGCCCCGAGCAGCGGGCGCACCAGCCGCTCCGGCGCGCGGCCCGGGCCTTCGATCCGCTCCGGCAGGCCAATCGGCATGTCCACAACAATGCAGGCAGGTCGCTCCGGCGCATCGACAACGTCAGAGAACCGGGCAACCACCCGGATGCGCGGGTTCGACACATCATCCTCAGGCGCAAGGGCGACGATCCAGCCGCCGGGACATCCATCGACGCCCGCGATCCATACCATTGTTCGGGTCCTTTATTGCGATTGTCCCGCGCATCGCCCTGACAATGGGTCATGACCGAATGCCTGGATGCCGTCCAGATGCCTGCCCGATTGCCTTGCCGCCGGGCCGGTGACAGTGTCGGGCAAGCCACAGGAAACGCTTCACCCATGTCCGCCTCGCAGATGTCCGCCCCCAAGACCATGATTCGCCCGCGCCGCAGCGCGCTCTACATGCCTGCATCCAATCCGCGTGCCATCGAAAAGGCGCGCGTGATCGCGGCAGATTGCATCATCCTCGATCTTGAGGATGCGGTTGCGCCCGATATGAAGGAGGTGGCGCGCGCGCAGGCAGTGAAGGCGGTTGCGGATGGCGGCTTCGGCCACCGCGAACTGGTGATCCGCACCAACGCGCCGGAAAGCCCATGGTTCGACGCCGACCTCTCGGCGGCGTCCCAGTCCGGGGCGGATGCGATCATGATCCCGAAAGTGTCGCGGCCAGAGACGTTGGCCATGATCGGAGCACGCCTTGCCGCCTCGGACGCGCCAGCCCATACCCGTGTCTGGGCCATGATCGAGACGGCCTTTGCCGTGCTCAGGGTCGAGGCCATTGCGGCCATGGCGCTGTTGCCGGAGGCGCGGCTGAGCTGTTTTGTGATCGGTGCCAACGATCTGGCCAAGGACACGCGGGCGCGGATCGTGCCGGGCCGAGCACCGATGTTGCCATGGCTGGCCATGACGCTGGCGGCGGCGCGGGCCTACCAACTCGACATTCTCGACGGCGTCTACAACGACTTTTCCGATCTTGAGGCCTTCCGGGCGGAAGCGGAGCAGGGCCGTGACATGGGCTTCGACGGCAAGACGCTCAGCCATCCGGCGCAAGCCGAGATTGCCAACGCGGTGTTCTCGCCGACGGCCGAGGACCTCAAGAAGGCCCGCGAGATCATCGATGCCTTCGCCTTGCCCGAGAACCGGCACAAGGGCGCGATTTCGCTGAACGGCTGGATGGTGGAACGGTTGCACGCGGAGATGGCGACGCGTGTCGTGGCGCTGGACGCCGCGATCCAGGCACGGACCTGAGGTCAGCCCGCCTGCGGCGCGAGGGCACGGGCGACCTTCTCGATGCGTTCGGCCGCCTCGCGGATCGCACCGGTTGCCAGCCGCTCGACCTCGTCGGCGCGGGTCTCGGCAAAGCCCGCATCGCCCTTGAGGGACTCGAGCGTGCCTTCAAGCGTCTGGACCCGGCGGCGCATCTCCGACATCTCGTCGGCCAGGGTCAGTGCGGCCATGACATGCAGCCACATGTCTCCCAGTTCGCCCAGACCCTTGCGCATGTCATCGATGCGCGAATCATACAGGGCCGCGAGACCTTCGAGATGTGCCTCCTCGCCGTCGCCGCAGGACATGCGGTAGACTTTTCCGGCGATGGTGACCGTCACCTGCCCCATGCTCAACGCTCCCCGTTCCGGCTCGCGGGCTGATCGGCGAGATGCGCGGGGCCCCGCTCATGCTCGTCGGAGCCTTGACCGTCTTCCAGTCCGCCGGGGGTCTCTTCAGGCGAATCCGCGTCTTCCTGCTCGTTTTCCTTCCCGTTTTCCTGCCCGATTTCGTCGCCCAGCACGGCGTTGATCGCCAGCATGGCACGGTCGAGCCGCGTTACGGCATCGTCTGCGGCACCCTCGATGCGCCGGAGCCGCGAGAGCGTGCCGTCGAGATCGGTGGCGAGGCGCGAGCGGTCATCCTGCATGATGGCCAGCTCGGTTTCGAGGTCGCCACGCCGGCGCTCAAGGTCGAGCTTGCGCTGTGCTGCGGCCTCAAGCTGACCCAGCGAGGCCTCGAGGCTTTTCAAAGCGCTTTCGAACGACGTCGTGCTCACGTGCGACCTTGCTCGGGGTCCAGGATATCCACTGCCAGAAAACGGTGGATCGATTCGCAATTCTAGCGGGTGGGCCGCCGATTGCCAGCCTTGCACGCCAGATGACCGGGGATTGGCGGACAGCCGCCTTCCGGCAGGGGCGCAGGCGAACGGGCGGGCGGGTTTATGGCTGCGATCAGATGATGCCGCGATCAATTGACTCGACGCGGCCCGGCAGCCTATCGACCAGCCAACATTCCCGGACACCGGCCCGAGGCAGACCTGAGCCTCAGCGCCCCAGATGGCGGAACACCCCATGATTGATCGTCAGCAGCACGTCCTCCTCGCCAATGCCATCCGCGTGCTGGCCATGGATGCGGTCGAGCAGGCCAAGTCGGGCCACCCCGGTCTGCCGATGGGGGCCGCCGATGTGGCGACCGTGCTGTTCTCGCAGGTGCTCAAGTTCGATGCTGCCGATCCGGCCTGGCCTGACCGTGACCGCTTCGTGCTGTCTGCCGGCCATGGCTCGATGCTGGTCTACGCGCTGCTCTATCTCACCGGCACACCGGGCCTGACCCTCGACGAGATCAAGCGCTTCCGGCAGCTGCATTCGAAAACGCCCGGACATCCGGAAGTCGGGCACACCCCCGGTGTCGAAACCACCACCGGACCACTCGGACAAGGCATTGCCACGGCGGTCGGCATGGCCATGGCCGAGCGCATGCTTGCCGCCGAGTTCGGCAAGGCGGCCGTCAACCACCACACCTATGTGCTGGCCTCCGACGGCGACCTGATGGAAGGCATCAGCCATGAGGCCATCGCGCTGGCAGGGCACCAGAAGCTGAACAAGCTGATCGTGCTGTTCGATGACAACGGCATCTCGATCGACGGGCCTCTGTCCATGGCGGACTCGGTCGATCAGGTGAAGCGCTTCCAGTCTGCCGGATGGCGCGCCGAGCGCGTTGACGGCCACGACCCTGATGCGATCCTTGCAGCGATCAACCGGGCCAAGGCTTCGTCAAGGCCCAGCCTGATCGCCTGCAAGACGGTGATCGGCTATGGCGCGCCGAAGAAGGCCGGAACCTCGAAGGCCCATGGCGAGCCGCTGGGAGCGGATGAACTGGCCGCCGCCAAGGCCGGTTTCGGGGTCAGCCCCACGCCATTCGAGATCCCAGCCGAGGCGCTCAAGGCCTGGCGCGCGATCGGTGCGCGCGGGGCTTCCGCCCAAAAGGCCTGGGCGGCCGCCTTCGCCGCGCTGAGCCCCAGGAAGCAGGCGCAGTTCAACCGCCGGCTGACGCGCCAGTTGCCGCCGAAGCTCGGCAAGGCATTCAGCGCCTACAAGGCTTCGCTTGTGAAGACCCCGCCGGTGGTGGCCACCCGCAAGGCTTCGGAAATGGTGCTGGAAGCGATCACGCCGGTGATGCCGGAACTGGTTCTTGGTTCGGCTGACCTGACGCCGTCCAACAACACCAAGATGAAGACCGCCATCGCCTTCACGCCGAAGACGCCGAAGGGCCGCTATGTGCATTATGGCATCCGTGAACACGGCATGGCGGCAGCGATGAACGGCATCCTGCTGCATGGCGGCTTCCGCGCTGCCGGCGCAACCTTCATGGTCTTCACCGACTATTGCCGCCCTGCTATCCGCCTTGCGGCGCTGATGAACCAGCCCGCGATCTATGTGATGACGCATGATTCGATCGGGCTGGGCGAAGACGGACCGACGCACCAGCCGGTCGAGCATCTGGCGGCACTCAGGGCGATCCCGAACCTGCGCACCTTGCGTCCTGCCGACGCCATGGAGACCGCCGAGTGCTGGCAGATGGCGCTTGAGCGCACGGACGGCCCCACTGTCCTGGCACTGACACGCCAGAACCTGCCGGCGGTGCGCCTCGAAGCGAGCCGCGCCAACCTGTGCGCGCAGGGAGCCTATGAGCTTGTGCCGGCCGAGGGCGGCAAGGCCGATGCCACGATCTTCGCCAGCGGCTCCGAGATCGAGATCGCGGTCGCGGCCCGCAAGACGCTGGCGGACAGCAAGGTGAGGGCGCGTGTCGTGTCGGTTCCGTCGCTGGAACTGTTCCTTGATCAACCGGCGCAGGTGCGCCGGCGCGTCATCGGCAACGCCAGGATCAAGGTCGCTGTCGAGGCCGGCATCCGCATGGGCTGGGATGCCGTCATCGGTGCCGACGGCGATTTCGTCGGCATGCGCTCGTTCGGTGCCAGCGCGCCCTACAAGGAACTCTACAAGCATTTCGGCATCACGCCGGAGGCTGTGGTGAAAGCTGTTCTGGCAAAGCATCAGCAATAATGCCAATTGCGGTGGTTTCGGCTTGAAACTGCCGCAAATTCGGGCAAAAGGGCTATCATCCAACCTGATTTCTCGGTCATGAGAAGGTCGTCCCGATGACAGTCCGTGTTTTCATCAACGGCTTTGGCCGTATTGGCCGCAATGTGCTCCGCGCCATCATCGAGTCCAAGCGCAAGGACATCGAGGTGGTCGGCGTCAATGATCTCGGCCCGGTCGAGACCAATGCCCACCTGCTGCGCTTTGACAGTGTGCATGGCCGTTTTCCCGCCGATGTGAAGGTTGACGGCGACGCGATCATCGTCAACGGCAAGCGTATCCGCGTCACGGCCATCAAGGATCCTGCGCAGCTCCCCCACAAGGAGCTGAACGTCGATATCGCGATGGAATGCACCGGCATCTTCACCACCCGCGACAAGGCCGCGGCGCATCTTGCCGCCGGTGCCAGGCGCGTGCTTGTCTCAGCCCCTTGCGACAATGCTGATCTCACGGTCGTCTATGGGGTCAACGACGGCGCGCTGACGAAGGACCATCTCGTTGTCTCGAACGCCTCGTGCACCACCAACTGCCTCGCCCCCGTGGTGGCCGTGCTGCACAAGGCGGTGGGCATCGACAAGGGCTTCATGACCACGATCCATGCCTACACGGGCGACCAGCCGACGCTCGACACGATGCACAAGGATCTATATCGAGCCCGCGCCGCTGCCATGTCGATGATCCCGACCTCGACTGGTGCCGCCAAGGCCATCGGCCTTGTCATCCCCGAACTGAAGGGCCGCCTCGACGGCACCTCGATCCGCGTGCCGGTGCCGAACGTGTCCGTCGTGGACTTCAAGTTCATGGCGAAGAAGAAGACCTCGGTCGAGAAGATCAACGAGGCCATCGTCAAGGCCGCTTCGCGTGGGCCGCTGAAGGGCATCCTTGCCGTCACCGACCAGCCCAATGTCTCGATCGATTTCAACCATGCTCCAGCCTCGTCGACCTTCGCGCTCGACCAGACAAAGGTGATAGACGAGCGGATGGTGCGCATCCTGTCCTGGTATGACAACGAATGGGGCTTTTCCAACCGGATGAACGACACGGCTGTCGCAATGGCGAAGCTGATCTGACGCCGGGGGCGCGGGGCCACAAGCTCCGCGCCCTTCCTTCTTGTCCCGAACCCCATCGTTACGGAAGGCCCCAGACATGGCCAGCGCCCCCAAGACCGAGACCAAGAGCAAGACCGAACCCATGCTAGACACCGTTGCCCTGCCGTCGTCCGACAAGGCTGCTGCGGTTCCGGCGCAAGACGCCCCGAAGCTGGATCAGCTCAGCCGGGTCGAGGACAAGACGGCGCGCATCGAGGAGAAGTTCGCCCGCTCCGAAGAGCGCATGATGCGCGTCGAGAGTGCGCTGGAAAAGGCCACGATCCGGC
>JAPLOV010000184.1 GCA_026400565.1 Hyphomicrobiales bacterium | reverse complement strand
TCCTCTGCCGCCACGTCCTCGACCTGAACAGCTTCGCCGAGATCCGGAGTTCCTGTGACGGCGCTGGCCGACGCATCATCTGTTGCGTCCAGGGCTGCGCCGTCGGTACTCTGGGCCTCAGGCGCATCCGTCGGGGCCTGATCCGCCGGCACAGTGTCCTGCGGCGCATCAGCCGGCTCGGGCGCCGATTTCGCCGGCTCGGTCGGGGCCGCGGCCAGCAGCGGGACCGAGATGGCAGGGCCTGGCCTCGTGGCCACGGCATAGCCAAGCGCCTTCAGCACATTGGCGAAATCAGCACCAGAGGCACCGACCAGCGAGGTCATCGCGCCGGTGATGACGAAGCCGTCGCCGTCGGCAGCGCCGGCTGGCGGCTCGCCTGGTGTCACGCCGGGCCGGTAGGCAATCGCCGGGCGGATCAGATCGGCAAGGCGTTCGAGGATGTCGACGCGCAGGGCGCGTTCGCCAGCCACGTGGAAGCCGGCGGAGCGGTAAAGGTCGCGGGCGACCTCCTTTTCGGCGGGAATTGAGGTGCGGCCCGACAGGGCCAGATGGGAGATGTCGTCGCGGCCTTTCTGGTCGAGGCCGCCATGCTTGAGCGCCCAGAGCTGCGAAGCCAGCGAACGCGGTGCGGGCTTCAGCAGAAGCGGCATGTAAAGGTGATAGGCCCCGAACCGCACGCCATGCTTGCGCAGGGCGGCGCGGGCATCCTGCTCCAGTGCCTTCACGTCATTGGCCACCTTGGCCCTGTCCAGCACGCCGAGGGCTTCGGACAGCTGGAAGGCAATGCCGCGGGCCATGCCTGTCAGGTCGGGCGCATCTTCCAGCACCAGCAGGGCACCCAGATGGCGCGTGAGATGAGCCTTGAGCCACAGATCGAGGCGCTGTTCGACCTGCTCGCGGGCGGCGGGTGTCAGGTTCTCGTCGGCCATCATGCGGATGCGTGGGGCCAGGATCTTCTCCCCGGCCATCAGCCGTGCCACCGGCTCGCCGCTCCAGCGGATCAGGCCATCATTGGCGAGCACGATGCTGTCATCGCCGGCCAGCGACAGGCGGGCCGCGCGCGCTTCCAGCTCGCTGACAAGCGCCTTCTGCGCCGCAGCGTTGAGCGCCTTGGCCTCCGGCCCGGATGCGTTGGCATCCGGAATGAAGTGGAAGCCGGACAGGCTGCCAACATGCTGGCCTTCGACCATGACGTCACCAGTGGCGGTGACCTGTGCCTCGAGCATCGTGTTCTCCCGCAAGCGTCGCAGCAGCACGGACGTGCGGCGGTCCACGAAACGGGCCGCCAGACGCTCGTGCAGCGCATCGGACAGCTTGTCCTCTACCTGACGTGTCAGCCCCTGCCAATGCTCTGGATGCGGCAACCAGTCAGGTCTGTTGGCAACGAAGGTCCAGGTCCTGATCTGCGCAATGCGGTTGGACAAGGTGTCGATGTCGCCATCGGTGCGGTCGAGCATGGCGATCTGGCGCTTGAACCACTCCGCCGGCACCACGCGCTTTTCCATCAGGAAACGGTAGATGGTCGAGACCAGCTCGGCGTGGATATGGGGCGAAACCTTGCGGTAGTCGGGCACCTGGCAGGCATCCCAGAGCTTTTCCACCGCCTCGCGGCCGTTGGCCAGGTTGCGCAGTTCGGGGTCGGCGCTGACGATGTCCAGGGCAATCTCGTCGTCGGCCGCCGGCGCCTTGGTCAGGCCCGCCTCTCCGGGCTGCACGGCGAGCGAGGCCTTCAGGGCGTTGAGCGAGCGGAAATCAAGATCGGGGTTGCGCCATTGCAGCTGGCGGACCGCGTCGAACTGGTGGTTCTCGATCGCCTCGACCAGTTCCGGCTCGAAAGCAGGGCAACGCCCGGTCGTGCCGAACAGGCCATCGCGCATGTTCCGCCCGGCGCGGCCTGCAATCTGGCCGAACTCCGCCGGATGAAGCCGCCGGAAGCGGTTGCCATCGAACTTGCGGTCCGAGGCAAAGGCGATCTGCTCCACATCGAGGTTGAGGCCCATGCCAATGGCATCGGTGGCGACCAGATAATCGACATCGCCGGCCTGGAACAATTCGACCTGTGCGTTGCGCGTGCGCGGGCTGAGTGAGCCCATGACGACCGCCGCGCCGCCTTTCTGTCGCCGGATCAGCTCGGCAACCGCATAGACCTCGTCGGCAGAGAAGGCGACGATAGCGGCGCGGGGCGGCAGGCGCGTCAGCTTCTTTTCGCCGGCGAAGCTCAGGTGCGACAGCCGGGGCCGTGTCACCACCGTCACGCCTGGCAGCAACTGCTCGATCAGCGGGCGCATCGTGCCCGCGCCGATCAGCAGCGTTTCGGAGCGCCCGCGCTGGTTCAGCAGGCGGTCGGTGAAGATGTGGCCGCGATCGAGGTCGGCTGCGAGCTGGATTTCGTCCACCGCCACGAAGTCGACGTTGATGTCACGCGGCATCGCCTCGACGGTCGAAACCCAGAAGCGCGGCCGGTCCGGCTTGATCTTCTCTTCGCCCGTGACCAGCGCCACGGCCTGCACGCCGACACGCGCGACGAGCCGCCCGTAGACCTCGCGCGCCAGAAGCCTGAGTGGCAGACCGATCATGCCGGTGGCATGGGCCGTCATGCGCTCGAGCGCGTAATGCGTCTTGCCGGTATTCGTGGGGCCGAGCACTGCCGTGACGCCACGGGTTCGCACGGAGGCGGGCAAAGAGCGTTTCAGCATGGTCCTGTCTGACAGCACACCGTGTCGTCAGGCGCAAGGTGGAGCGAACACCTTGGTATGTTGGCCTCGCCATGTTGGCCTCAAGGGGTGCGCCGCGCGGGCGCATGATACGGGGCAACGCGATGACAGCCCCCAACACAAGGGACACGCTGTTCGTTGGCCTGAACAGGACTGGAACGAAACCGGACCGAATCATCGACCTCGGTACAATCCATGTTTGTTCCGCCACGTTTGTTCCGCCACGATTGTTCCACACGGAAACGCCCGGGCGCGCGGAAAAAACCGGGATAGGTGGCGCACCGGAGCAGCTTTGCCCTTGGTCCTGTATGCCGGTTCATTGCAGCGGATCGTTCCGGTCAAGCTTCCAGAGGCCCCAGAAGAAAGACACGATAGAAGAAAGACACGATGAAGAAGAGCGCCATGCCCGGGAGGGCGACGACAGTCGGTGTGGTCACCACACCCATCGCGCAGCCTCCGGAACCTCCAACGCCGCATGTCGGATCGAACATTCGGATTGAACATGATGGCTGCCAGCACGAACGCCACAGCGATGCCGGGTCCGATCAGAAGACCTGCGAAGGCCATGCGCACGGCCTTGAAGCATCCCCCTTGAAGAACACGGCCTTGAAGAACACGGCCTTCATTGCCGCAGGCCTTACCACATCAGTTCTCGGGCACACAGCTTTCTACGGGCGCACGGCTTTGTGATGTGAGGATGCTGTCAACGCCGCTCGGCCCGGACGGTGGCCGTCGGGCCACCAAAGCTGCTCGCCTCGATCACCACCATGCCGATCTCGCTGCGCACGGCGATGCGATAGGGAACCACCAGCCGCGAGCCGGCCACGGGCGCCAGCCAGGCCTCGATGTCGCGGTTTTCCGCCATATCGCGCGCGGCCTTGCCATCGCGGTGGCCGGCAATCGGGATGTATCGTGCCTTGCAGACGGCCACTGGTCCTTCGTAGCCCTTGGTCTTGACCGTGCGGGTGCCGGCGAAGCTCAGCGCGATATCGTAGCGGGCATTGCCGTCGAAAATCTGGATCTGGCGGTCGCAGGCGGCAGCCGAGATCGGGTCCTGGCCGGCTTCCACCGGCATCAGCAATGCGCTGACCGGATCGGTGATGCCGCGCTTGTGGGCCTCGGTGAGCGGAATGGCGTCGGGCTTCTTGATGACAGGGGGCACGATTTCGACGCCCGTGGCGTTGCCGGCGCTGACGGCCATGCGCACGGTGCGCGATTCCCGTCCGTTCGAGCCCGAAGCTGCATAGCCTGAGGAAGCTGTCCTCGTGCCGTTCAGCGCGCCGCTGGCCGATCCTGCGCCCTTGCCGCCGGAGACCATCCCGGCCAGTCCGGTCAGGCGGGCCTGAACCTCGATCCTGTAGCGCGCATTGTCGATCGCTGCGGTGACATTGGCCGTGCCGATGGGAAGGCCGATCAGCGACACGCCATAGCGCGCCTCCCAGGTACCGGCAGCCGGTGTCTGGGCTTGGGCATGCGGCACTGCGATGAGCAGGGCCGACACGGACAGGATGGCTGCGGACACGCAATGCATGGGCTCAACTCCGGCCTGCTGCACGGCCAAGCGCGCCGAATCGGTCAGCGGGCCGGCGCACATGGTTAACCGTCACTAACCTGTAAATCCTCAACGGGACATGAACCTTGCACGGCGGGCGGCCACAGTCCGATCACTTGTTCTTGACGCGCCATGCCGCTTGCGTCATAGACCGCGCGACTGGGACTTTATCCGGCTCTCGCTGTCCGATGCGCGTCCGCGCGTCGGCGGTTCTGTTTGAGGGCCCTGATCGCCAAAGGAAGATTGTCATGTCGCGTCGTTGTGAACTCACCGGCAAGGGTGTGCAGGTTGGCAATCTTGTCAGCCACTCGAACATCAAGACCAAGACCCGGTTCCTGCCGAACCTCGTCAACGTCACGCTGACATCGGACGCGCTCGGCCGTTCGGTGAAGATGCGTGTTTCGGCCAATGCCTTGCGTTCGGTCGATCATCGCGGCGGTCTCGACAGCTTCCTGCTCAAGGCCAATAACGACGCGTTGTCGACCGGAGCCCTGTCGCTCAAGCGCGACCTCCAGAAGAAGCTCGCCGCAGCAAGCTGAGCTTTGGCGCAACGCGGGTCAATGGGCGGCCTTCGGGCCGCTTTTTTTGTTCTGGGCGCCCCTCCTTGATGGCCGAAAGCTCTCGGTCCGCAGCCGGTTCAGCCGACCAGTTCGAACTCCAGCAGGAGCGTGCGCTGGAGGCTGGAATAGTTGTCATCCGAGATCATGGTCACGATGGTGCGGCCCGCTTCCCGGTGGATGGCCAGCCCTTCCATGTTGTCGATCTCATGGGCGAGGTCGAGGTCCAGCAGCAGCGTCCCTTCGAGGACGGCACCCGGCATCAGGCTGCGGGCCGGCACGCGGCGCAGGCGCGCACCGACGCCGCGCCAGGGGCGATACCATCGCTCCAGCACCAGCATGTCGCCATCGGGCAGGAAGGCGAGGTCTGTGACCTCGTAGCCATCCGTGAGGCGATAGCTGAACACGCCGGGCTGGGGGCCGCCGAGCAGCACCCCGAAGCTTGGCGCATCATGCTCGCCGGAGCGCTCGGCGATGGCCACGACCGCTCCTGAAACCGGGCTTGCGGCAGGCGCGACGCCGATGGCCTCGAAGCCCCTGTTGGAGGGCAGCTGGCGGGCCTCGGGCGGCAGGCGCAGCGGCTGGCCGCGCGCCGCTGCGCCACGCCGCGCCCAGTCGAAGCGCAGAATTTCGTGGCTGCGCTCGATGCCGACATAGGCCACACCGTCGTCGATGCAGAGGGCTTCGACGTCGTAAGACCGGGTTCTGGACAACGCTCGCCCCGAGGCATTGAGCATGGGCGACAAGGTGGCATCAACAAGGCCGCTCAGTCGGCCCGCCTCGCGCTGGATGTCGGCTGTCAGCCAATGGCCGGAATCGGACACCGCCACCAACCGCGCGCCATCGGGGCTGCGCCACAGACCGGAGAAGCCGCCAAAGACGGCGCTGGCAGACGTGAGCACCAGTCCGCTACGGAAAGACAAGGCCCCGAAGCGGGTCTGGCCCGGCGCGCGTGTCAGTAGCGAGGATATCCGCGTCGCCGCAACCGCGATGGCCTCCCCGTCCAGGCCGGAAAGCCGGGGCCTTGCACCGGCCGCGTCCGGCAGGGCCAGCGCTGAAAGGCTCGCCGCCGCGCCGGTGAGCACGGCACGCCGGCTGAGCCTCACTGCATCCTCCGGGATGGCTGGCGACCAGTTCCGCTGGCCTGATTATCCTCGAACAGCTCTGCGAGCTTTTCGGTCATCACGCCGCCCAGTTCCTCGGCGTCGACGATGGTGACGGCCCTCTTGTAGTAGCGCGTGACGTCATGGCCGATCCCGATGGCGATGAGTTCGACCGGCGAGCGGTTCTCGATCTCGCCGATGATGTGCCGAAGATGCTTTTCGAGATAGTTGCCGGCATTGACGGACAGCGTGGAGTCATCGACGGGCGCACCATCCGAGATCACCATCAGGATCTTGCGCTGCTCGGTGCGGCCCAGCAGGCGCTTGTGGGCCCAGTCCAGCGCCTCACCGTCGATGTTCTCCTTGAGCAGGCCCTCGCGCATCATCAGGCCGAGGTTCTTGCGGGCACGCCGCCAGGGGGCATCGGCAGACTTGTAGATGATGTGGCGCAGGTCGTTGAGCCGGCCGGGTGTGGCCGGCTTGCCGGCCTGAAGCCAGGCCTCGCGGCTTTGCCCGCCCTTCCAGGCCTTTGTGGTGAAGCCGAGAATTTCGACCTTGACGCCGCAGCGCTCCAGCGTGCGGGCCAGGATGTCGCCGCATGTGGCGGCAACCGTGATCGGCCGGCCCCGCATCGAGCCGGAATTGTCGATCAGCAGCGAAACGACCGTGTCGCGGAAGTTGGTGTCCTTCTCGCGCTTGAAGGACAGAGGCTGGTAAGGATCGAGGATGATCCGGGTCAGGCGTGCCGGATCAAGCGCGCCTTCTTCCAGATCGAACTCCCACGAGCGGTTCTGCTGCGCCATCAGCCGCCTCTGGAGACGGTTGGCGAGCCGCGCCACGACGCCCTGAAGGCTGGCCAATTGCTTGTCGAGATAGGCGCGCAGGCGCGTCAGTTCCTCGGCATCGCAGAGTTCCTCGGCCTCGATCACCTCGTCATGCTTGCTGGTGTAGGCCTTGTAGTCCGGGCCCTTGTGCTCGTTGCCGCGCATGTCGCGCTGGCGCGGGGCGTCGCCGGCTTCTTCGGCATCGACCTGGTCCTCGTCCTCGCGCCAGTCGCCGCTGGGGGCGTCATCGGACTCGGATGCGCCCTCCTGCAACTCGTCGGCGGAATCCTCGCTGACATCGACCTCGGCCTGCTGGCCCTGGCTCTGGTCCTCGGCCTCACCGTCTTCCTGCTCCTGGTTCTGCTGTTCGTCCTGTCCAGCGACGAGAGCAGGTCGCGCACCGCGCGGGCAAAGCCGCGCTGGTCCTCGATCGTGCCGGTCAGGGCATCAAGCTCGGCACCGGCCCGTTCCTCGATGAATTCGCGCCAGACATCGACGATCTTCTGGGCTGAAGGCGGGGCCTTGAGCCCGGTCAGCTTCTCGCGCACCATCAGCGCAACGGCATCCTCGACGGGGGCATCGGCCCGGTCGGTGATGTCCTCGTAGCGTGCGCCGCGATGATACTTGTCCTCCAGCATGGCGCTGAGGTTGGTGGCGACGCCCTCCATGCGGCGGGCCCCGATGGCTTCGACGCGGGCCTGTTCAACCGCGTCGTAGACCGCCCGCGCGCCATCGCCTTCCGGCATCATCTTGCGGTGCACGGCGGCGTCGTGGCAGGCCATGCGCAGCGCCATGGAATCGGCATGGCCGCGCAGGATGGCGACATCGCCGGCGGTTAGCTTGCGCGGCGGCTCGGGCAGGCGGGCCCGGCCAGGAATCAGCGACGGCTTGTCGGCTGCGAAGGTGATCTCGAGTTCGGGCTGCCGTGCGATGGCCTTCAGGCAGGCGGACACTGCCCGCTTCAGCGGCTCGGTCGGGGCCTCCTTCGGTTGGCCGGGCTTGCGATTCGAGAGCGTCATAGCGATTTCGTCATCCAGTAGCGGGAGTGCGCATCGGGATAGTTTTCGAGCGTGCCAAACACCCGATAGCCGCGCTTTTCATAGAAGGGACGGGCCTGAAAGCTGAACGTGTCCAGATAAGCATGTTTCGCCCCGAAAGCTCGCGCCTCGTCCTCAACTGCATCCATCGCGCGGCTGGCGAGATCCTGGCCGCGGTGCGCCTCATCCAGCCACAGAAGCTGGATGAACAGCCAGTCCGCCCAGGCCTCGCCCGTCACGCCGCCGACGATATCACCGGCATCGTTGCGGATCGTGATCGCGATGTTCTTCCACTTTCGCCGCCCGATCTGGCTGCGATTATAGGCCACGAGCCCCTTGAGGATCGCCTTCCTGGCCTTCGCATAGGTCTTTTCAACCTGAACGGTGGCCATGGGGTCCTCTTCAGCTGAGGGCGACGTTCACGGCACTCTCGGGCAGTTCCTTGCCGAAGCAGCGCTGGTAGAACTCGGCCACGAGCGTGCGCTCAAGTTCGTCGCACTTGTTGAGGAAGGTCAGCCGGAAGGCAAAGCCGATGTCCTGGAAGATGTCGGCATTCTCGCTCCAGGTGATGACCGTGCGCGGGCTCATGACGGTGGACAGATCGCCGTTCATGAAGGCGTTGCGGGTCAGGTCTGCGACCCGGACCATCTTGCTGACAATCTCCCTGCCGCCCGGTGCGCCCTTGTAGTGCGGCGACTTGGCGAGGACGATCTCGACCTCGTTGTCGTGGGGCAGGTAGTTCAGCGTCGAGACGATCGACCAGCGGTCCATCTGGCCCTGATTGATCTGCTGGGTGCCGTGGTAGAGCCCGGACGTGTCGCCGAGGCCGACGGTGTTGGCCGTGGCGAAGAGACGGAAGGCGGGGTGAGGGCGGATCACGCGCTTCTGGTCGAGCAAGGTCAGCTTGCCGGACTGTTCGAGCACGCGCTGGATCACGAACATCACATCCGGGCGGCCGGCGTCATATTCATCAAAGACCAGCGCAATGTTGTTCTGCAAGGCCCAGGGCAGGATGCCATCCTGAAACTCGGTGACCTGCTTGCCATCCTTGAGCACGATGGCGTCCTTGCCGACCATATCGAGCCGCGAGACGTGGCTATCGAGGTTGACGCGAACGCAAGGCCAGTTGAGGCGCGCCGCCACCTGTTCGATGTGGGTGGACTTGCCGGTGCCGTGATAGCCGGAGATCATCACGCGGCGGTTGCGCGAGAAGCCGGCAAGAATGGCAAGCGTGGTCTGACGGTCGAAGCGGTAGTCCGGATCAAGATCAGGCACGTGCTCGGCGCTGGCGGCATAGGCCGGCACCAGGATGTCGGCATCGATGCCGAAGGTTTCGCGCACGGAGATCGTCTTGTCGGGCAATCCGGTGGTGTAGTCCGTCGTCATCATGCTTCCATTCTCCGGCAGGAGCTGTCGGGCCGTGCCTCGCCGTGAGCCTCGCCCCCGCCCGACATGAGCAAGCAAGACAGCGGCCAATCACGCTTCCGGGGCAAGCCCGGGAGGGCTGCCCGCTCCCTCGTTCCTTACCGATTTCGGCTGGAGGCGGCAATCGTGCGTTGAGCGAAGCGGGCGTGCGCAAAGCGCGCAGGCTGCCGCAGCGCCTCGCTTGACCAGTTCCTTGTAGCGCGCCTTGATCTCGATCTTGGTCGCCGCGTCTTCGAGGCCCAGCTGATCCAGCGACTTGCGGGTGGGTTCGGTCAGCTTGCGCTGCTCTTCCTCGGCCTTGCGCTTGGCCTTGAAGCGGTTCTCGAACAGGCCGAACAGATCCTCTGTCTCGGGCCCTTCTGGCGGAGCCCTCTTGGCGCCGCGCTGGGCCGCGCGCGGGTTCTTGGCATTGGTGCCGAGGGTCCATGTCGGCCGATGGCCGATCGAGGCATCCTTCTGGTAGGCCGCGACCGCATCGTCGCTCATGCCATTGAAATAGTTGTAGGTGGCGTTGTAGGCCTTCACATGTTCAAGGCAGAAGAAGAAGAACTGACCCTCGAAGTTGCGGCCCTTCGGCGCCCGGAATTCGCCCTTGGCACGGCAAGCGGGATGATCGCAGACACGCTCCTGCGGCTTCGCCTCCGGCTCCGGTTCACGCTTGACGCGGATGCTGTCAAAGAGGGGCGAGTTGAGGTTCATGGCCAGTTCAATAGGTCTGGAAAAGCCGGCCGGCAAGCGCACATGGTGTTTTGCCGACCGCGACACAATGGGCTAAGGCTCTTGCATGACAGTCAAGGACCGTATCACGACAGCGCTTAAGCAGGGGTTGCAACCGGGCTTTCTCGCCGTTCACGACGACAGTGACCAGCATCGCGGCCACGGAGGCTGGCGCGAGGGTGGAGAGACACATTTTCGCGTCGAGATCGAAGCGGAGGCCTTTGCCGGCAAGAGCCGCCTCGACCGGCACCGCATGGTCAACACGTTGCTGGCAGCGGAACTCGCAGCCGGGGTGCATGCCCTTGCCATCCAGGCGCGTGCGCCCGGCGAGGCAGCGCCGCCGCGCAGCCCCAGATGAGCGGTCGCATGAGCCCGCGCCCCGCTGTGCCTGCCATGGCCCCGCAGGTTTCCCTGATGCGCATGTCGGCGCCGCTCAGGCTGGCGCTGGCCGGCCTGCTGGTTGGCCTGATCTGGCTCGCCGTTTTCTGGGCCATGACCGCGCCATGACCGTGCCATGACCTTGCCCTTGCCCAAGACGCCAGCCGGCCGTGCCGCGGCCAATGTTCCCGCCATCAGGCTCGAAGACCTGACGCTTGGTTATGACCGGCATCCCGCCGTCCACCACCTCAGCGGGCTGATCGCGCCGGGCAGCCTCCTGGCCATCGTCGGGCCGAACGGGGCCGGCAAGTCCACCCTGCTGCGCGGGCTGATCGGCGAACTCAAGCCGCTGGGCGGTCGCATCATCGGTGATCTGGCGGTGCGCGGGCAGTTTGCCTATGTGCCGCAGAAAGACGGCATCGATGTCAGCTATCCCGTCTCCGTGTTCGATCTGGTGGCCATGGGCCTGTGGGAGCGGCGCGGGCTTTTCAAGGCCTTCCGGCGCGCGGACACCGATGCGATCAGCCATGCGTTGGCGCTGGTGGGCCTGTCCGGTTTCGAGCGACGCCCGGTCGGCACCTTGTCCGGCGGGCAGTTGCAGCGCGCGCTGTTTGCCAGGGTGAGCCTTCAGGATGCGCCGGTGATCCTGCTCGACGAGCCGTTTTCCGCCATCGACAATGCCACGGTCGACGACCTCATGGTGCTGGTCCGCGGCTGGCGCGATGAGGGCCGGACGGTGGTGGCCGTGCTGCACGATCTGGCCGTGGTCCGGGCGCATTTCCCCGAAACGCTGCTGCTGGCGCGGCAGGCCATCGCCTGGGGCGCGACGGCAGAGGTGCTGACACAGGCCAACATGGTCAGGGCACGGGGCATGACCGAAGCCTTCGACGACCGCGCGCCCTTCTGCGAGGTCGATCACATTGTGGTCAGGGCACGGGGCATGACCGAAGCCTTCGACGACCGCGCGCCCTTCTGCGAGGTCGATCACATTGGCGCGGATGGCGGACATGGCCACGCTCCGCACGGGCACGAGCATGGACATTCCCACGGGCATGACCATTCCCATAACCATTCCCATTCCCATGCCCATGACCATGCCCATCACCATTCCCATGATCATTCCCGTGATCATTCCCTTGCGCCTCAGCCATCGTCGCCACGGAGCACGCCGGGCTGATGGACTGGCTGGTCGCGCCTTTCGCCGAATTCGCCTTCATGCGCCGGGCGCTGGCCGGCATTCTTGCGCTGTCGCTGGCGGCGGGGCCGCTCGGGGTTCTGCTGATGCTGCGCCGCATGTCGCTGACGGGCGACGGCATGAGCCATGCCATCCTGCCCGGCACGGCCATCGCCTATGCGCTGTTCGGCCTGTCGCTGTGGCCGATGACCATCGGCGGGCTGCTGGCCGGCCTGATGATCGCGCTGCTGGCCGGCACGCTGGCGCGATTCACAGCGCTGAGGGAGGATGCGACGCTGGCCTCGTTCTATCTGATCTCGCTGGCGCTGGGCGTGATGATCGTGTCGCTCGGCAATTCGAACGTCGATCTGATGCATTTCCTTTTCGGATCGGTTCTGGCTCTCGATGATGCCACGCTCATCCTCGTCGCATCGATCTCGTCGGTGACGCTGGCGGCGCTGGCGCTGCTCTGGCGACCGCTGGTGCTTGACGGTCTTGACCCCGGCTTCCTGCGCACGGTGAGTTCATCCGGCGCGTTGTCCTATTTCGTGTTCATGATCCTGCTGGTGCTCAATCTGGTGGCCGGCTTTCATGCACTTGGTACCCTTCTGGCTGTCGGCTTTCTGGTCTTGCCAGCCGTGACGGCGCGGTTCTGGGCGCGCGATCTCAACTGGATGGTGCTGATCGCAGGGCTTGTGGCCATGTCCGGCGGCGTGGCGGGACTGGTGCTGTCCTATCACGCCAGCTTGCCCACCGGACCCGCGATGATCCTGACCATGGGGGCGATCTTTCTGGTCTCGGTCCTTGCCGGCCCGGCTGGCGGCCTGATCTCGCTGGTCCGGGCAGGGCCTCACCGGACCGGCTGACAGCCCATCCGGATTTCGCCCCACTGGCCCATGAGCAGGCGCAGTGCAAGCGTTTGTGCGCTGCAATATGTGATGGTTTCGTCAGAAACTGTCGAGATATCAACAGATTGCGCGAAGCCGGCCAGAA
>JAPLOV010000205.1 GCA_026400565.1 Hyphomicrobiales bacterium | reverse complement strand
CTTCAAGATGGACAATGAGTACGGCGCCTACCTGGCGGTGCACCACCTGATCGAACTGGGCCACCGCGAGATCGCCTTCATTTCCGGCCCTGCCAACAATATCGACGCCAACGAACGCCTGGCCGGCTATCAGCGCGCCTTGCAGGAAGCCGGTGAAGAGCTTGAAGATCGCCTTGAGGGGGTTGTCACGCCCGGCAAGACGCCCGCAATCACGACTGGGAGAGCCGCATGAGCACAATCGAACTGCCAATCAGGAACCCGGTAGCGCGCAAGCCGCTTGCCAAGGGTGATGGCGAAGGCTCGGTGCAGGTCCACATGGACGCAACCCAGGATCTCGGCACAGCCAAGGTCTTCGCGGTTTACGGCAAGGGCGGCATCGGCAAGTCGACCACCTCGTCGAACCTGTCCGTCGCTTTCTCAAAGCTCGGCAAGCGTGTCCTTCAGATCGGCTGCGACCCCAAGCATGACTCGACCTTCACCCTGACCAAGAGCCTGATTCCGACCGTCATCGACGTGCTGGAAACGGTGAACTTCCACTCAGAGGAACTGCGGCGCGAAGATTTCGTGTTCGAAGGCTACAACGGGGTGATGTGCGTGGAGGCGGGCGGCCCGCCCGCCGGCACCGGCTGCGGCGGCTATGTGGTCGGCCAGACCGTGAAGCTGCTCAAGGAACATCACCTGCTCGACGACACCGACGTGGTGATCTTCGATGTGCTGGGCGATGTGGTCTGCGGTGGCTTTGCCGCGCCGCTGCAACATGCCGAGCGCGCCGTGATCGTGGCCGCCAACGATTTCGACTCGATCTTCGCCATGAACCGCATCGTTGCGGCAATCAGGGCCAAGTCGAAGAACTATGATGTCAGGGTCGGCGGCGTGATCGTCAACCGCAGCGAAGGCACGGACCAGATCGACAAGTTCAATGCGGCAGTCGGCACCGAGACTTTGGCCCACTTCCCCAATCTCGACGCCATCCGGCGCTCGCGCCTGAAGAAGGCGACCCTGTTCGAGATGGAGGAGACGCCGGAGATCCTCGCGGTGCAGAAGGAATACCTCAAGCTGGCGGCAGCGCTCTGGGCCGGCAACGAGGGCAACGTCGTCAACCCGTTGAAGGATCGCGAAATCTTCGACCTGCTGGGCTTTGATTGATCGAGATTGACGTCATGAACACTGTCGCTCACCAGACATCGACATACACGGCGCGGCGCAGCCAGCTTGAGACCTATTTTGACCGCACGGCGGTCGAAGCCTGGGCCAGGCTCACCACAGACGCACCTGTCAGTCGTATCCGCGCGACCGTGCGGGCCGGGCGCGACGAGATGCGCGCGCAGTTGCTAGGCTGGTTGCCGCAGGATCTGACCGGGCGGCGCATTCTTGATGCCGGCTGCGGCACCGGCGCGTTCTCGGTGGAGGCGGCACGGCGCGGCGCGGATGTGATGGCGATTGATCTGTCAGCCAAGCTCGTCAGCATCGCTGCCGAGCGCCTGCCGCACAATCTTGGCAAAGGGTCCGTCACCTTCGGCGTCGGCGACATGCTCGATGCGCGTTTCGGCCATTTTGATCATGTTGTGTCGATGGATTCGTTAATCTACCATCCAACTGCTGATCTGGTGCGCTGTCTCGACACCCTGAGCGAGCGGACGACCTCATCGATCATTTTCACCTTCGCACCGCGCACGAGCATGACTGCAACGATGTACAGCATCGGCAAGCTGTTCCCGCGGGCTGACCGCTCGCCTGCCATTGTGCCGGTGGAGGAACTCGACCTCAAGGTCCGCATTGGCCGCAATCTGGCACTCGATGAGTGGCATGTCGCGAACACGAGGCGGATCTCGCGCGGCTTTTACATCTCGCAAGCGATGGAACTGGCACGCAGATGAGACCGGAGCTTCAGGCCCTTGCGGATGAATGGCGCAGGTTTGGCCTGAAGCTGCTGCCATTCGCCGATGCCGGATCAGCGGACCTGCCGCTGAAGAAGCTCCTGCGCCTGTCCCTGTTCCAGTTTTCCGTCGGCATGGCCACTGTTCTGCTGATCGGCACGCTGAACCGCGTGCTGATCGTCGAGATGAACGTTGCCGCCTCGCTGGTGGCGGTGATGGTGGCAATACCGCTGCTGTTCGCGCCGTTCCGGGCGCTGGTGGGTTTCAAGTCAGATCATCATCGCTCCGCCTTCGGCTGGCGGCGCGTGCCCTACATCTGGATGGGCACCCTGCTCCAGTTCGGGGGGTTGGCGATCATGCCGTTCGCGCTGATCCTGCTCTCCGGCGACACGTGGGGACCCTGGTGGGTGGGCCATGTCGCCTCCGCCATCGCCTTCCTGGCCGTGGGCGCAGGCCTGCAGACCACCCAAACGGCTGGACTGGCGCTCGCCACCGACCTTGCGCCTCCCTCGGCACGGCCGCGCGTGGTGGCGCTGATGTATACGATGCTGCTGGTCGGCATGGTCATCTCGGGGCTGGTCTTCTCGCTGCTGCTTGCCGATTTCAGCCAGATCAGGCTGATCCAGGTCGTGCAGGGCGCAGCCTCTATGACGCTTGTGCTCAATGTTGTGGCCCTGTGGAAGCAGGAAGCCCGCAACCCGGACCGTGCCCGCGCCGACGACAGCACGCCGGCCTTCCGCGAGGTCTGGGCACGCTTCTCCAATGCAGGCAGGACCAAGCGTTTCCTGCTGGCCGTTGCGATGGGTACGGCTGCGTTCAACATGCAGGATATCGTGCTCGAACCCTATGGCGGCGAGATTCTGAAGCTCAGTGTCGGCGAGACCACGGCACTGACCGGGCTGATGGCGACAGGTGCGCTGCTTGCCTTCGGGCTCGCTGCCAGGCAACTGATGCGCGGCATCGATCCGTCGCGCCTTGCAGCCTATGGCGCGGTCGCTGGCCTTTTGGCCTTCTCGCTTGTGATCCTGTCCGCGCCGCTCGAGATGCCGATGCTGTTCCGGATCGGAACGGCGCTGATCGGCTTTGGCGGCGGGCTTTTCTCGGTCGGCACGCTGACGGGTGCGATGGCACTCGACAAGGCTGGCGGCACGGGCCTCGCCCTCGGCGCATGGGGTGCCGTGCAGGCGCTGGCCATGGGTCTCTCCATCGCAGCTGGCGGCGTGCTGCGCGACGTCGTCTCGCACATGGCGACGGCCGGAGTGCTGGGCCCGGCGCTGACCGATGCTGCTGTCGGCTATTCGGCTGTCTATCACCTCGAACTTCTGCTGCTCTTCATCACTCTAGTTGTGATCGGCCCGCTGGTGGGCCGCACGACCGAGACCAAGGCCAAATCCCCCTCAACATTCGGGCTGGCGGAACTCCCCAGCTAGTCCGAGACACTGCCCAGGAGGCACACATGTTACCCGGCTCCAGTCCACTTGGATTTGACCTTGCGGTCATCAGCTTCTGGATGTTTCTTGTCTTCTTTGCAGGCCTGATCTGGTATCTGCACCGCGAGAGCAAGCGCGAGGGCTATCCGCTCGCGAAGGACACCCAGGACCGTTACAACCGCTACGAGATCGTCGGCTGGCCGGCGCCTCCGCCCGCCAAGACCTACAAGCAGGCGCACGGGCCGGACAAGGTCATCGACGCCAACGGCAACCCCGATACCCGCAATCATCCGCTGAAGGCACTTGAGCCATGGCCCGGCGCGCCGCTGGAGCCTGTGGGTGACCCGATGCTGGCCGGCGTTGGTCCTGGCTCATGGGCCGAGCGCGCTGACAAGCCTGACATCCTGCATAGCGGCAAAAACCGGCTCGAGCCTCTGCGCGTCGCCAAGGACTTCTACGTCGAAGGGCGCGATCCGAACCCGGTCGGCATGGAGGTCATCGGCGGTGATGGCAAGCTTGCCGGTGTGGTCAAGGATATCTGGATCGACCGCGCCGAGTACGTGATGCGCTACATGGAGGTCGAGGTGGCGGTGCCGGGCGGTTTCCGTAACGTGCTTCTGCCGACCAACTTTACCCGTATCGATGGCGAGAAGCGCCAGGCGCGTGTCAAGGCGATCTTCGCAAAGCATTTCGCCGATGTCCCTGGCCTCAAGAGCCCCGATCAGGTGACCTTGCTCGAGGAAGACAAGATCATGGGCTACTATGGCGGCGGCACGCTCTATGCCTCGCCGCAGCGCTCGGAGCCGCTGATATGAGTGGCGGCGGCTTCGTCAACGTCCCGCATGATGACTATGCGGGCGAGCCAATCCCCGGCCTTCCGGCAGACCTGCCGGAAGGGGAACGGCTCCTCTGGCAGGGTTCTCCAGCCTGGATGTCGCTGGCGGTCCGCGCTTTCCACATTCGCAAGGTCGCGATCTATTTCGCGGCCTTGATCCTCTGGCGCGGCGTCTCGTCAAAGTATGACGGTGCCGCCACGGGCGAGGCCCTGTCCTATGCCTTGGCCATCATGCCGGTGGCGCTTTGCGGCATCGGCATCGTTGCGTTGCTGGCCTATGCCTATGCCCGGATGACGATCTACTCGATCACCTCGCGGCGGGTGATGATGCGGTCCGGCGTGGCCATGCCGATCACGGTCAACCTGCCGTTCAAGCGCATCGACGGGGCAGGCCTGCGGCTTCACGCAGACGGCACCGGCGATATTCCGCTGAAGCTCTCAAAGGACGACCGTATCGCCATCATGGCGATCTGGCCCAACATGCGCCCATGGCGTTTGAGCCGGCCCGAGCCGATGCTACGCTCCGTGCCCGATGCCAGCGCGGTCGCGGACCTGCTGGCCGCGGCGCTCTCCGGCTCGCGGCTTCCCGTGGCCCGGGCGGAAGCTGCCGCGCAGGCAGCGGTCAGTGACGTTCACAGTCTGCGGCCTGCGCATTGAACAAGGACGAAGGTGACATGGGCAGCAAGCCGATGCACGCCCCTGCTGGCGGCGACGGACCAGCCCCTGTCATCCCCATAGATGGCAGGGCAAGGAGCGGCTTCCGGCCGGGGCATGCCATCGTCATCGTCCTTGGTCTTGTCGTGGCCATCGCCGTGCTGGCGCGGCAAACCGGCATGGGTGTTCTACGGATGCCGGAGCCTGCCATTGTGCAGTATCGTGACCTCCGGTTCACGGATCGGGCCGATGGCTCGGTCGGCATTCTGGATGCCACGACCGGTGCCATCGTCCTGATCCTCGAGCCAGGACAAGGTGGTTTCATCAGAGGTGTCCTGCGAGGCAGGGCGCGCGAGCGCAGGTTGGATGGGTTCGGCTCCGAGCCCCCATTCCGCCTCGCACTTCATTCTGATGGCCGCCTCACGCTTGAGGACATGGCGACGAAAATCAAGATCGTCATCAGTTCCTTCGGCCCAAGCAATGTGGAAGCCTTCGCCAGGCTTCTGCCATCAAAAGGGGACAGTAAATGATCCGGTATTTTCTGGGCGGGGGTGCGAGCGTGCAGGTTCCCTGCACGGTCGATCTGCTCAACACTGCGGAGTTCGTGCATGCGCATGTCGAGCTGGAGGGCATCGAAGTCGGCCCCGGCGACACGGTGATCGTTCACGATGCACCAACCTCGTTCCGCTTCGGCGAAAAAAGTGTGGTGCGCCGCATGGCGACCGTGACGCGCGCCACCGCGCTTGACCGTTTCGTCACCAAGATCACGGCCTATCTCGAACTGACCGAGCTCTACGAAGTCGGATTTTCTGCGGGGAGAGCACGATGATACCTCAGGAAGGTGGGGGCGGAGCCCCGAATTACGTCACCAACATGGCGACACAGGATACGGTCCTGTCGCCCCGGTTCTACACGACCGATCACGACGCGATGGACAAGATCGATGTCAGCCTGGTGCGCCGCGAGTGGGACGGGCTGATGGCAGAGATGCGGGATGACCCGAACAAGAACCATTTCCGCCGCCCGGATGATTTCGAATTTGACCGCGCCACGCTCACCGTGGAGCTGGACAAGGAACTGGTCGATTTTCTGGTGTCGTCGCTGACGGCTGAGTTCTCGGGCTGCATCCTGTATTCCGAGATCAAGAAGCGGATGAAGAACCCGGACATGCAGGAGCTGTTCTCCTTCATGGCGCGCGATGAGAGCCGCCATGCCGGCTTCATCAACGAGGTACTCAAGGATTTTGACGTTGGCGTCGATATGAGCTTTCTTACCAAGGCCAAGAAGTACACCTACTTCAAGCCGAAGTTCATCTTCTACGCGACCTACCTCAGCGAGAAGATCGGCTATGCGCGCTACATCACCATATTCCGTCTGCTGGAGAGCCATCCGGAGCGCCGGTTTCATCCGATCTTCAAGTGGTTCGACAACTGGTGCAATGACGAGTTCCGCCATGGAGAGGCATTTGCCTTGCTAATGCGGTCGGACCCGAAGCTTCTGAAAGGCACCAACAAGCTCTGGATCAGGTTCTTCCTGCTCGCGGTGTTTGCCACCATGTATGTGCGCGATCACATGCGGCCGGAGTTCCACAAGGCGCTGGGTATCTCGATTGAGGACTATGACATGCGGGTGTTCCGCATCACATCCGAGATTTCCAAGCAGGTTTTCCCGTTTACGATCGACCTCGACAATCCTGCGTTCCTGGCTTGCCTGCGCAAGCTGCGCGAGATCGTTGAAGCGACCGAGGATGCCAAGGAACAAGGTGGTGTGATGGGGCGCCTCAAGCGCTTCGGTCTCGGCGTTTCGGGCGCGATGACGTTCCTCAGGCTCTACATGATCCCGGTGAAATCACATGAGCTGCCGAAGGACATTCGCCTCGCTGCGGCCTGGTGATGACCTAGGCGTACTGATTTTTGGCTTAACGAGGAAGGGGCAGGTCATATGTCGGAGATCGGGTTGCCCCTTCTGCTCGCCATTTTCCTATGGTGGCTGAGCACAGGCGTTATCCTCTACCTCGACGGGCTTGGCCGCCGCTCCTTCCGCTGGAGCATGATGGGGGCTAGCGCCCTGTCTGCGGTCGCGCTGTGGGGCCTTTATGTCACCAGCACATGGGAAACCCCATCTGCGGCCTATATCGCATTCCTCTGCGCCCTGATGATCTGGGGGTGGAACGAGATGGCTTTCCTGATGGGCTATCTGTCTGGACCTAGGCGCATACCAGCCGACCCTGCTGCGGTGGGCTTCAAGCGCTTCTCACAGGCTTCCCAGACCATCATCGAACATGAACTTGCGATTGTGGCCTCGGGGATTCTGATCGGCCTCCTGACCTGGGGTGGAACGAACCAGTTCGGTCTTTGGACCTTCGCGATCCTGTGGATCATGCGGCTCTCTACCAAGATCAACATTTTCCTGGGTGCGCCCAACATTCCGGACGAGTTCCTGCCGGCGCATTTCAAGTATCTGTCAACCTACTTCAGGCGTAGGTCGATGAACGGGTTTTTCCCGTTCGCGATCACCGGTGCGACATTGTTCACGGCGTTCCTGGTGCACATGGCACTTTCCGTGCACGCTAGCTCATTCGAGCGCGTCGGCTACATGCTGCTCACGACATTGATGGCGCTGGCCGTGCTAGAACACTGGCTGCTTTATGTGCCGATCTCGGCCACGAAGCTCTGGTCATGGGGGCTGTCCTCACACAAGCTGTCTGGCAGGACGGCACAGGACGAGGCGTCCCCGGCAGAGATGCGTGCGGTGGCATCACAAGTGGACATGCAAAAGCCGGCCACTCACGAATCTTCGCTGAACTCCTGGTCAGTGGACATCAGCCGCCCTTGCGATCCGCGCGAGTTGAGGCTGGTCCTCGATGCCGTCGTCGGCGGGCTGTTCGGACAGGTCGAACGGGTCGATGGCGCAGCGCGCAGCAGCGAGGGCTGGTTGCGGTTTGCCGTCGCAGATGGCCGCGCAACGCTCGACAAGATCAAGATTTTGGAAGACAGACAGGGCCGTGTCACCGCTGTGGGTCGCGCTTTCGACCGCGAGCGGCTCGGTGCTGCT
>JAPLOV010000065.1 GCA_026400565.1 Hyphomicrobiales bacterium | reverse complement strand
CTTTCGCGAGCAAGTCATTGGGCACTTGGCCTCGCCATTGCGATGATGTTTACCGTCTCGGCGGCGTTTGCGCAAACGCCGCCGAGACGGTAAACATCATCGCAATGGCGAGGCCAAGTGCCCAATGACTTGCTCGCGAAAGCAAGAAAATGCGCTGCGATTTCATTTATCCCTCCACCAGTCTGCTGTCTTCCGTCTCACCATGACGCTCCCCTACCGTTCACTCCAACCCAAAATTCACCGGGTTAACCCGTAGAATAGAGCGTACAAATGGCTCCCGCCACGTTCTCGGCAAGTGATGGCGGCCGATACAGTTTCCACTGCTGCCTCCGCCGTGCTCAACGTCCAAAACGAGCTTTGATACTGTTATCGACATTCCCAACATCTACGCCGCCGACGTGTATAGCCTGTCGTGATTTGGGGATTTTGACAAGCGCATGCCCATGAATTTAACCCAGATTTCCCACATGACTTCGGATTGTCTAGCTCGAAAAGACTGAATTGCTGTTATTTCAAAATCTCGATGCTGTTTTGGCGACGGCGTGATGGAACACGCAGCGGGTGAATGACATGACGAGCCTCTGCGGGTCGGTATCGAACGTCACCTGAAGGTCAGTCGTTTCTATCAGCAAGCCATTATTTCTCTGACAACGCGTTGAGTCCGCGCTACAGTTTATTGTCCCTAAAACATAGTGGGCTGCCATCGCAGCCATTCGTGTTGCGCGCGGTTCAATCCTTACCAAAGTTTCCGGATTGGGATTCCCCTCTTCGTCTGCGCATGCGAGTCTGAACCCTGCGCACTGGCGTATTCATGACAGTTTCGCCCTCTGACCTCCTTCGCACTGAGGCGATCGCCGGCAATCGCAATTCCCCGCAAAGGCATGTCTGGTGCTGCCGAATCATTCTGCTGACGCGCGAGGGCCTTGGCACGATGGTGGTCATGCGCGCAGCTGCGACAGGCTGGGACGATGCAGCTCCCGGCTGCCCATAGCAGGTGATGCCCAGGTTTATTGCGCAACATGCCGGCTGCAGACGCGATGGCGGCGAAGCCTGATGATGAGCTCCGCCAGCGCCTCTGCAGCCTGGGCCGGATCACCATTGGCAGCGACAAGCGTTCCTGAAGCGTTTGGTCCATCGGACCAAGCTTTGGCCGAACCCCATGATCCCGCGCCGCCCGGTCTTTGGAAAGACGGCCGATGTGACCGACCGCACCAACTTCTCTCGACGAACGGGCGTCAGGGGGCAGACTGATGAATGCTCATTAGGGGCGCTGCTGAAGCTTGACATGTGGTCGCTCCGGTCTCCCTGAGCCGCCCCGCATGGACAACCTGTTGAACGCTCACATCATGGGAATGTTGAGCGCTCGCGCGACGTCCTCGATGGATGCCTTTTCGGCCTCGGTCACCTTAACGCCACCAAAGCCGAGGAACCCGCCTTCGGTCGAGGCCTCCGCAACGCGCTCCGAGACGTGTTTCAGCCAAGCCTTGAATGGTCCGGAATCGGCCCCCGCCTTGGCGTCCAGGATACCGCTGACGCGCGTCAACGTGGTCAGCACCTGCGCCTTGAGCTCGGCCGGCGTTTTACCGGTGAGCTGGGCCTTTACGCCCTCGCGGGCCGCTGCGCGACCGTCTCCGGTTTCCATGTCCGCGACGATGTCCTTGACGAGCGACAGTGCCCCCGGGTCCTTTCTTGCCGCGAGGAGCGCCTGGCCGCTCGCCATGCCCTCCTGCATCATGCCCCACAGGCCGCTGGGCTCCGCCAGGGTCACCGCCATGCCGGTCAGCATGGGGCTGCCCAGGATCAGCTTCCATTCATCCACCGTGAAATCGGCCTTCGTCGCCATCTCTTCCTCCTACAATCTCGATCAGAACAGGTCAGACCGTCCCAAGCAGGTCTGCCGGGACGGTCAAAGGAGTTATGCCTTGGCCATGGCGTCCAGATTGCCCTTGATCGTGTCGATCGTGGGCTTGGCCACCGCCGACACGCCAGGAATCGCCAGGATCTTGTTGAACGCCTCGTCAATCGCCGGCCGAATGGAGGTCAGGAAGGCCGCAATAGCCGTCTTACCTCCCGCGGGAAGCTGGTTCACCAAGCCGCCGAGCCTGTCGAACTGGGTGGTGGCTTCCTGGAGGGTCGGTAAAGCGGCCTTGGCCGTATCGACGTCCTTGACGCCCTGAAGGGCGGTCCTCAGCCCGTCAACCGTCCTCTGGAGCGACGAGCCGATGTCGACCCCGCCCACGACCAAATTCTGCAGCGATTGGGCAGTCTGAGTCGCGGCAGACCTAGCGGCATCGGCCGCAGTCTGGGCCGACTGCGAGGCCTGGGTCGTAACGGTCTTGGCTTGCTGCGCTACATTTGAGGCATTGTTGCCAAGGAACCACCAGGCCAGGGCCGCAATTGCCGCGACAGGCAAGGCCCATTGCGCCCAGCCCGGAAAGCCCGAGGCCTGCTTGACCGCGCGGTCCGCGCTCGAGTACGCCGGCTGGGCAGCCGTCCGCGCAGCCTGGTTTGCCCCCGCCACGCCAGCACCGAAGCTGTTGAGCAATCCGGTGCCGCGCAGCGTGTCCGCAAAGCCGGACGGGAGAGCAGCACTAATGTTCGTCGTCTGCGAAGCCAGAAGGCTTGCCAGGCCGCCCGCATTCAGCGACCCTGCACTGGCCTGCTTGCCGAGCGTTCCCATGACCACGGGAGCGAGGAGGCCCAACAGGGACGAACTCGCCGTCCCCCCCAGGCCCGTGTACTTGCTCAGCGCGCCGCCCAGCCCCGACACCACCGCAGGCCCGAGAAGCGAACCGAGCGCTTTGGTGCCGCTTTCGACCAGCGAGGCCTGCCCTGAACCGCCGATCATGCCAGCGAGGCTGTCGAGTACGCTCGGAGGCTGCTGAGTAACCGCCTGGAAGAGCTTCTGCGCGCCATCCTGCGTGCCAGCCACGCCCGCGAGGCCTCCCAGGAGGCTCGGCACAGCGGCGCTGATCGCCTTGCCGGCGAGCGACTTGTCGACCCCGAGTGCGGACGCGATCCTTGCGATCATGTCAGGCGTCAAGAACTGTGTTGCCAAAGAAACGATATTGATACTCACGTTATTCTCCATTTTCCGGCGTGATAAATTCTACTTTAGTCTTCTATTTTGCTGCCGATACCGACGTTTGAGCCTGAGTCAGGCACACTACAGATGAGGCGATCGCAATCGAAAAGCGCATGGTTCGAATTGAAGTAATTTTTCGAATGCAATAAACTTTCGTTCGCTCTTAACCCGTAGCTATAATAGGATTGTTCGTGGTGAACTGTCCGAAATTGGGCATTCTTGCCTTTTGCAGTCGCTTCCAAGGAAACGTCCTCTGTGGTGGTTTAGTTCGAGGGTACCTGTCAGGCTGACGAATTGTCGACGAACATCCGCTATCCGAGCGCGATGATGACGAGTGCGGAATCCATTGATCGCGGCGACCGGTTCCTGGCAGAAGTCATCGAGCAGGCCGTGTGGCTCTCTGTCCGCGTTCCGCTCAGCCTGCGGATGGTCGAGGACCTGCTGGCGGCGCGCGGGACGGTCGTCAGCCACGAAACCGTGCGGAGTTGGGCGGGAAAACTCGGCAGGATCTACGCCTGCAAGATCCGGCAGCGCGCGCCTCAGTTCGGCGACAAATTGCATCTGGACGAGGTCGTGACCTCGATCAACGGCAACAAGCAGTGCCATGTTCGCGCAGTCGATGCTGACGGCTTCGTTCAATTGCCCTGCGACGGCACAACGCCACTTGCAAGGCCAAAGTCTTTGCAATAATCAATACTTCTACAGCACGTGTGGAGTTCACATGGTCGGAAATGGACGCTCTTCAATGACGCTGGCGTCGGCGTTTATCCCCTCTTTCCTGCCCCGTACGGTGGTTGCCGTCGCCTTTGCGGCCAGTCTCACTGCCTGTAGCAGCCTTGACCTGCCATTAACAATCAGCGCGCCGGCAACGCCTGCTGCGACACCCGGTTCGCTTTCGGAGCGCCCAACCACTGTTCGCCGCGAGCAATTGGTCGGCCGTTGGGGCGTTGCATCGTTCCGGGACGAAAAGGACCGGAACCGGACGGAAGCCATGGCTCGGACGCAATGCCGCTTGCCCTACAGCATCACGCTTGGGCCAACGGACGGCGTCATGATGCACGTGGCCGACGACCCGAAACTCTACGAACTTCGGCTCAAGGGTGCTTCGAACGGCAAGACCTATCTTGGCCCTGAAGCGCCGCCCGGCGATCCGCTGGACCGTGAGCTTGTGTCGATTACCGAAAAGGAGATCGTCATGCGCTTTGTGGATCCGGATGCCCACACTCGGTACGGCACCTTCATCTATGTGAGATGCGCATGAGCGAGCGGCGCGCTGATCGATCTGCGTGGCTCCGCCCCGCTTTGGCGGGCATCGCCTTGCTGCTGTCCTGCTTCTCGGCAGCTGCACAGGTGCGTCGGGAGACGCTGGACATCGGAGATGAACCTGGGAGAGTTTCCACCGAAGAGGTCGTGATCGAGGACGGACCGTATGCGAGGCAGGTCGTTTTCTTTCGCTCTCAGGAAGCCCCTGGTACGGTGGTTGTGCACACGTCCGAAAGGTTCTTGTACCTTGTCATGCCAGGAAACCGCGCCCTGCGCTATGGCATCGGCGTCGGTCGCGAAGGGTTTACCTGGTCAGGTCTGGTTAAGGTCAGCCGCAAGGCGGAGTGGCCTGACTGGACACCTCCGCCTGAAATGATCCAGCGGCAGCCCTATCTGCCGCGCTTCATGGCCGGTGGCCCGGGCAATCCCATGGGCTCGCGCGCGCTGTACCTCGGCTCGACTGTCTACCGGATCCACGGAACAAACCAGCCCGAAACGATCGGTCATGCGATCTCTTCGGGGTGCTTTCGCCTTGCCAATGGCGATGTGATCGATCTTTTCACCCGCGTACCGGTGGGCACGAAAGTCGTCATCAGGCACGGTCCATCGATTTGAGG
>JAPLOV010000116.1 GCA_026400565.1 Hyphomicrobiales bacterium | reverse complement strand
GCGCGCACCCGGCCTTGTGCCGCCGCCCGTGACCTCGGCGGCCCTGCGCGTGCTGGGGTTCAGGTTGCCAACCACGCAGGATGTGGTGACCCCGGATGATCTTCAGGCTGGCGTCAGGGCCTCCGGCGTGTTCCACGAGGCGCGGATTGCGCAGGGTGATCCGGTTCAGGCGGGCGGCGATCTCAAGTCGGCCCTCCTGATGCTGCGCGACATTCTGAAAGCCGCGCTGCCAGAGATCGTCACCGGACGGGATGCGCCGCTGCCGATGACTGACAAGGCTCCCGCTGGCGCGAATACCCGCCCTCAGGCACCGCAGCGCGACGGGCTGCCCAGCCCTCAGCCGATCGCCCTGTCCAGCATCGACCCTGCCACAGACAGCGTGGCCAATGTGGTCGGCAAGATGCTGGAGCGCACTGAAGCGGCGCTCGACCGCCTGATGCTTGGCCAGTTTGCTTCCCTGCCCGCCGGGTCCGAGGCCACCCAGAGCGCGCCGATCAACCGCTGGTTCATCGAATTGCCGATGTCGCTGGATGGGCGCACGGCCGTGCTGCCTCTGGAAATCGAAGAGGACCATGGCGGCCCCGCCCCTGGAAGTATGGAGGCAAAGCTGTGGCGCGTCCGCTTTGCGCTCGATGCCGAACCCATGGGACCGGTCCATGCCATGGTGACAATGCAGGGCCGCACGATCGGCGTCAACGTCTGGGCCGAGCGGGACGCGACCTCAAGGCTGATGCAAGACCATGCCCCTGATCTCAAGGCCGCCCTGCTCGACGCGGATTTTGAGCGTGCCGAGATCGAGGTCCATGCAGGCCAGCCCATGCGCCGCGTCGCACGCGCCGGCCACTATCTGGATCGCCGCTCATGAGCATCGCGCGCCAGAACCGGACGGCAACCCAGAGGCGCATGGCTGTCGCGCTTCACTATGACGGTTCGGCCGCACCACGCGTCACGGCCAAGGGGCACGGTCTGGTTGCCGAAAAGATCATCGAAGTGCCGATCGAGGAGAATGCCCTGCTGGCCCAGGCGCTGTCCTCCGTCGAACTGGACGATCACATCCCCGAGGATCTCTACAAGGCCGTCGCCCAGGTCATCGGTTTCGTGCTGCAATTGCGCAGGCATGCGCGCTGAGCCTTCACTGCGTTAACCGAACCGCGCGACGCTTCCTTAAGCGCGCCGTGCTTTACCTCCCGGATGATCAGCGACGCGTCATCGACCAGAAGCGGGGGACTGGCGGCTCGCTCGCCGGCAAGCCTGCTGCTGCCCTTGCCGGAAGCGACACCGCTGAGCGGGCCTTCCGGTGCGTCAAATCCAACTGCGGCAGACACTGCCATGCCGCTTCATATCACGCGGCTGAAGGCGGCCGACTATGCCGGCATGGGCGCGGCGTTTGACGATCTTGCACGGCGCGCGACCTCACCCAACCCGCTGATGTCGCCTGCAGCCGTGGCGGCACTTGGAAGCCTTGTGCCCGATCCGGAGATCGTTGTGCTGGCCGCCGTTGCGGGAAACAACAAGGGGCGGCTTGCCGGCGTCTGGGTGCTCAGACTGAGGCGCACCGTGTGGAGCATGGGTTGCCGGGTGATCGAGACACCGGCCATGCCAACCTACGACAACATTTCTGATCCCGTGATCGACACGGCGCTCAGGCATCCTGTGATGGCGGTCTTCGCAGGCTACCTGCAAGCCTGCCCCGACCTGCCCAAGGTGATCCGGGCCACCAACTGGCCGCGTGACCTTGATGCAACCTTGCCGGCGCATGTCGTTGTCACAGCCGCGGAACGCTGGCAGCGGGCTGTGCTGGCCCGTCCGGAGACATCCGATGTTGAGGCCTATCTCAAGGCGGCGATGGGCCGGAATTACCGGATCCGCAGCAAGCGGCTGGCAGAGCTGGGGGCGACCGGCACATTGCGCCTGGTCTCGCTGCGCGGCGAAGCGGCATTGGCCGGGCTTGAGGATTATATCGCGCTGGAAGCCCGTGGCTGGAAGGGGCAGGCCGGGACCGCACTCGCCAACGAGCCGATTGGGCTCAGCTACTTCCGTGCGATCGTCGCGAGCTTTGCTGCTTCCGACCAGATCGCCGTCGATCAGATCCGGCTGGACAGCAAGCCGATTGCCATCGGCCTTACTGTCGAAGCCAACGGCCACAATATGCTCTGGAAAACCACCTTCGACGAAACCTTCAGCCGCTTCGGGCCGGGGATGCTGCTCAACATGGTGGTGACGCGCCGGCTTTTTGCCAGCGGCCGGACCAGCCTCGACAGCGGCATGACCGAGTTCAGCAGCCCCGAACTGATGCCATGGTCCGGGCGACGAGACATGGCACGCGCCACGCTCGACCTTGGTGCCGGCATCGCGGGCCACGCCGAACGGTTGGGTGCGGGCCTGCGTCATCGCCTGCGGCTCATCGCCCGCCGGCTGCGCCGGCCTTGACGGCACAGCACCGACGCGGCAGGGCATTGGCTGCGCGGCGCACCTAGCGGCTACGTGTCTCACCCAGATAGACGTCCACGGGAACAGACACTAGCATTCCGCCTACAGGGGACATGCCATGCCGTATACACCAATGCTCGATCGGGTTCGGCTTCCTGCCGACATGCGCGATCTTTCCATTGCCGATCTCAAGCAACTGGCCGACGATGTCAGGCAAGAGACCATCGACACGGTCTCTGTGACCGGCGGACATCTTGGCGCGGGGCTCGGCGTGGTCGAGTTGACGGTCGCCCTGCACCATGTCTTCGATACGCCGCGCGACAAGCTGATCTGGGATGTCGGCCACCAGTGCTATCCGCACAAGTTGCTCACCGGCCGGCGCGACCGTATCCGCACCCTCAGGCAAGGCGGCGGCCTGTCAGGCTTCACCAAGCGCAGCGAGAGCGAATATGATCCGTTCGGGGCCGCGCACGCCTCGACCTCGATCTCGGCCGGGCTCGGCTTCGCGATCGGCCGCGATCTCCAGGGGGGGGATTTCAACGTCGTCGCGGTGATCGGTGACGGCGCCTTGTCGGGCGGCATGGCTTATGAGGCGATGAACAATGCCGGGGCCAGCAACAGCCGGCTCATCGTGATCCTCAACGACAACGAGATGTCGATCTCGCCGCCGGTCGGGGCCTTGTCGAATTATCTCGCAAGGCTGCTGTCCAGCCAGAGCTACATGTCGCTGCGTGACATGGGCAAGCGGCTGACCGCCAAGTTCGGCAAGACCGTTGAGGACAGTGTTACCCGCGCGGTGGAGCATGCGCGCGGCTACATCACACACGGCACGCTGTTCGAGGAGCTCGGCTTCTATCACATCGGCCCGGTCGACGGGCACAACCTCGATGTGCTGGTCCCGGTTCTGAAGAATCTCAAGTCCGCGACCGAAGGCCCGATCCTCCTGCATGTCATCACCCGCAAGGGCCATGGCTACCAGCCCGCCGAGGTGGCAAGCGACCGGCTGCATGGCGTGGTGAAGTTCGATGTGGCCAGCGGCAAGCAGGCCAAGCCTCCGTCGAATGCACCATCCTATACCAAGGTCTTTGCCCAGAGCCTGATCAAGGAGGCCCGCAAGGACCCCTCGATCATCGCCATCACCGCGGCGATGCCGACCGGTACTGGCCTTGACCAGTTCGCCAAGGAGTTCGCCGACCGCTGCTTTGATGTCGGCATTGCCGAACAGCATGCGGTCACCTTCGCGGCAGGGCTGGCGGCGCAGGGGCTCAAGCCGTTCTGCGCGGTGTATTCGAGTTTCCTGCAACGCGGCTATGACCAGATCGTGCATGACTGCGCGATCCAGAAACTGCCCGTGCGGTTCGCGCTCGACCGGGCTGGTCTCGTCGGTGCCGACGGTCCGACCCATGCCGGAGCGTTCGATGTGGCTTATCTCGCCTGCATCCCGCACCTCGTGATCATGTCGCCCTCCGACGAGGCCGAAATGGTCCACATGGTCGCCACGGCAGCGGCCTATGACGAAGGGCCGATCGCCTTCCGCTACCCGCGCGGCGACGGCGTCGGCATCGAGATTCCCGAAGATGGTCAGGTTCTGGAGATCGGGCGCGGGCGCATGATCAGCAAGGGCTCGCGCGTGGCGCTGCTGTCCTTCGGCACCCGGCTCAGCGAATGCCGCAAGGCTGCAGCCGCGCTTGAAGCCTTTGGTATCACGCCGACCATCGCCGATGCCCGCTTTGCCAAGCCGCTGGACCGCGACCTGATCGCGGACCTCGCCCGCGACCACGAGGTTCTGATCACCATCGAGGAAGGCTCGGTGGGTGGCTTCGGCGCGCATGTGCTGCATGCGCTCGCCGACATGGGCCTGCTCGATGACGGTCTCAAGGTCCGGACCATGGTGCTCCCCGACATCTTCCAGGACCACGATTCCAGCGAGGCGATGTATCGCGAGGCCGGTCTCGATGCCGAGGCCATCGTGACCCTCGTCACCAGCCTCTTGGGCGCGCACCGGGCAGATGCACCGGCAGCCGGGCGGCACGCCGCACGACAGGACTGCTAGGCCCGGAAGTCCAGCCGCTGACCGCCTGCTCAGCGCCCTGGCAGAACAATCACCGTGGGCTGGCGCGGTAAACCGGCGCGCGAGACCGTGAGAACGGGTTCGTCACGCCGCTCGACAGCCCAGAGCGTGCCCGCCTTGGCCAGAAAGCGATCCAGCGTGGTCTGCCCGAAGAAGTGCATCGGGATCATGATGCGCGCCTGCAAGGTCTTGAGGACCTCGAACATCCCATCACTGTCCAGCGTGTAGCTGCCATCGACCGGCACGAGCAGGACATCCACGCGGCCGATGGCCCTGAGGTGGCCGGGCTCCAGCGTGTGATGCAGATGCCCCAGATGCACGATGCATAACTCGCCGACCTCGAAGACGAAAATCGAATTACCATCATAATCGGTGGCGCCGCCAAAGGAGCGGATGTTGGTCGGGATGTTGCGCACCCGCATGTCCGACACTGTGACATCATGCTCGGCCTTGCCGCCTGCCGGATCCCATCCGCGCAGGACATGGGCGATGCCGCTGTCGGGGTTGCGCGAATGGTGGGTCGAATGCGCCTTGTTCATGGTGGCGATGACCGGCGTGCCGCGCGGACGCACATAGTCGTTGTAGTCGGTGGCGGCACTGATGCCCTGCGCGCTCTCGATCAGGAACGTGGCATGGCCGACAAAGGTGAGCCGCGCCTCGTCGGCCTTGAGCGAGACGCGCCGGACCGGCGCGCCGAAGACGGCGACATCGGGCCGGCAACCCGGCTCGGCGGCGATGGCAGACTGTGACCCCAGAAGGCCGGAGGACTGCCAGCCCACAGGAAGGCCGGGAAACCACGCGCCAACGACACAGACAGCTGCCAACGCTGCTGCCAACGCCAGTCTCCGTAAGCCGCACCGCCGCATGGTCGTCTCCTTGCCTCATCCACAAGGCTGCATGATAGCGAGCCAGGCGCGGCTGACCAGAGCCGGGACGGCCTGCTCACGGAGCCGTGTCGGGAACGATGTCCTTTTTCCTGGCCAGACCCGCCAGCGCGGCCATTCCGGCCAAGATTGCCATGCTGGATGGCAGGCATGCACAACATTTCGCCACATGTGACCTTGATGCTACTGGCAGAGTGTCACAAGTATGCCATCTCTGCCACTGTAAGGCCTCGTTCCCTCGTCAGGCTCTGTCATGGTCACGCATTTCCGCACCCTCTTCATCTCCGACATCCATCTGGGTGCAACCAGCAGCCAGGCAGCCATGCTGCTGGAGTTTCTCGACAGGCACAGTGCCGATACGATCTATCTTGTCGGCGACATTATCGATGGCTGGCGGCTGAAGAAGAACTGGTTCTGGCCGCCGGCGCACAACGATCTGGTGCAAGTGATGCTCAGTCGGGTCCGCAATGGCACGAAAGTGGTGTTCATGCCCGGAAACCACGACGAATTTGCCCGCAACCACCTCGGTCAGAATTTCGGCGGTATCGAGATCGTCGACGATGCGATCCATACCGGGCCGGACGGAAAGCGCTATCTGATCATTCATGGTGACCAGTTCGACGCGGTGGTGACCCATGCGCGTTGGCTGGCGCAGCTCGGCGACTGGGCCTATCGGGCCACGCAGGCAATAAATGCACGGATCAGCGCCGTACGCCGCGCCATGGGCCAGCCCTACTGGTCGTTCTCGGCGTGGGCGAAGCACAAGGTCAAGAAAGCCGTTAATTTCATCAGCAGTTTCGAGAAGACATTGGCGGACGAGGCACGGCGGCGCGGAGCCAATGGTGTTGTCTGCGGCCATATCCATCATGCCACCATCCGGGAGATGCAGGGTGTGACCTACATGAACTGCGGCGACTGGGTGGAAAGCTGCACGGCACTGGCCGAGGATCATGATGGCAGCTTCCGCATCATCGCGTGGCGTCAGGAGCGGATCAGCGCCGGCCATGACACCAAGGTAACAACCATCGGCAGCCGCAGCACGGATCAGGCTGCTGCTTGATGCGGGTCATGCTGGCGACCGATGCATGGGCCCCACAGGTCAACGGCGTGGTGCGTTGCCTCGAGGCGACGATCCACGAACTGTCAGGGCGGGGGGCCGAGGTCGATGTGGTCTCACCGGACCAGTTTCGGACCTTGCCGATGCCATCCTATCCAGAGATCAGGCTGGCGATGGTCTCGCGCAGAACCCTGGCGGAGAAACTGAAGGCCGGGCGGTATGATGCAGTCCATGTGGCCACGGAAGGGCCGGTGGGCTGGGCCGTGCGCGGCGTATGCCAGAAGCTCGGCCTGAGCTTCACCACGAGCTATCACACGCGCTTCCCTGAGTATCTGAGGGCGCGGGTGCCTGTGCCCGAGCGATGGTCCTATGCGCTGCTCAAGCGCTTCCATGGCGCGGGTGCGGCCATGATGGTGGCAACGCCAACCATGATGCAGGAGCTGGCCGCCATCGGCTTCCGCAGGCTGGCGATGTGGACGTTCGGCGTCGATACCGAGCTGTTCAATCCGCATCACGCTCCCGTGCTCGATCTGCCGCGCCCGATCTTCATCACCGTAGCGCGCCTGGCGGTGGAAAAGAACCTCGATGCCTTCCTCGATCTGGAGTTGCCGGGTTCGAAGGTCGTGGTTGGCGATGGCCCGATCCGGGCCGAACTCGAGGCTCGCTATCCCGGTGTGCACTTCACCGGGTTCAAGGCCGGGGCTGAACTGGCCGCGCTCTATGCCTCCGCTGACGTGTTCGTCTTCCCCAGTCTGACCGATACGTTCGGCCTTGTCCTGCTGGAAGCAGCGGCCTGCGGTTTGCCGATCGCTGCCTATCCGGTTCAGGGGCCGAAGGATGTGATCGGCGATCACCCTGTCGGCGTGCTCAGCCATGATCTGAGGGCCGCCGCGCTCGAGGCTCTGGCCATCACTCGCGAGACCTGCCGCACCTTTGCCCTCAGGCATTCGTGGGCTGCGGCGACGGACCAGTTCCTCGCGGGGCTGGTGCGGGCGGATGGCAAGCCGGGGCCACTGGCACCAATGCCGGGCTGACTGGACCTGCCCCCATCCAAGCTTGCCGAAAGCATCAGAAGCAGGCAAGATTCGCCCATGCTGCTTCGCTCTTTCGCCGTCCCCGTTGTCACCATCGGCCTTTTGCTTGCGGATGGCTCGCTGGCGCCAGGACCTGCTTGGGCGCAGGCCACAGCCAAGGAAGAAGCGAACCGGCGCGCCAGCGTGTTGGAAAATACGCCGGAATGGGCGGCCAAGGTGCAGTTTGGCAAGCGCAACACTCCGGCTGCCAGCCTCGAAGCACGGGCCATCGGCTCCTATGCGCGCGGCTGCCTCGCCGGCGCGGTGGCGCTGCCCGTCGACGGGGACACCTGGCAGGTGATGCGGCTCAACCGCAACCGCATGTGGGGGCACCCTGATCTGATCGCCTATCTCGAAAGCCTCGCCAAAGCGGCGCCTCGGGTTGCCAACTGGAACGGCATCCTTGTCGGCGATATCAGTCAGGCTCGCGGCGGGCCGATGCTGACCGGCCATGCCTCGCACCAGATCGGGCTTGATGCCGACATCTGGCTGACACCGATGCCGCGCAGCAAGCTCAGCCAGGAGCAACGCGAGAACATGCCCGCGACCAACATGGTGCGCGCCGACTGGATGGATGTGAACCCGGCGGTCTGGACGCCGAACCACACAAAGCTGGTGCTGCACTCGGCACGCGACCGGCGCGTGCACCGGATCTTCGTCAATCCCGCCATCAAGAAGGCGATGTGCCGTGATGCCGGCGCAGACCGGGCCGGCCTGAACAAGGTCAGGCCGATGTGGGGCCACAACTTCCATTTCCATATCCGCATGGCCTGCCCAGCTGGCTCGGAGAACTGCCAGGATCA
The DNA here is from genome assembly GCA_026400565.1 of Hyphomicrobiales bacterium. Lineage (GTDB taxonomy): Bacteria > Pseudomonadota > Alphaproteobacteria > Rhizobiales > Beijerinckiaceae > Allobosea. The sequence continues at coordinate 6,604 of JAPLOV010000116.1, read as the reverse complement.
GGCCCCGCCGCCGGATGGCGATGGCTGCGGCAAGGAGCTGACCGACTGGCTCGACACCCAGTACAAGGCGATCTTCGCGCCGAAGAAGCCCGGCGGAGGGGCTCCGGCGCGGCCCAAGCCGCCCATGTCGGTCGATGCTCTCCCTGCGGAATGCCGAACCGTGCTGGTGGCGCGCTAGTTTGCTGCAAACGGCAGACTTGTCTCCTCACAGCACCATGGCTGCCGGCAGTTCGAAGCCGTGGCCGAGACGGTCATCCGGATCGATGATGAAGCTGCCCTGCCCCATCCAGTGAGCCTCCCCCGCCACGGCGACGGTCACTGCATCATGGCCGGCCAGACGGGCTTCGGAGATCACCTGGCCAGTGAACATGCCCCCGGTGATGCTGCGGAAGCGGCGCATCTCACCTGCCCTGACCAGCCCCTTGGCGTGGTCGAGTGCCATGCGTGCGGTCACGCCCGAGCCGGTCGGAGAGCGGTCGATCTGCCGCTCGGCAAAGATGCACAGATTGCTGCTGTCGTCGCAGTCCGCCGCATCGTCGGTGATGATGGTACCATAGAGGAAGCCAAGATCGGGTTCGTGCGGGTGAACGATCGGCACCGAGGCCCTGATCGCATCGGTGAGGGCCGTGCCCGCCGCGACCAGTTCCTCGAGTGGCGCCGGGCCCCTGAAGCCGAGCCCGGAGGCAGGGACGATCGCGTAGAAAGCCCCACCATAGGCGATGTCGCAGCTGATCGCGCCGCGGCCCGCCACGTCGACGCTGAGCCCCGCTGCCAGCACAAAAGCCGGCACGCTCTCGAAGCTCGCGGACCTGACGCGGCCAGCCTCGATCGTGGCGACGATGCGGATCAGCCCGCAAGGTGCCTCGATGGCAAAGCGGGTTTCCGGCTCCGTCAGCGCCACGCGCCCGGTTTCGATCGCCCATTTCGCCAGCGCGATCGTGGCATGCCCGCACATGGTCGAGTAGCCGGCATGGTGGGTGAACAGGACGCCGAAGGCGGCAACCGGCATGGCGGAGGGAACCGGGATCACGCCATACATGCCGGCATGGCCGCGCGGCTCGTGCATCATGGCGCGGCGCAGGTGATCGTGTCTGGCCAGCGCATCGCGGCGCTTCTCGAGGATGGTGGTGCCGGCCAGTTCCGGATAACCCGCCGTCAGGATGCGGACCGGCTCTCCAGCGGTGTGCAGATCGTCATAGGCAAGGCGCAGCATCGGCAGGCTCCCTGCCGGCGCGATGGGATGCCTTGAACGCGCCAGCCTGCCCCAGCCTTCTCAACTCTTGCGGCGGTTGTCCATGCCCGGATCAGTGCGCGACGGCGGTGACATGCCGCGAGAGCACAAACACCAGCATGCGCGCTGGATCGGCGGCGTTGATGCGGTCATACTGGCCGAGCGGTTCCAGCAACGCGGGCGAGTTGAGCGCAACGGACATCTTCACTGACAGTATGCCCTGGGCATGCTGGCGTTCGAAGCCGGCAGCCTTCATCACGATCAGCAACGCATCCGTGCAGGGCACCTCCAGCGCGCGTCGCACGATCGCGGGATCAAGTTCGGCACGGTGAGCAAGTCCCAACACCACGTCCTCGATCTGACCCAGCCCATAGAGGGTCACGATCTGCTGCTCGTTGACATCGTCCGACATGGTCTCGGGCAAGGCGCCGACTGCCTCGACACCCCTGCGCACCGCCCCGGTGATCTCGCTGGCCCGGGCATCGGGCTCCGCGTGGGACAAAGTGTTCACCACGACTGCGCGCGCTGCGATGAGGATCTGCGTCACAGCCGTGGCCGGCAGCTGCAGGCGGCTTGCCAGCGATTGTGCCACGACCTCGTTCAGGCTGGCGATGTCGGTCAGCGTCGTGGCACCGGCCGATGACAGCTTTGCAGTATCATTGCCGATCAGGGCGACCAGCACCGATTGCTCGCGCTTTTTGACCAACACGTCGGTGACTGCCGTGTTGAGGTTGGGTCGCTGGGCGAGTGCCGCGCGATGGGCCTCGCTCTTGCGGGTGGCGATGCCAACAAGATCGGCCTCATCGAGCAAGGGAGAGTGCCGGAGGATCGGGGACGCCACGATGGCGTAGTCATCATTGGCGAGGTCGCGCACGATCTCGCGCGGAGCCCGCTTCATCGGCGCCAGCTTCTCGGCCAGTGCGAGCCGGGCATGCAGTTCGATGCCAGTGACCAGCAACTGAAAGACATTGTCGTAAAGCTCGATGTGCCGGTCGCTAAGGCGCGGCTCGAGTTCGAGATACTGGTCGGTCAGTGTCGAGAGAATCGCATCGCGACGCGGAGAATAATCCCCAGCGGCCAGGTCTTCGAGTCCGGAGAGAGACAGGCTCTGGATCATGGTTGCACCTTGCTTGTTCGAGGTGACCATGCCGATGGCGGTTTACAGACGTGTTCACTCAATCGTTAGAATTGTTGCGATGTTGCAGAAAGACTCTGGCAACGCTGTCGTGTCTCTGCCGGGCCAAGGCTGCCGGCCATACGCGCCTCAGCGCGGGATCATCCGCGGCTTGCCGTCATCATCCACGGCCACGAATGTGAAAGTGGCATCGGTGACCTTTTCCATGACATTGGTGCGGAAGCGCTGCGCCCAGGCCTCGATGTGGATCTTCATCGACGTGCGCCCGATCTCGCCGATCGACGAATAGACGCAGAGCACATCGCCGACCTTCATTGGGCGAATGAAGTTCATGGTGTCGACCTTGACCGTGACCACGCGCCCCTGCGCCCGCTCGACGCCGGCGATGCCGCCAGCCTGGTCCATGCGCGCCATCACCCAGCCGCCGAAGATGTCGCCATTGGCGTTCGTGTCCGCCGGCATGGCGCTGATCTTGATCGTCAGTTGTCCGACAGGCTGCGACTGGTCCGGCAAGGCTTACTCCTTCAATCGGGTTTCGGCGAAGATCAGAGACCCGGTTCCGTCAGCGCCCAAGTTCCTGGCGCACGAGGGCAGCGCCGGCAGCGAGCGCCGCGAGCTTGCCATAGGCGACGGCGTGCGACATCGGGGCCATGCCGCAATTGGTGCAGGGAAAGAGCTTTTCCGCATCGACGACGGCCAGCGCTGCGCGGATCGTGGCAGCCACTTCCTCAGGGCTTTCGATATGGTCCGAGGCCACATCGATGGCACCGACCAGAACGTCCTTGCCCTTGAGCAGCCGGATCAGGTCCATCGGCACGCGGCTGTTGCGGCATTCGAGCGAGATCTGGTCGATGCTGCTGGCGGCGAGCACGGGGAAGGTGTCCTCATAGTGCCGCCAGCTTTCACCGAGCGTGTTCTTCCAGTCGATGTTGGCCTTGATGCCGTAGCCATAGCAGATGTGGACCGCCCTGGTGCAGGTGAGGCCCTGGGCTGCGCGCTCCAGCGTGGCGATGCCCCAGTCGGCCACTTCGGCCATGTAGACATTGTAGGCCGGCTCATCGAACTGCACGACATCGACACCGATGGCTTCGAGTTCCTTGGCTTCCTCGTTGAGCGCCTCTGCGAATGCCATGGCGAGGTCGGCGCGCCGGCCATAATGCTCGTCGGCGATGGTGTCGACGATGGTCATCGGCCCCGGCAACGTGAACTTGAGCGGATGGCGCGTGTGGGCGCGGGCAGCGCGGGCCTCCATGCCATGTACAGAGCCCTTGCGGCGGATCGGGCCGACGACTGTGGGCACTTCCGCCATGTAGCGGTTATTGCGGATGCCCATCATGGTCTTCTTGGCAAAGTCGATGCCGTCAAGATTTGCCAGAAAGCCATGGACGAAGTGCACGCGGGCCTGCTCGCCATCGCCCACGATGTCGAGCCCGGCATCTTCCTGCAACTTGACGGCGAGAATGGTGGCGTCGCGCTTGCCATGTTCGAGCGCCTCGCCCTCCAGCTTCCACGGCGCCCAGAGCTTTTCGGGCTCGGCCAGCCAGAGCGGCTTGGGCAGGCTTCCGGCAATCGTGGTGCGAAGCATGGTCGTGACTTTCAGGATGCGGCGCGCGGCGGCACATGGAAACAGGAGGCGAAAAGAGAACGAGGCAGACGAGAAACGTTGCGGGTGTGAGGAGCCTGACGGGCAGAAGTCCAGCCGGCAAACGGTCCTGCGAGGCGCAGGTTTTCGCACGGCGCTAGACGACTGGCAGCGAGGGAAACCAGAGAGCGGCACATGGGCCGCAAAGTGGTGCCCGTCAAGCCGGCTGGCCCTGTTTCAGGCGCGGCCATGCATAGAGCCAACCGATCAGCGTGATGTTGACGAGGTTCCACAACAGCCCGTTGAGGAACGCCATGCGGTAGCTGCCGAACAGATCGAAGATATAGCCCGATGCCAAACCACCTGCGGCCATGCCCAGTATCGTCGCGGTGATGACGAAACCGACACGCGCGCCAGCCTCGCGCGGCGGCATGTATTGACGCGCGATCATCGCATACATGGGAACGATGCCGCCCTGGAACAGGCCGAAGATCCCGGAGATGATGTAGAGCGAAGCCAGACCATCGAACCACAGATACAGGAACAGCGCCGCCGCCTGCATGCTGGAGCCGATGAGCAGCACCGCGACGCCGCCGATCCGGTCTGCTAGAAAGCCAGAGCCGATGCGGCTGATGATGCCGAGGCCGAGCATCAGCGCCAGCATCTCGGCACCGCGCGCCGCGCCATAGCCGAGATCGGCGCAATAGGCGACGATGTGGACCTGCGGCATCGCCATGGCCATGCAGCAGCCGAAGCCGGCGACGCAGAGCAGCGTCATCAGCGCGTTGGGTGACAGGCCGAGGCCAGCGCGGGCGGCATCACTTGCCGCTTCCGCCTTGGCATAGTTCGCCTGCGGAGCACGGCGGCGGAACATCAACGCCATCGGCATGATGGTGGCGGCGAGGATGGCGGCAATGGCCATATGCGACCAGCGCCAGCCATGGCTCGCGATCATGCCCTGCAGGATGGGTGACCAGAGCGCGCCTGCGAGATAGTTGCCTGTCGCGACGATGCCGACGGCCAGCCCACGCGAGCGAACGAACCAGTGCGAGATGTCGGCGATCAGCGGTGCGAAGCCGATGGAGGCCCCGATGCCGATCAGCAGGTGTGCCGCGCCGAACTGCCAGATCGAGCCTGAAAGCGCTGCCAGCAGATAGCCCGTGCTCTGGCACAGGGCCGCGATGACCATGGCTGGCACGATGCCGAAACGGTCTGACAGGCGGCCCATGCCGATGGCCGCCGCCGCAAAGCCGATCATCATCAGTGTGTAAGGCGCGCTCGCCGCTCCCCGCACCACGCCGAACTCGGCCTGCACCGCCGGCAGGGCCACCACCACGGACCAGGAGCCAATGCAGGCCAGCGTGGCGAAGACCAGTGACACCGCCAGTCGCTGCCAAGAGTAGCGGCTATCGGTGGTGTAAGGCGATGCAGATTCCGGGGTGCTCATGGGCTGAGCATAGGTCGGAATGGGAAACACTCACAAGCGTCGCGAAAGCGCAGGCGGGCGGCGCTGGAAGCGGGATCGTTCCCAAATCATCCCCGACCACGTCCGGGACGATGGCAAGCCCAAGCTAGCCGAACAGCCGCTCGCCGTTCTGGTCGATGATCTGGCGGGCCTTCAGGAAGGTCATCTCGAGCGCTTCGGTCTTGCCGGCGAAGCGATCGGCGCGGATGAAGCGGTGGGATTTCAGCTCGCCGCCGATCTCCTTCTCGATCACGCCACACATCTGCCACTGGCCCTCATGGCTGTAGGGCGTGGCATGGATGGTGAAGCCTTCATGCTCGGAGGTCGGGGCCGGCTCCTCCGCCTTGGGGGCACCGCCGCCGAAGAGTTTCTTGAAGAAGGACATGGGGCTCTAATCCTCAGCGGTCGGTGAAGGCGAGCCGTACCGCCAGCGCGCCAAACGCGGCCGCGAACGAGCGGCGCAGCCATAACATCACCTTGGGACGCCCAACAACGTGGTCGCGCATGGCGGCGGCAAACAAGCCATAGATCGCAAAGACCACGAAGGTCATGGCCATGAAAACCGCGCTGAGCGCCAGCATCTCCAGCAGCGGGCTGGCCGCCGCCTTGTCGGTGAACTGCGGCAGGAAGGCCACGAAAAAAATCGAAAGCTTGGGGTTGAGCAGGTTGAGTGCGATGCCATCGACCATCACGCGCACGACAGTGCGCGGTGACGCGTCGCCATCGATGCGCATGGCACCCTTCTCCTGCAAGGTCTGCCACGCCATCCAGAGCAGGTAGGCAACGCCGGCGTACTTCAAGGTGTCGTACAAAAGCGCCGAGGTGTGCAGCAGCGCCGCCAAGCCCATCATGGCGGCAATCAGGTGCGGAATGATGCCAAGCGTGCAAGCGAAGGCCGCGACCACACTCGCCTTGCCGCCACGCCCGAGCCCGGTGGCGATGGTGTAGACCGCGCCGGTGCCTGGCGAGGCCACAACGATGAAGGTGGTGATCCAGAATTCCGGGGACATGGCGAGAGCCCCTCAGTTGTCCAGAAAGCTCCGAAGCTTCCTTGACCTGCTTGGATGCTTCAGCTTCCTCAGTGCCTTGGCCTCGATCTGGCGGATGCGTTCGCGGGTGACGGAGAACTGCTGGCCAACCTCTTCGAGCGTGTGGTCGGTGTTCATGCCGATGCCGAAGCGCATGCGCAGC
>JAPLOV010000258.1 GCA_026400565.1 Hyphomicrobiales bacterium | reverse complement strand
CGCACTCTCGGCATCCACCTCCACCGGCTCCAGGCCCTCGCTCAGTGGAATTCTGTCGCCATCGCTGCTTGATCGCCGGAACAAACCGTACTGAGCGGCCCCACAGAGTTCATGTGACAACGCCCGATAAAGAAGGATGTTCCTGTTTTTCGCGAGATGCCTGCTTGAGGCCGACGAATGGCGTCGTAGCCCGGCGTCATGGCCAGGCTGCGCAGCCAGGCACTCAACATCGCCAGGCCCAATCGCGTGACCAACATCGGACGTTGTTGCACGAAGAATTCTCGGGTCGCAGGTGCCCACGATCGCGTGGAATGACTGCCCACCATCCGCTGGAAACCGTGCCCACCATCACGTGGAACACGCTTGAAGTCTGTTCGACGCCAGTCATCGTCAGGCAGCCCGTCTCGGTGCGATCCCGGACACATCAATCGTCGCCTCCGCATGCCTGAGATCATAACGGCTCTGCATGTTCAGGAACCACTGAGGATCAACATCAAAGAACCTGCCGAGCCGCAGTGCGATGGCGGCAGTGATTTTCTGCCGCCCATGAGCGATCTCGTTGATGCGGCTGCGCGGCACGCCAATCGCTTTGGCCAGCGCATAGGCAGACAGCCCCATGGGCTCGAGGAACTCTGACTTCAGGACCTCGCCCGGATGTGGCAGTGGCAGGCGGGTATCAATGATAGTCGCAGAATTCGACATCGTATGCATCTCCCTCTCGCCAGACAAAACAAATGCGCCATTGATCGTTCACGCGGATAGAATGCTGGCCGGCGCGACTACCCTTCAATGCCTCAAGTCGGTTTCCAGGCGGAACCCGGAGATCTTCCAGCCGGGTCACCGCATCGATCAGAAAGAGCTTTACGATAGCTCGTTTCGCAACGTCCAACGGAACCAGGCGTGCTGGCAACCCGCCATACAGTTCCTCCGTCATGCGGTCCTTGAAGCTCTTGATCACCGTAGAAGCGTACTAGGAAATAGTACGTATATCAAGCTCGCTGATCCGGGTCACATGAACCTGCCGACGCGGCGGCGAGAGAGGATCATGAAGCCGTTCAAATCCGCCCGACACCTCCAGCGCTTCGTCTCCATCCACGATCTGGCGCTGAGTCACCTTGATTGTCGCGCCGCAGAACACCCATGACGATTGCGCCGTGATCGCGCAGGTCGACCATTCCAAGCGGGACGGCGACCTCGATCTCGGCATATGCGCGACCTTGGTGCATGAAGGCAGGATTGGCTGGTTCGTTAATCCGTCAGATGGCACAGCCGGCTCACTTTCCCGGCTTCCGGCATCCCGTTCATGCCGTTCAAAAGTCGCGCCGCCATCCGTCACCACATTCCGCGGCAGAAGTTCCGGATCACGAACTGGCGAAAGGATGAGGCCGGCCTTCGCAATCGCGGCAGCCTGACGGTCTGGTTTTCGAATGAAGCGATCGCAGCCTGGAAAGGAGTGCCATCCGGCAAGCAAGGTGGCCAGCCGCGCTCTTCCGAATTGGCGATCGAAACGGCCTTGACTTTGCGGGTCGTGTTTCGCCTGGCATTGCGCCAATGCAAGGGGGCTGATCAGTTCCATCATGCACAGGCTCGGGCTCGATCTTGCCGTGCCCGATCATACGACCTTGAGCCGCCGGGCGCGTCGCCTGAATGTTGACGCCACACCCCATAGCGGCACTGACGATCTCCATCTGATCGTCGACCGTACCGGCTTGAAGCTGCGTGGCGCCGGCGACTGGTTGCAGGACAAGCATGGCACTGGCGGCAAGCGCGGGATCATGGTCCAACAAAACACGCAATTTAGATTTAACAGTACCGTTCAGGCCGCTGCATTCCGCAGCATGATACCGATGCGTTCCGCCGCCAGCAGCAGTGGCGCGGCGACGTCGTTCTTGCGGGACGGGACATCCGCCTCGAGACCAGGGCACTGGAGAACGTAGCGCACGTTCCCTTCATCGTCGAAGACCGGTGCGGCGATGGTGGTCACGCCCGTCGTGAACTCCGCCCGGCTAATCGCGAAGCCCCGTGCCTGGGTCGCATCGAGTTCCCGCATCAGGTCCTTTTTGTCGATAATCGTCGTCGGTGTGTATGCGACGGGCTTCCACCGCGCGAGGATGCGTCTGCGCTCGGCTGCCGTCGCCCACGCAAGGCGAACACGCATCTGCGCCGGAGCGTCTATCGGAAAGCGGTGACCGATGGGAACGGACACCAGAAGTTCCGCCGCATCCTCCGCTTTATCGATCGCTGTGAACGTCCCGTCCACCTCGATCCGCGTCAGGACACAGGGCAGACGGGCAGCTTCGGACAGCTGGACCAGTTCGGCATGAACCGAGGCGGTCTGGGCTCCGCCCGCCAGCAGCCGCGAGACGTCCGTCAGCAATCTCGCCGAAAGATCGTAGCGGCGGCGCTCTGCATCGAAACGCACCCACCCCTCTGCCTCGAGCGTGCGCAGGATGTTGAAGCAGTGGCTCTTGGCGATGCCCAGAGACACCGCGATCTCGGATACTCCGGCCGACAGGCGAGGGCTCGCGTTGAGGAAGCGCAGGATGGCGATCGCCTTGCTCAGGGCCGGCACGCGTGCCGGTTCGCTGCGCGCGGCGTTCTTGACACTATCCTGCATTCAATCGTAACCTTGTTCTGCTTGTAGAATTTCGTTCTATTCCTAGAACAAAGGAGTTCATGATGTCCATACCTTTCTACATTCGCAATTCGACGTTCGGTCTTGCGGTCGTCGCTTTTTCGGCGCTCGGCGCGGCCACGGGCCACGCCACCGAGTTCAAGCTTGGCCATGTCTACGAGGTCTCCCATCCGATGCACGTCGCCGCCGTTTCGGCGGCCGAGCAGTTCAAGGCGTGCACGCAGGGCCGCCACACCATTGCCGTCTATCCGACATCGCAGCTCGGCAACGAGAACGCTCTCAACGAACAGGTCCGCTTCGGCGGCGTGGACATCATCTTCACCGGGCAAATCTTCGCCTCCTCGGCCTACAAGCCACTGGCTATCGGCGCGGCGCCGTTCATCTTCAAGGACCGGCAGCAGGCGTTGCGATACCGCGACAGCGCTGTCTTTAAGGAGCTGTGGGCCGGCTGGAACAAGGCCACAGGCCAGCACATCCTGTCTGCCGGATACTTCGGCGCCTTCAACGTGACGTCGAATACGCCAGTCGAGAAGCCAGCGGACATGAGAGGCATGAAGATCCGTGTTCCTGATGCGCCAATCTGGCTCGCATTCCCGCGCGCGGTCGGAGCAAACCCGACGCCTGTAGCACTGGCAGAGGTGTACCTCGCGCTCCAGCAGGGTGTGGTGACGGCTTCTGCCAACCCGCTGCCGATCACCTTCGCGTTCAAGTTCTACGAGGTCCAGAAGTACGTGAATCCGACGGCGCACCTCATGGAATTTGTGTTCTGGATCGTCGGCGACCACGTGATGTCGAAGCTGTCGGCCGCCGACAAGGACTGTATGCAGAAGGCCGCTGGCCTCTACGCGGAGCGGTCCACGCAGTTGATCGCGGAGCAGGAGGACGGCCTGCGCGCGAAGATGGAAGCCGATAAGCTGATCACCTTCACCAAGCCCGACATCGCGGCATTTCAGGCGACCCTGGCGCCGGCCGTTGAGCAGCTCGCCAAGGATCTCGGCGCGTCGGCCGAACTCGTCGCGCGCGTGAAGGGGATCTGACGTGACGCATCGGGCGAGCTCCGTTATGCGCGACATGATCCGCGGGTACGAGGACACGATCGCCGTCCTCGTCCTCGTTGCGACCTTCATTGTCGTCGTCGTGTCGGTGTTCTTCCGGTATGTCCTCAACGACAGCCTCATCTGGGCCGAGGAGTTCGCCCGCTTCGGGCTTGTGGCCATCACCTTCGTCGCGACCGGGCTCGGCTTCCGAAAGGATAGCCACATCCGCGTCGACCTCGTCGACCGGCTGCCAGGGCCTGTCGCCCGGACGATTCGGCTGTTCGTGCTGCTCATCAGCCTTGCCGTCGTCGGCTTCCTCGCGCTCCAGGCAGTCCGGATCATGCCCATCCTCTCCAACTCGCGCAGCGCCGCCATGGAGATGCCGATCAGCTGGCTTTACGCCGTCGTGGCGGCAGGACTTGCGGGTGGCGGCGTCCGGATCGTCGTTGAGGTCGTCTCGCTCGCCCGTAAGGGAATCTTCCGATGATCCTTCTGTTCTCGGCGCTGGCCGTCTTGCTTCTGATCGGGGCGCCGGTCTTCGTTGCCATCGCCGGCGCCTCGATCGTCTACATCGTGATCAATGGCATTCCGCCGCTCATCGCGATCCAGAAGATGGTCTCGGGCGTCGACAGCTTCCCGCTGCTGTGCGTGCCGTTCTTCGTACTCGCAGGCAGCCTGATGAACGCCGGCGCCATCACCGACCGCCTGTTCGAGTTCGCCCACCGGATGGTGGGGCACTGGCGCGGCGGGCTCGGCCAGGTCAACGTCCTCAACAGCATGATCTTCTCGGGCATGAGCGGCACGGCGATCGCCGACGCGGGCGGCCTCGGCGCGATGGAAATTCGCGCCATGCGCAATCGTGGCTACGACATGCCCTTCGCCGTTGGCATCTCGGCGGCGTCCGCCACGCTGGGGCCGGTGATTCCGCCCAGTCTCCCGCTCGTCGTCTACGGCTTCGCCGCGAGCGTTTCGGTGGGGCAACTGTTCCTGGCCGGCATCATCCCGGGCATCCTGATGGCCCTCGCCCTGCACGTTCAGGTTGCCTGGTACGCGCGCCGGCGGAACTACCCGGTCGAACCCAGGGCGACGTGGGGCGAGCGCCTGGTAGCGCTCAAGACGAGTGCGCTGGCGCTTCTGATGCCGATCATCATCATGGGTGGAATCGTGCTGGGTGTCGCGACACCGACGGAGGCCGCCGCTGTGGCTGCCGCGTACGCGCTCCTCATCGGCGTCTTCGTTTACCGCAGCTTAGGCCTCAAGTCGGTGCTGAGTTCCCTTGTGGAGACGGTCGAGACGACGTCTGTCGTCATGCTGATGGTGGGAGCCTCATCGCTGTTCGGCTGGATCCTCGTGCGCGAGAACGCAGCGCAGGAATTCACCCGGATGATGCTGGGAGCGATTCAGGAGCCGTGGCAGGCGCTCCTCATCCTCAACCTGATCCTGCTCGTCGCAGGCATGTTCCTGGAGACGATCGCGATCATCCTCATCGCAGTGCCGATCTTCATGCCGGTGCTGATTCAGTTCGGCATCGATCCCGTGCACTTCGGGATCGTCATGGTCCTCAATCTGATGATCGGCCTGATGACCCCGCCGGTCGGCCTGCTGCTGTTCGTGATGGCGCGCATATCGGGGCTCGACTTCTACACCACGTTCCGCGCATGCCTGCCGTTCCTGCTGCCGATCTTCGCGGTGCTGATCCTCATTACCTTCGTGCCTGCGATACCGCTGGCGCTCCCGAACTTCTTCATGCGCTGAAACGCAGACTGGAGGCTTCCACATGCCGCGGATCATCGATCTGAGCGTCACAATCGAGAACAACATGCCTGCGCATAAAAACATGCCAAGGCCGGTGTTCCTTCCGTGGATGACCCATGAGAGCTGCCTTGCCTACAACCAGGGCGTTCCGGGTGATCCGTTCACGACGCCAATCGAGTTCGTGGGCATGCTCAATCACGTCGGCACGCATGTCGACGCCTTCTTCCACCTCAGCCCTACGGGCGCGCCGATCGACGAGATGCCGCTCGACCTGTTCATGGGCCGCGCCGTCTGCTTCGACCTGACCCATATTCCCGACCTCGGCGATATCGACGTGGCCGACCTGGAGGCTGCCGAGAAAAAGGCGGGCGTGCGGGTGGAAGGCCACATCGTGCTGATCAACACAGGCCTGCACCGCCGCCACTACCCGAATGACAGCGTCATGTTCTCCAATCCCGGGCTGACGGCAGCGGCGACGCATTGGCTCGCCGATCGCGGCTCGCGCCTGCACGGCGT
>JAPLOV010000160.1 GCA_026400565.1 Hyphomicrobiales bacterium | reverse complement strand
TCGCCTCCTCGTCGATGTCGGCGAGGCTGCGCACGATGCGGATGTCGGAAAGCTCCGACTGCTCCTCCTGCGCCAGAATGGCCAGGATACGCGCGCGGATTTCCGCTGCCGGCGCATCGACGAAGGCTTCGCGCATGCAGGCGACGCGGGGGCCGGCCTCGATCACGGTCCAGTCGGGCGCGAGGGTGACGTCGCCCGGGCGCAGACCGGTCTCCTCGCCGAGTTCGCGCAGGACGCTGCCGGCGAGATCGACGTGGTCGCCGACGACATCATCGAAATCCGGCGTGCCGGCCGGGAAGTACACCTTGCCGGGATTGGACGTGTGGCCCCCCATGACTCCCAGCAGCCACGCCCCGTCGCCCGCTCGCAGCGCCGCCATGGCGAAGCAGTTGCGCACATCCGTATCCGGGAAGCCGAAGTCGCGCCACGCGATGAAGCGGGAAAACCGCGTCTCCAGATACGCGCCGCGAAACACGTCGCCGTCGAACACGCCGCGGTGCTGCACGAGCACGCGACCGTCGAAGAGCGCCGGGTTGTCGGCCGCGATGGCTGCCCAGTGGGCGTCGATCCGCGCGGATTCCCGCTCGGCCCAGTCCCACGACCGGGGCTCGAAGACGCAGTCCAGCGTCCTGACGCGGCGGAAGACGAAATCGGTCACAGTCGCAGCGCCCCTTCCGACACGATGACGGCCGAACCGCCGATGGTGGCCCGCACGAGCCGCCCTCCCGCGACGGTCAGCCCCAGCATGATCTGCGAGGGCCGGCCCATTTCGTAGCCCTGCTCGACGACCATGGCGTGCTCTCCGTCGCCCGGTCGTTCGAAACGCATCACCGCCCCGGCGAACGCCGCGACGGCGGAGCCGGTGGCCGGATCCTCGCCGACGCCGAGGTCGGGCGCGAACATGCGGGCGTGCCAGTGGTGGCCGGCCTCGCTCGTCTGGCGGCAATAGACGAAGGCGTTGGCGTGGTCGGCCGGGCCGATCGCCGGCTTCCAGCGCTCGCGGTTCACGCGCGCCCGCGCCACCGCCTCGCGCGAGCGCAGCGGCACGAAGGTGAAGCCGACTCCGGCCGAGTAAAGTGTCGGCTCGTGGCCGTCGAAGCCGATGTCCTCCGGCGCCACGCCGACGGCGGCGGCGATGGCCTCGTCCGGCGCCGCCTCGCCGATCTCCTGCGGCAGGCGCGGCAGGTCGAAGGTCGCCGAGCCGAGCCCGACGCCGTCGCCTTCCACCTCGACCGCGCAGGCGACGAGCCCCACCTTTTCCTCGAGGCCGAACGCCGCGACGCCGTGGCCGTGGCCGTGGTCCAGCACGCCGAGCAGGACGGCCGTGCCGACAGTGGGATGGCCGGCGAAGGGCAGCTCGCGCGCAGGCGTGAAGATGCGCAGGCTCGCGCGCTGGTGCGGATCGGCCGGCGGCAGCACGAACACCGTCTCCGACAGGTTGAACTCGGCAGCGATGGCCTGCATCGCCGCGTCGGTCAGGCCCTGGGCGTCGAGCACGACGGCCAGCGGATTGCCGGCGAGGGCATGAGGTGTGAACACATCGAGTGTGGCAAAGCGGCGACTCATGACCATTCTCCCTCAAGGCCCACTCCCCACTTCTTGGGTAGCGGATGAGGCCGGAGGCTGCCAGTCAAATCGCGTGTCTGCTGCCCGGAGCCGCCTCGCTCAATAGGGCAGGCCGACATAGTTCTCGGCCAGCGCGGTCTGCGCCGCGACGGAGGAGAACAGGTAGTCGAGTTCGGCGATCTGCATGCGCTGGCCGAACTCCCCGCCTTCGGGAAACCGGTGCAGGATCGAGGTCATCCACCACGAGAAGCGCTCAGCCTTCCAGATCCGGGCGAGGGCCGTGGCCGAATAGGCATCGATACCGGCTTGTGAGCCCCCGGTGAAATGTTCTTCCAGCGCGGTCGCCAGATAATGCACATCACCGACCGCCAGATTGAGCCCCTTGGCCCCGGTGGGCGGCACGATGTGGGCTGCATCGCCCACGAGGAAAAGCCGCCCGAAACGCAGCGGCTCGGCCACGAAGCTGCGCAGCGGAGCCACAGATTTCTCGATCGACGGGCCGGTGACCAGCGCATCCGCTGCCTCGGGGTCGAGCCTCAGGCGCAACTCGTCCCAGAAGCGCTGGTCCGACCAGGTCTCGACCTTCTCGTCGATGGCGCATTGCACGTAGTAGCGGCTGCGGCTGGCGGAGCGCATGGAACACAGGGCAAAGCCGCGCTCGTGGTTGGCGTAGATCAGCTCATGGCTGACCGGCGGCACATCGGCCAGGATGCCGAGCCAGCCGAAAGGATAGACCTTCTCGAAGGTACGGATGGACGCATCCGGCACGCTGGTGCGGCTGACGCCGTGAAAGCCGTCACAGCCCGCGATGACATCGCAGGACAGGCTGTGTGACACGCCATCCTTGCGCCACGAGACACGCGGGTTCGGCCCGTCGAAATCGTGCAGCGCCACCTCGTCCGCGTCATAGACGGTGGGCAACCCCGCCGCCTGCCGCGCGTCCATCAGGTCGCGGGTGACCTCGGTCTGGCCATAGACCGTGACATGGCGACCACCGAGCAGGCTGCCAAGATCGATCCGCCGGCGGCGGCCATCGAAGGCCAGCGCAAACCCGTGATGAACCAGACCCTCGGCCTTCAGCCTGTCGCCGACGCCGGCCCGCGCCAGAACATCGACGGTGCCCTGTTCGAGCACGCCGGCCCGGATGCGCGAGAGAACATAGGCGGCGCTCTTGCGCTCGATGATGACGGCGTCGATGCCGGCCCTGTGCAGCAACTGGCCGAGCAGCAAACCGGACGGTCCGGCCCCGATGATGGCGACCTGTGTGCGTGTCATGCGTGGTATCCGAGCACCGGCATCCAGCTGCTACTGCCGGCCGGAACAGCGGATCTCGATCAGGGCGGCGGAGGCCGCATTGATCAGGCGCGGCGATGGCTCTGCGGGCTGCGCGGCACCGGAAGACTGGGGCATCGCGGCACGAAAGGCCTCCAGCGGGATCACGCGGTAGCTGCTTTCGGCCAGCACGCCGGCCACCATGCGCTGGGCCTTCGGGCTTTCCCGCACCAGTCCGACGAGCCGGCCCTGGCCGTCAAGCACCGGCGCGCCGCCGGCACCGATCTGGAGCGCGGACGCGACGCGCGGCCCCTCGCCCTGCCAGCGACCGGAGGAGACCATCACCGAACGGGAGGCGCTGTCCTCGAAGGACAGGGTGAACACGGCAGCACCCGGCGCAGCACCAGATGGCAACAAGACTGGCCGGTTGATCTCCGGCACAGCCAGCAGCGCCACATCGCCTGTCACAGTGACCTGCGCGGCATCAAGCGGCTTGCCGCCGATGCTGGCACCGGCGCAGGACGCCAGCGCCGCGGCGCTGGTCAGCACCTTTCCGGGCCCGACCGAAACACCGGACACCGCATGACGCGGCTCGGTCGCGGTCATCGCAGGGCGGATCAGGGCCGGAGCCGCACCGGGAGTCGAACCTGGAGCCGCACCAGCCGGCGGCGTGCCGACACGGGCGGGGTTGGCCGCAACATCGGTCCCCGGGAAGGGCTCGAAGCTGTTGGCAATGGCGATCATGATCCGGTCGAGTGAGGCGACCTGATCCACCGGATAGCGGAAGGTGTAGCCGCGAATGGCGGCGGGCCCCTGTGCCAGCCTTGTGTAGAAGCGGCGGCCGCCCTCCTCGCCGGAGATCACGAACCAGTCGGGCCGCTTGAGCCTGTAGGTGACCTTGCGGCCCGGACCATCCTGCCTGAGCCGCTCGAACAGGTCATCGAAGGCCTGCGCCGCCGGCAGGCTGGTGAGCTGGAGCGTGACGGCCCCATCGGGGCGGCGATAGACCACGCCGTTCTCGACTGCCACACGCGCCGGCAGCAGGGCCGCAGGCAGTCCGATGCGGATGCCAGTGCTCTGGTCTGTGATCGGGGCAAAGCGGATGGCCAGCCGGGCCTGATCTGCGGCGCGGGTCAGGGCCGCGCGCTCGGGCGGGGTCAGGATGCCATCACTGACGCCCTGGGCGCGGCGCTCGAAGGCCAGCAGCGCGTCATAGGTGCGCTTGCCGAACTCGCCGCCGGCGACGCCATTGAAGTCGCCGGTCCAGATCAGATCGTTCTGGATGGCCTTGCGCTCGGCCTCTTCCAGCCGGTCATAGGCCAGCTTCGAGGCGGCCTGCGCCGGATCGAGCGCGGGAGCGGCAGGTGCCGCAGCACTTGGCGGCTGGCGCGCAGGCTGGGCCTGCGCGGCACCGGACACGTGGACGAGCCCGGCAATGGCAAGAACGAGGCTGGGCAACAAGAGTGTTGGCAGAAGGCGTGCGATCATCACACCGGAGGGGGACTTGAAAGCAGCAGGTCTGGCAATGATGGACATCTTGGCGCTCCCCCCTGCTCAGTTGCCGAGGCCTTGAGCGCAATACTGTCGCAGCCCTTCTGCGCCTTGTCGAGGGCGCATCATGCGGCAGAAACCGCAGGGCCGGACGAGTGCCTTGCACCTGCCAAGCGCGCTGGTAAGGTCATCGCCGGGGACAGGGAAGCCTCGGGGAGAATGCTCATGTCCAGCCGTCTGCTGGCCGCTCTGCTGTGCGGCCTTTGCCTGCTTGCCATCCCGGTGACAATTGCCCCCGCCCAGGCGCAGAAAGCTCTGGTGCGCGAGGACCTGCGCAACGATGCTATCAGGCTGGAGACAGACCTGAGGCGGCTTCAGCCCAACGCCGCAACCAAACCCGCAGCTGCCTGGCGGCAGGATGCGGCCACCGCGGTCAGGGGTGGCAACACGCGCGGCGCGCTGGCCGCCGCCGCCGGGGCCGTCCTGGCCGATCCGCGCGACGGGGCCAACTGGCTCGCCCTCGCCGACACGGCGCTGGCCATCGCCGACGCGACGCAGGACTGGAGCGAGCGCTACACCAACCGCGACCGCGCGACGGCCGCTGCCTATGCCGCCTATGAGCGGGCTGCAGGCCGGCCCGCGGAAGCTGCGGCGCTTGCGATGCTGGGCCGGGCCTACCAGGCGCGCGAGCTGTGGCGGCCGGCGCTGGACACCTACAGGCTCAGCCTTGCCGCCAGCGAGAACCCTCGCCTGAGGGCCACCTATGCGGAGTTGCGCGAGAAGCACGGCTTCCAGATCCGCGACTACAAGGTCGATTCCGACGCCGCGACGCCGCGCATCTGCTTTACCTTCTCGGCCCCGCTGGCGCGTGGGCGGGTCGATTTCGCGCCGTTCGTGGTGGTGCAAGGCACGACCAGCCCGGCCGTGACCGCCGATGGACAGCAATTGTGCGTCGATGGCCTGAAGCACGGCGAACGTTACCGGATCGTGCTGCGCCAGGGCCTGCCGTCGAACGTCGAGGAACAGCTGCTCAAGACCGCCGACTACGACATCTATGTGCGTGATCGCAGTCCGCAGGTGCGCTTCACCGGCCGCAACTACGTGCTGCCGCGCACCGGGCAGGAAGGCATCCCGGTCGTGTCGGTCAACACCGACAAGGTCGAGCTGGATGTCTACCGTATCGGCGATCGCTCGCTCGCGCCGACGGTCAGGTCCGAGGACTTCATGAAGCAGCTGAGCGAGTTCTCGGCGCGCGACATCGAGCGGCAGAAGGGCGTCAAGCTCTGGTCCGGCCAACTGGCGACACGCAACGAACTCAACCGCGACATGATCACGGCCTTTCCCGTCAGCGAGGCGCTGCCGGCGCTGGAGCCGGGCGTGCATGTGATGACGGCGCGCGTGCGTCGGCCGGCCCAGGGCCCTTCCGGCGAGGATGACGGCAGCTTCGGCGATGATCTGGTGACGCAGTGGTTCGTCGTGTCGGATCTCGGCCTGACCGCTTTCACCGGCCATGACGGCGTGCACGTGCTGGCCCGGTCTCTGGCCACGGCGCAGCCCGTGGGCGGTGTGGCGCTCAGGCTCATCGCCCGCAACAACGAGGTTCTGGCGACGGTCAACACCGATGCCGCAGGCTATGCCCGCTTCGATGCGGGTCTGGCGCGCGGCACCGACGGCATGGCTCCGGCGATTGTCGCGGCCAGCGATGGCAAGGGCGATTACGGTTTCCTCGATGTGGCGGCGGCTGCGTTCGATCTGTCGGACAGGGGCGTCAAGGGACGCGCCGCGCCCGTTGGCCTCGACGCCTTCCTCGCCACCGAGCGCGGGGTCTACCGGCCCGGCGAGACCATCAATGTCACGACCCTGCTGCGCGACGGTGCCGGCAAGGTGGTGCCGAACCTGCCGCTGACTCTGGTCTACAAGCGGCCTGACGGCGTCGAACATCGCCGCGCGGTGGTCGCCGATCAGGGCGCGGGCGGCAGGGCCCATTCGCTGGCCCTGTTCAGCGCTGCGGCGCGCGGCACCTGGCGCATCGAGGCCTATGCCGATGTCAAGGCGCGGCCGATTGGCGAGCTGAAATTCCTGGTCGAGGACTACGTTCCGGACAGGGTCGATGTCATGCTCGCGACCGCGGCCACCAGCATCCGGGCCGGGTCCGCCGCCAGCGTCGATGTCAGCGCGCGGTATCTTTACGGCGCGCCCGGCGCGGACCTTGCGATCAGCGGCGAGGTCTCGCTGGCAGCGGCCTCGCGCACGCCCTTGCGTGGCTATGAGGACTATCTCGTCGGTCTGACCGACCAGAAGGTCGAGCCCGTCACCAAGGAGATCGAGGAAGCGGGCAACACCGACGCGCAGGGCAAGGCGACGGTGGCCGTGACACTGCCCGAAAGCGAGGCCCAGCGCCCGCTCGAAGCAACCATCAAGCTGCGTGTCGGCGAAGCCGGTGGCCGGGCGGTCGAGCGCACGCTGACCCTGCCGGTGGCGCTGGACGGGCCCGTCGTGGCGGTGAAAAAGCTGTTCGACGATGGTGCTCTCAGCGCCGGCGCGCTGGCCCAGTTCGCCGTGATCGCGGCCAACCCCGACGGCTCGCGGCTGGCCCGCGACGGGTTGAGCTGGACCGTCTCGCGCATCGACCGCACCTGGCAATGGTATCTGGCCGACGGGCGCTGGAACTACGAGGCGACGCGCACCAGCCGCCGTGTGGCCGATGGCCGGATCAGCGTCGGCACCGGTGAGCCGGCGCGGCTCTCGATCCCTGCCGACTGGGGCAGCTACCGGCTCGACATCAGCATGGGCGGTGCACAGACCTCGGTGGCCTATTCCGTGGGCCACGCGGGCGAACTGACCGCCGATGCGCCCGATGTCCTCGACGTTGCGCTCGACAAGGACAGCTACACCAACGGCGAGGCGATGGTGCTCAACATCAAACCGCGCTTTGCCGGGCGGGCCACGGTCGCGATCATCGGCGACAAGGCCCAGACATGGCGCGAGGTGGATCTGCCAGCAGGCGGCACCTGGGGCGCGGGCGCCTATGCGGTGGTGCTGGCGCACCGTCCGCTCGATCAGGCGGCGCGGCGCATGCCGGGCCGGGCGCTGGGCGTGGCGTGGTTCTCGGTGGACCGGGCGGCAAGGGCCTTGCCGGTCACGCTGGACCTGCCGCAGCGCATCCGCCCGCGTGCCAGCCTCGACATTCCGGTGACCCTGGCGGGCCTTCAGGCCGGAGAAGAGGCCTTCGTCACGATCTCGGCGGTGGATGTCGGCATCCTCAACCTGACGCGTCATGAGCCGCCGAAGCCGGCGGAGCACTTCTTCGGACAGCGCCAGCTCTCGGGCGAAATGCGGGATCTTTACGGCTACCTGATCGACGGCATGCAGGGTGTGCGCGGAGCCATCCGCTCGGGCGGCGATGCCGGTGTCGATACATCCGTCTCGCCGCCGCGCGAAGCGCCGCTGGCGCGCTATTCGGGCGTGATCCGGGTCGGTGCCGACGGCAAGGCGCGTGTCTCCTTCGACATTCCCGCCTTTGATGGCGCCGTGCGCGTCGATGTCATGGCGTGGAGCGCGGGACGCGTCGGAACGGCTTCGCGCGAGGTCATCATCCGCGATGCACTGGTGGCACAGGCCACCTTGCCGCGTTTCCTGTCGCTCGGCGACCGGTCGCGCTTCCATGTGCGGATCGACAACATCGAGGGACCGGCCGGCGAGTATGCCGCCGAGGTCGTGCCCTCCGGGCCGGTGATCATGCCGGCGGAGGCCCTGTCGCGCCGGCTGCAACTGGCGGCGGGCCAGGCCACCCAGCTCAGCATCCCGGTCACGGCTTCCGGCGTCGGCGATGCCGCCGTGACGGTGCGGCTGACGGGGCCGGGCGGAGCTGGCGTGGAACGCAGCCTGCCGATCCGGGTTTCACCGGGTTCGGACGCGATCCTCAGGCGTGTGGTGCGGCGCATCGCGCCGAACGAGAGTCTGACCGTGTCCGCCGATCTGGCGCAGGATCTCCTGCCGGGGTCTGGCTCGGTCTCGACCTCGGTGTCGCTGTTCGGCGGCATCGATGTGCCGGCGCTGCTGGCGGCGCTCGACCGCTACCCCTATGGCTGCACCGAGCAGGTGATCAGCCGGGCGCTTCCGTTGCTCTATGTCAACCAGCTTGCCAGCCGCGAGCGCCTTGCCCTCGACGACAAGATCGACGAGCGCATCCGCGATGCGGTGGACAGGGTGCTGGCACGGCAGGATTCGAGCGGTTCGTTCGGGGTCTGGTCCGTGGGCGGCGACGATCCATGGCTCGATGCCTTCGCGCTCGATTTCCTGACCCGTGCCCGCGAGAAGGGCATCGCGGTGCCGCAGCGGGCGCTCGACATCGGGCTCGACCGCCTGCGCAACACCGTGGTCAACCAGCCCGAATTCCAGCGCGACGGAGGCGAGAAGATCACCTACGCGCTCTATGTGCTGGCCCGAAACGGCCGTCCGATGATGAGCGACCTGCGCTACATCATCGACACGCGCCTCAGCGAGGCCCCAACCCCGCTGGCGCGGGCCCAGGTCGCTGCGGCGCTGGCGCTGCTCGGCGACCGGGCCAGGGCCGAACGCGGCTTCAAGGACGCTATTGTTGCACTCACGGCCTTGCGCGACAGCCCGACGGATTCGCGCCGCGACTATGGCTCGCGCCTGCGCGACGCGGCGGCGATCATGGCGCTGGCGGCAGAGAACAACGCCAGCGGCGCCGACCTGATCCAGACCGCGGCGCTGGTCAGCGAAGCGCGCACGGCGAGCCATTACACCTCGACGCAGGAGAATGCCTGGCTGGTGCTCGCCGCACAGGCGGGACTCAGGGACGCGAACCAGATCAGCCTCAGTGTCGACGGCCAGAACCATTCCGGCGCGCTGCACCGCAGCGACCGCGCCTCGGCGCTGGAAGCCAGGCCGCTGGTCATCGCCAACCGCGGTGCCACGCCGGTCGATGCCGTGCTCACGGTCAGTGGCAATCCGCTCGAGCCGCAGCCGGCAGCGATGCAGGGCTACCAGATCGAGCGTGCCTACTACCGGCTCAACGGACAGAAGGTCGATGCGGCCACGGTCGCGCAGAATGACCGGCTGGTCGTGGTGCTGACGGTGACCGAGCGCGAGAAGCGGCGCGGCTCGCTGATGCTGGTCGACCACCTGCCTGCCGGGCTGGAAATCGACAACCCCAGCCTTGTCGACAGCGGCAAGGTCGAGAGCCTGGGCTGGCTGAAGCGCGAGATCGAGCCGACCCACACGGAGTATCGCGATGACCGTTTCGTGGCGGTGTTCGACCGCTGGGATGACAAGCAGGCGATCTACTCGGTCGCCTACATGGTTCGGGCCGTTTCGCCGGGACGCTACGTGCATCCCCCGGCGGTGATCGAGGACATGTATCGCCCCGGCAAATATGGTCGCACGGCCTATGGCCAGATCGAGGTGACGGGCCGGTGAGCAGCCTCGCCGCGCGCCTGACGCGGACCGCTGCCGGCTGCATGCTGGCGGTGTCGCTGGTGGCCGGTGGCGGACTCGCCAGCTTCTGGCAGGCGCTGCCCCCGCTCGACCTCGGCGAGGCGCATGAGCGCTCGGTCACCGTGTCGGACCGGCACGGGCGTCTGCTGCGCGCCTTCACCACCGATGAGGGCCGCTGGCGGCTGCCTGTCAGCGTGGCCGATGTCGATCCGCGCTTTATCGCCCTGCTCAGATCCTATGAGGACAAGCGTTTCGAGACGCATGCCGGGGTCGATCCGCTGGCGATGCTGCGGGCCGGCTGGCAGATGCTGGCTTCGAGGCGCGTTGTCTCCGGCGGCTCGACGCTGTCGATGCAGGTGGCCCGGCTGCTGGAGCCGCGCAGCGGGCGGTCGGTCCAGACCAAGCTGCGGCAGGCTGTGCGCGCCATCGAACTGGAGCGCAGGCTCGATAAGCGGCGCATTCTCGACCTCTATCTCACCCTTGCCCCCTATGGCGGCAACCTCGAAGGCATCCGGGCTGCCACCTGGTCCTATTTCGGCAAGGAGCCGCGGCGCCTGACGCTGGCCGAACGCGCCCTGCTGGTGGCCCTGCCGCAAGCGCCGGAGAGCCGCAGGCCGGACAGGCACGGCACGGCGCTCGCCCGCGCCCGCGCCGCCGTCATCGGACGGGCGCTCGCAGCCGGGCTGGCGACGCCGGACGAAGCCGCGCAGGCCCTGGCCGAGCCCTTGCCGACCGCCCGCCAGCTCTTTCCGCTGCTGGCCGCCCATGCTGCAGAACGGGCCGTGGCCGAGAAGCCGGCGCTGAAGGACCACCGGCTGAGCATCGATGCGGTCTGGCAGGCGGCGCTGGAAAGGTTGGCGCGCGAGCGCATCGAGGCGCTGGGGCCGAAGCTGGCCGGCGCGATCCTCGTCGTCGAGCATGCCACGGGTGCGGTGCGCGCCCATGTCGGCGGGCTTGGCCTGATGAGCCGGGAACGGGCCGGCGCGCTTGACCTCGCGCAAGCCGTGCGCTCGCCGGGCTCGGCGCTGAAGCCGTTCATCTACGCACTGGCCTTCGAGCAGGGCATCGCCCACCCCGAGACGATGCTGGAAGACCGGCCCAACCGGTTCGGGGCCTATGCGCCGGAGAATTTCGACCTCGGCTTTCACGGCAATGTGACAGCGCGGCAGGCCTTGCAGCAATCGCTGAACCTGCCGGCCATCGAGCTTCTCGCCGAAGTCGGACCGCAGCGCTTGCTCAGCCGACTCACCAGCGCCGGCGGCCAGCTCGTGCTGCCGAAGGACGGCGCGCCGGGCCTCGCCATCGGGCTTGGCGGCGTCGGCATCCGACTTGCCGACCTGGCGCGCCTGTATGGCGGGTTGGCGCGTGGCGGGCAGAGCATCGCCCTGCACTGGCGCGAACCGGCGGGACCGGCCGAGGACGACGAGCGCCGGCTGACCGACCCGCTGGCAGCCTGGTATGTGGGCGATGTGCTGCGCGGCGCGCCGGCACCGGCCAATGCCCTCAATGGCCGCATCGCCTACAAGACCGGCACGTCCTATGGCTACCGCGACGCCTGGGCGATTGGCTATGACCGCCGCCACACTATCGCGGTATGGGTCGGCCGGCCCGATAATGCCTCGGTGCCGGGGCTGGTGGCGCGGCAGGTGGCTGCCCCCGTGCTGTTCGACGCCTTCGCCCGCATCGGCATGGAACCTGACACCGCGCCCCCACCGCGCGATGCCATTGCCGGGCGCAATGCCAGCCTGCCCGCCCCACTGCGCCATCTGCGCCGTGACATCCCCAAGACAATGAGCGCCTCGGTGCGCGGGCCAATCCGGATCGCTTTTCCGCCGGATGGTGCCGTCGTCGACCTGGCCGGCGGTGGACTGCGCGAATTGACCGTCAAGGCGCTGGGCGGGGTCGCGCCGATGACCTGGCTGATCGATGGCACGCCGGTGGCGCAGAATGTCAGCCGTCGCGACGCCACGCTGCCAGCCGCCGGGTCGGGCTTCGCGCGCGTCTCGGTGATCGACGCCAGCGGCGCCAGCGACAGCGTCACGGTGCGCCTGCAATAGGGCGCACGGGCCACTTAGCCTGCGGCCACCAGCCAGAGGCCCTTGGCGAGATAACTGGCACTGACGGCGAGGATGATGGAGCGGCTCCAGGCCAGAAAGCTGGCCTCGCTGATGCGGGCCAGCACCAGTGCTGCCAGCGACGTGCCCGTAAAGGCAATGGCGATCGCCGCGCCATAGACCCAGAGCGGAAAGATGTCGCCGGCATCGGACAAGGTGCCGAAAAACACCACGCGCTGGATATGCGCCAGTGTCTGCGATGCCCCCTTGGTGGCGACGATGGTCTTCCGGTCAAGCGTGGGTTTCTGGAAGAAGGCGTCGAGCGCATTGCCGGCAACGCCTGGCAGCAGCTGGACCATCATCACCACCGCGCCGCAGAACACAGCGCCTCCACGCCTGAGGACGTCCGGTCGCCAGCGCTCCGGCATGCGTTCGATGAGGAAAGGCGTCAGCCCCATCGCGATGTAGACGAACGCCTTGTCCGGCACCGCGGCGACCAGACGCATCAGGGCAAACATGGCAAAGGAGCCGACCATGTAGCCGCCGAGGATGGGCCAGTTGACATGCACTCGCCAGAGCAGGCCCGCCAGCCATTGGCGGCGGTCTGCGTCACGCCGTAAAGCACCATGGCCGCCGTCACGTCCATCATCAGCAGCAGGATGCCCATCAGGATCATGCCGCCGGCCATGCCGACGACGCCGGACAAGAAGGAGGTGGCCAGCACCGCGAGGCCGGCAAAACCGAGGGCAAGCGTGGTCAGCATCGGCTGCTCAAGAAATGCGCTATCTCCAGATCGATCTCTGCCAAGGTGGCTTCCAGCGAACGCCCTCCCGTTTTGATCTGCACATCATAGAATAGACGGTTGCTGTAACCCTCGGCGAGCATGACGCTGAGACGCGCCTGCTCAGCTTCGCTCAACAGCCGGCCGCGATCGCGATGTGTGATTTCCTCAAGTGTGGCAGACAGTCCGACGAAGACCGAAGCAATGCCAGCCGCGGCAAGATGGCGGCGGTAGTATATCCAGTTCACACACCTGAGCGGATAAGCCACCACCACAATGTCGTGGTTTTGAAGAGCAACAATGACGGCATTCAGGATCGAACGACTGGTGCCAAGAGTGGACGAAAACCAAGGACGGCCTGGAACATGATGGTCGTCACCATCGACAAAGCCAGCCAACGATCGCGCGCCCAGACACCGTCCCAGTGTGGTCTTCCCTGAGCCAATCGGTCCGCTCAGAAAGACGACAAATCGACCGATGCCCGTCACTGGCGCTCCGTCATTCGATTCTGCCTCTACTTCTCGCCTTCATGAAGGCCTCGTGTTCGGCGATCAGTGCGCCGGAGAGGCCCTTGGCGATCAGTGCGCGGGTGTTGGCGATGCCGTAGATCGCGGCGAAGGAGCCGAAGCGCGGCCCCTGATCCTCGCCCAGCAGCACCTGATAGATCGCTTTCCACCACTCGCCGGTCACCGCCGGACGGTCGGGCGTGGCGCCCTTGGCCTGAAGGTTCTGGTAGCGTGGTTCGGAGCGGGCGGCATCAAGCGCGACATCCTGGATCAGCTCCGGGGTCGCGCCATCGGGCAGCGCGCCGAGCGCCGCATCAAGGCGCTGCAAGGCAGCCTCCTCGACGGCATCGGCGGCGCGGTAGCTCTTCCCGGTCTTCACGAAATCCCGGAAATAGGCGATCGCGTAGCCGACCAGAGCGTCGAGCTTCGGATGCGTTTCGGGCGTCACTGCCGGCGCATAGCGGCGCAGGAAAGCCCAGAGCACGGCCTTGTCCTCGGAGTTGGCCACCGCCACGAGGTTGAGCAGCAGGCCGAAGGTGACCTGCGTGCGCGGGGCATTGTCAGCGTCAGCCCCCTGCTGTGCAATCAACTCCGGCTCAGGCGGCTCGCCGGCATGGATGTGCCAGACCGGATTGCCGAGACGGTTCTTCCAGTCCTGCCGGGCATAGCCGCCAAGGAACTGCTGGTAATCGTCGACGGCGCGCGGAATCACATCGAAGTGCAGCTTCTTGGCCTCGCGTGGACGCTGGAACATGAACAGCGCCAGGCTCTCGGCGGGGCCATAGCCGAGCCACTCGTCGATGGTCAGGCCGTTGCCCTTCGACTTGGAAATCTTCTGGCCCTTCTCGTCGAGGAACAGCTCGTAGTTGAAGCCCTCTGGCGGCGTGGCATCGAGCGCGCGGGTGATCTCGCCGGACAGCTTGACCGACTCGATAAGATCCTTGCCCGCCATCTCGTAGTCGACGCCGAGCGCAACCCAGCGCATGGCCCAGTCCGGCTTCCATTGCAGCTTGCAGTGCCCGCCGGTGACCGGCGTCTCAAAGCGCTCGCCGCTGTCCGGATCACGCCAAATAATGGTGCCCGCCTTCACGTCCCGTTCTTCCACCGGCACCTGCATGACGACGCGGGTGCGCGGGTGGATCGGCAGGAATGGCGAGTAGGTCGAGGCCCGTTCCTCGCGCAACGAGGCCACCATGATCTTCATGATCGGCTCGAATCGCTCCAGCATCTTCAGCAAGGTCGCATCGAACAGGCCGGCCCTGTAGCTCTCGGTCGAGGACTGGAAGGTGTAGGCGAAACCGAAACGGTCGAGGAAGGCGCGCAGCATGGCGTTGTTGTGATGCGCGAAGCTCTCGTACTGGCCGAACGGATCGGGCACCTCGGTCAACGGCTTGCCCAGATGCCGGGCCAGCATCTCCTTGTTCGGCACGTTGTCCGGCACCTTGCGCAGGCCGTCCATGTCATCGGAAAAGGCGATCAGCCGCGTGGGAATCGTGCCCTCGCTGAGCACCTCGAAGGCCTTGCGCACCATGGAGGTGCGGGCAACCTCGCCGAAGGTGCCGATGTGCGGCAGCCCCGAAGGGCCATAGCCGGTCTCGAACAGCACCTCGCGCTTGCCTGAAGCCTGGAGGCGAGCCACCAGCTTGCGGGCTTCCTCGAACGGCCAGGCCGCCGATGCGCGGGCAGCTTCGACAAGGGCGGGATCAAAGGTGGTCATCGCGGACGATCGCCTTGCAGGTTGGGCCAGGGACAGGTGCCGCGGGTGCGGGCGCTTGCGGGCAGGGCGCGGTTGTGGCGAAGGGCGGCGCGCGCGTCAACCTTGGTGCCGGCTCAAATGGCTGTGCCATCCGCCTGACCCTGGTCAGAATGCGCTCACCGGGAAGTAGCGCAGGAACAGGCGGGCATAGGTGCCGTCATCCCACACGCCTTGAAGCGCATAGTCCACTGCGCGTTTCAGGTTGGGCTCGTCGGGCCTCAGCACGAAGCCGATGCCCTCGCCGAAATGCCGGATGCCGAGGAAAGGGCCGCCAACGAAGCGGAAGCCGGCCCCTTCCCGGCCGCCGAGCCACAGGGCCGCCGCCTGACCGTCGCCGAAGACCAGATCGACCTCGCCGCGCAGGAGCAGTTGTAGCGCTGCTTCGAGATCGGCAGCACCGGTCGCCACGGCCTTGGGGAAATGCTCCGCAAGGTAAGCGGCATGGGCCGTGTCGCGCGCCACGCCGACCCTGACGCCGGTGAACCCTGCCTCGACACGGACGCGATCGAAGCCGGCGGCACCGACGAAACGCGCTGGCAGGCGATGATAGATGCGGCTGACGTGGAAGCGTGATTTCAACGAGGCCGTGACCGGGATCGCCGCCGCGACGATGTCGGCCTGCCCTTCGGCGAGCGTCTGAAGCAGGGTGTCGAAGCGCCGGACCTGGATGGTGCAGGCCACAGCCATGCGCTCGCAGATGGCGCGCATCAGATCGACCGAAAATCCGACCGGCTGGCCATCGGGATCGGCGAAATGCAATGGCGGAAACTCGTCATCGGTGATGATGCGCAAATTGCGCGGCACCGGACCCTCAGGGCGCTCGCTGCGTACGCGCGGATCGCCATGGAACGGAATGACCACGCGCTCGCGCGGTGCGGGTGACATCCGGTTCTGGGGCTGAGCCTGCTGCTGGGCGGATGCTCCGGGCAGCAGGGCGACTGGAATGACAACCAGCGCCTGCGCAAGCAGCAGCGCGATAGCAGCTCTTGCCAGGGCAATCCTTGCCGGATGCGCATCATGCAACATTCCTGATCGGTGGCGCAGGATGCGATCATGGTCAAGGGCTTGGTCATGACCCGGGCCGCCGCAGCCGTGCCAGCAGCCGCTATTGGCAGGCCTTGGGCAAATCTTCGGGATCGAAGTCAGCGAGCGTCACCGGGCTGACCTTGCCGGCATGGGGCTTGCCGTTGCGCAGGGCCCTGCCTGTGAGGAAGTTGACATCGCAGGTGTAGTTGCTTGTCGGGTCGTCGAGGGCGAGCGTGTCATAGGTGACATAGGT
>JAPLOV010000087.1:27093-56973 GCA_026400565.1 Hyphomicrobiales bacterium | reverse complement strand
GCGAGTGACCGGGAGATAGGGATGGTCCTGGCTTGAGTCAAGGACCGCCGACGCCAGCACGATGGCCCCAAGCGGCGAATGCCCGTTCTTGGATGGAGCCCGGGCATGCTGGATTTCCGTCCAAACAGTGCGTTGCGCCTCGGAGCAGGCTCGCCAACGGGCGCACGGTTCGCTTTGGTGCAGGCTGTTTCGGAGTACCCGGTGCGGGACCGAATCCTTCAGGATTGGTTAATGCCTGTGGTCCTGCGCCGCCTGTCAGGCCCCGGCAGGAAGAACCCCCGAGAGCGCATCCGCCAGATCGCCACGCGGCAGGATGCGGATGCGGGGCAGCCCGAGCCAGCGCGCCATCAGCGCCAGTTCGGCAGCCAGCGGCTCGATGATGCTCTCTGGCGCAACATCCGGCTCGCCGTGGCTGGCGAGCACCGCCAATGTGCCTGCCTGCCGATCGGCGGCTCGCCGTGGCTGGCGAGCACCGCCAATGTGCCTGCCTGCCGATCGGCCTTGAGATCGAGCCGGGCGACAATGCGTTCGCCTAGAAGAAAGGGCAGGACGTAATAGCCGTGCTGGCGCTTGTGGGCGGGCGTATAGATTTCCAGCCGGACCCGCGCACCAAACAGTTCTTCGGTTCGCTCGCGCTGCCAGATCAGCGGATCGAAGGGCGCCAGCAGCGCGCTGGCCCCGATGCGGCGCGGCTGCCGCGCCTTATGCCACAGGAAAGCCGGACGCTCCCAGCCCCGCACCGTTCGCCAGCCTCGACAAGGTCGGCAAGGCGGGCTCGCGCGTCGGCCACATCGAGCCGGGAATAGTCGCGCAGGCAGCGCTCCGTGGCGATGCCAAGGGCTGCGGCGGAGCGTCGGAGCAAGGCCCGCTGCGCATCGGCATCGGAGGGAGTCGGCGCATCAATGATGGCCCTGGGCAGCACCCGTTCGGTAAGATCATAGACCCTCTCGAAGGCACCGCGACGTGTGAACGTCGTAACCCTTCCGGCCCAGAACAGCCATTCGATGGCCCGCTTGGAATCCGACCAGCCCCACCAGCCGCCCGCGCCTTTTCCAGTAGCCTGACCGGAAAGCTCCGAGGCCGCCAGTGGCCCGCGCACTTCCACCTCCCGTGCGACCTGTTCGATCAGCTCGGGGCGCTCGCGGCCGAAACGGGCCAGCCCGGTGTAGATGCCCAGTCCGCTGGCCGCCCGTACCATGCGCCAGCGCAGCAGCGGCTGCAACGACACGGGAAGCAAGGAGGCCTCGTGGCCCCAGTATTCGAACAGGCGGCGCCTGCGTCCACCATAGGCCACGGCATCGAGATCGTTGGTCTCGTAGGCTCCGAGCCGGGAGAAGCCGGGCAGGGTATGGGCGCGGGCAATGACGTTGACGCTGTCGATCTGGAGCACGCCGAGCGCATCGGCCATGCGAGCAAGCTCGTGCCGTGACGATGGACCGCTGGCTGAGCGCGCCTCGGAACGGGCCCCGGCAAAGCCTTGTGCGGCCAGGGCGATGCGCCGGGCTTCCCGCAGGGACAGGGTTCGTGAGGTCATGGCGGACCGGATCGGCAAAGGGACAGGCAGCTGGCGGCAAGATCGGACGATCCCACGCCTTTGCAGGTGCGGCAAGGCCAGCGTGTTGATGTCGGAACTGAACGGCAGGCGCTGATGCAGGTCAACATCGGGGCCGCAGATCCGGGGCAGACTGATGGCGCGAACACAACGCCGAGCCGGCCCAAGGAGGCCTTGTCCATGACCCATGTTGCCAGCCTCAGGAAGATCACCTTGCATCTTGCCCGCACCAAGGCCTTTCCGGACGGATCAGCCCGGCACGGCTACGAGTTCGTGGTCCCGCTCGACGAGAGCGGTCACATCGTCGTCGAAAGCTGGCGGGCCCAGCGCAATGCCTGTGTGGTCCACCGCTTCTGGGGCTCCGAGCCGCGGATGCACGGCACTCTGGTGCATCGCGCCGGCGGCACTCATGGTGCGACCTGGGGTTTCGACTATGACAGCGCGACCAACAGCGACGACGAGGCAGGTTACCGTTTCGGCGACCATGCCTTTGTGCCCGGCGAGTATGTCTCGCTCGCCGATGCTGACGGCGAGCTGCACACGTTCCGCATCGTCTCGGTTACCGCTCCATGACAGGGTCCTGCCCATAGGGGCAGGCGGCGAAAGCCGCACCGCCTCAGCGGCGCGCCAGCGTGAACGCGCCGAGCACGATCAGGGCGGCCCCTGCGAAGGTGTAGAGCGTTGGCACCTCGCCAAACATCGTGAACCCGATGATGGCCGCCCAGACCAGCGAGGTGTATTCGGTGGGGGCGATACGGGAGGCATTGGCGCGCGAAAAGGCATAGGTCAGCAACAGGTGCCCCGATGTGCCAAGCAGGCCCGACAGCAGGAACATGGCAAGGTCGGCCCCGTCCGGTGATGACCAGAGCCACACGGCGGCCGGCAGCAGCAGGACCGCAGGGCCCCAATTCTGGAACGCCACGATGGTGGCAGGATGCTGGTTCACGGCCAGCCGTCGCAGCAGGATGATGTTGAAGGCATAGGCGAAGGCCGAGAACAGGGCTGCGATCACGCCGAGTGTCGAGCCGGTGATGCCCTCCTGGTGCTTGGGCAGCAGCATCACCAGCATGCCGGCGAAGCCCGCTGCCGGCGCCAGCAGGATGTTGCGGTCGAGTTTCTCCTTGAGCAGGACAACGCCCAGGACCGCAATGAAGGCCGGGGCGAGGAAGGACAGGCTGATCGCTTCGGCCAGCGGCAGCTGGCTGATCGAATAGAAGAACGAGCCCGCTGTCAGCACGACCAGCGGCACGCGCAGCAGGTTGGCCCGGATTTCCGGGCCTGTCGGCCTGGGCGGGGCGAGCCAGGCCATTGCCACGAGTGCCACCAGCCCGCCCATCACGAAGCGCAGAAAGATCGAGACCACCACCGGATGGGTCTGCATCTGCGCTTTGATCACCGCATCCATGCCGGTGAGCAGAAAGATGCCGAGCGTGGCCATCAGCACCGGCGGCATGGCCGCCACCCGGGCCATGAGCCTTGCCTTGGGCACGCTCATAACGCGGCTCGTGTGTCGAAACGATAATAATACTCCTCGGTGTCCGAGATGTCGTGCAGCATGCGCTGCTCCGTCTGGCGGACAAAGCCGGTCTTCTCGTAGAACCGGTGGGCGCGGAGAAAGCGTGTGTCGCTCCACAGAAACACGGCTGCCACACCTTCAGCCTCGGCGACACCGAGCACCAGACCCAGCAGTTGCCGGGCCAGACCCGTCCCTCGCAGACCGGCCGTCACATAGAACTTGTGCAACTCGACCGCGCCATGATCATCCGGCGTGGCACAGATGCAGGCGGCGATGATGCCCGGCTCTCCGTCCAGTACCCACATCCGCGTGCCGCGGCCGGCGGCCCAGGTCGCAGGAGCCTCCAGTTCAGGGAACTCTTCCCGGCAGAACAGGCATCCGGGATACTCGCCGAAGCAGGCTGCGATCAGCCGTGCCACAGCCTCGCCATCCGCGTCGCGCACGGCACGAACGGCGGGGAACCCGGGCAAACTGGCCAAATGACTGCTCATGCGCCCTGATAGAGCGCCGGGCCGCCCCGGTGAAGAGCGGCTGACGCGTGGCCTTCACACCTGCAATGCGCGCCATGCATCGACCGCCGGACGAATCGCGCTTCCGATCATGCAGGCGGATGCCTGATGGTCGGATCCGCATAAGCAACGCAGCTTGCAGGATCAGCATAGACAGAGCATTCGTCGCTGCGAGGCAGGTCATCGCATATTGCGCAAACGAGGGACGACAAACCGCGGCCTTGGCAACGATTTGTTGTGCCCTTTGTGGGACAGATTGTTCCTGATCTTTCCCCGGGACAGCTGGACCCATGCTGCTTGCAGCCACCTTTGCCATCAACTCGGCCCTGAACTTCGTTCTGGGGCTGTTGATCGCTCGCCTCCTGGGGCCCGAGCAGTTCGGGCTCTATGCGCTTGGCGCAGCCCTGATGGTGTTGGTTTACGCCGTGGCCATCGACTGGCTGAAGCTGTCGACCATGCGGTTTTACTCGCTGACCAAGCGCGCCAATGACCCGACCATTCGTGCCACGCTCGATGCCATGGCCGCGCTCAGTGCGCTGGCGCTGATCGGCATCCTGATCACCGCCATCGTTGCCGGTGTCGATCTGATGATCCCGACTGCCATTGCCAGCGCTGCTGTGGCGGCTGGCGTGCTCGGCGGCCTGTTCGACTACCAGCAGGCCGTAGCCCGCGCCCGGGAGGAAGATGCCGTCTATGCGCGGATGGTGATCATCAAGAATGCCATGGCATTCCTGCTTATGGTTGGCGGAGCCTGGTGGCTGAAGGATCCGGCCCTGGTCCTGGCAGGTTCGGCGCTGAGTTCAATGGCGGCGCTGATCTCGGTCAGGCGCGCACTGGCCGATGCGCCGCTTGCGCTCAAGGGCATCGACCGCAACCATGTACGCATCTTTGCGACCTATGCCTTTCCGCTGGTCGCGACCAACGTGCTGATGCTGACGATACCCTTATTCAACCGCTCCTACATGGCCTCGGCCTTCGGGCTGGCTGAGGCGGGCTATTTCGCGCTTGCCTCTGATATCGGGGTGAAACTCTTGGCGACGCTTGGCACCACACTGGAAGTTATGCTGTTGCCGCTGGCTGTGAAGGCGCTCGACCTGGAAGGCATCGATGCCGCCCACCAGCAGATCGCCAAGAACCTTACCGTGATCATCGCGTCGATCCTGCCAGTGGCTGCCGGCCTGCTCTTGGCACTGCCGAGCATCGAGGTGCTCGTCGTGCCTGAGGCTTTCCATGATCATGTCAGCACCTACATGTGGATTCTGATGCCGGCTTTCGTAGCCTTGCCGATCATGCAGGTGGGCTTCAACCCGGTCTACCTGATCTCGCGCAAGACGCTGATGTCGACGATGTCGGCGGTCATCGCGGTGGCCGTGAATGCGGTTCTGATCGGCCTGCTGTTCTTCGGTTTCGGGGTTTCTCTCGGACCTATGGCCGTGGCCGCCGCAATGTCCGCTGCCTTCGTCAGTTCGGCGGTGGTGGTCGGCGCGGGGGCCATGAGCCATCACATCGCCCGCCCCCTGCTGCGTGATCTTGCTTGGATTGCAGTAGGGCTGGCGCTGATGGTGGCTGCGCTCTGGCCATGGCGCGAGATGTCGCCGAACGTGCTGACCCTTATGGCGCAAGGCCTCGCAGGCCTTGCGATCTACGGCGGGGTGATGCTCGCGGGTGACGTCGCCTGCTGCCGCAGGCACCTGATGGCGCTGGTCCAGGCCCGCCGGCTTTCGGCAGCCCCCTGAACGGGCTCCGCGCCGCATCGTCTTCACCCTCAGTTAACCCCGTTCTTCTGCCGCGCGGTAACCATACCCAGGGGAAAACGGGCATGGTGAATCCGTTCTCCCACCTTGGCAGCTTTGGTTTACCAACCATTGATCGCCGGAGCGCAGGCTGAGCCCTGTTGTGTTCATCCTTGCCCGGTCCGGTCCATCGATCGGCGCAGGCGGGATCCAGTGTGCGAGTGTTGCGTATGCGTCGCGTTTCGAAACTCTGGCTGACGCTCGGCGTCGGCGTGGCCTGCTTTGGCCCTTCTTTGAATTTCTCCGGCCTCGGCGCGAGCCCGGCCAATGCGCAGGCCTTCTTCGTGCCCGAACCAGCGCCGGCAAGACAGGCGCGGGCCGTGCAGCACACGGGCTCGGTGCAGGCACCGCCCCGCAGCGGCCATCGCCCGGGATCACTTGGCGGCGGATTCATTGAATTCCTGATGACAGGTCAGGACCCGACCCCGATGGCGCGGCCGCAGGCAGCTCCCCGACGGACCCACCGCGTGATGACCTCGCGCCAGATGCAAGGCGGACAGCCCCCTGCCGAGATCGACCCGTTTAGCGGACAATCCGTGATGCCGCTTTCGCGCCAGATGGCCGGAATCCAGCCCCGTGCCGAGATCGAGCGGCCGATCGAACGCGTGCTCGACCCGAGGTTCCAGAAGCAGGAGGTCGGCTATAACGGTCCGCACCGGCCCGGCACCATCGTGATCGATACACCATCGAAGTTCCTCTACCTCGTGCAGGAAAACGGGCGCGCCTTGCGCTATGGCATCGGCGTTGGCCGCCCCGGCTTCGAATGGGCCGGCGTCAAAAGCGTGACCCGCAAGGCCGAGTGGCCGGACTGGACGCCGCCGGCGGCCATGCTCAAGCGCCGCCCGGACCTGCCGCGTTTCATGCCCGGCGGCCCGGACAACCCGATGGGCGCACGCGCCATGTATCTGGGCTCGTCGCTCTATCGCATCCACGGCACCAACGAGCCGCACACCATCGGCCAGGCGGTCTCGTCCGGTTGCATCCGCATGACCAACGAAGATGTCACCGACCTCTACAACAGGGTCCGTGTCGGCATGCGGGTTATCGTGATCTGAGGCTGCCCCGAGCCGGCAGCCACTTTGCGTGCCAGGCTTCAGCTTGCGCCGATAAAGATGCCGGCTGCGAGCACGAGCAGGCCGCCGAGGACGATCTGGATCACGGCACGCCCGAACGGGGTCTCCATGTATTTCCAGCGAATCCAGGCAATTGCCCACAATTCGATGATGACGATGACCCCCGCCACGGCCGTGGCGGTCCAGAAATCGGGAATGAGATAAGGCAGCGTGTGACCGAGCCCGCCAACGGCGGTCATCACGCCGCAGACCACGCCGCGCAGCCACGGTGAGCCGCGCCCGGTGATGGCTCCATCGTCGGACATCGCCTCGGTCAGCCCCATGCTGATGCCCGCCCCGATCGAGGCGGCAAGCCCGATCAGGAATGTCTCCCAGGTATTCTGCGTGGCAAACGCGGCGGCGAAGATCGGCGCGAGGGTCGAGACCGATCCGTCGATCAACCCGGCGAGGCCAGGTTGTACGATCTGGAGCACGAGAAGACGCTTGCGGGTGGCCTCTTCCTCGGCCTTGACATCGGTGGTCAGCGCTGTCTCGCCAAGCTTGGCCGCGAGGCTCTCGTGCTTCTTCTCGATTTCCGCCAGATCACCCAGGAGCTTGCGTACGTCCACATCGCGGGCACGCTCGGCTGAGCGGGCATAAAACTGGGAGGCCTCGAACTCCATCATCTCGGCCTGACGCCGGGCGACATCGAGCCTCAGCCCTTCCATCAGCCAGACCGGGCGGCGCTTGAGGAAGCCCCGCACGTCCGCCCGCGTGATGTAGGGCATGTCCTTGCCGAACTTCCGTTCATAAAGGGCCAGCAGACTGTGGCGGTGCCCCTGCTCCTCGACCGCCATATCGTCGAAGACCTTGGCCGACCCCGGGAACTGCGGGCGCAGGCGGTTGGCGAAGGTAAGGTAAATGCGCGAATCCTCTTCCTCGTTGGCAATCGCGAGGGCGAGGACTTCCGGCTCGGTGAGTTCATCGAAGCGCTTGAGCATGACGCAGTTTAGAATGAATCCAAACTTGAACACAAGCCTTGTGGCAAGGCTCGCGCGGGGCCGCATGGCCGCGGTGGCGAGACCCTGTCGCAAGGCCTATGACGCCACGCGGCACTGCCAAAACGGCAAAACCCGCCGGCACGGGCCGGCGGGTTCGCATGGCTCAGGATCGTAGAAATGTGCTTGAGCGGATCAGGCCACTTGTGTCAGGCCCAGTCGTCTCCGCCGCCGCCTTCATCAAACATGCCTGGATCGTCATAGGAGGCCGGTTCCATGGCGGCATCCGGGCCGGACGCCGCAGCGTTGTCTGCCGGTGCGGCAGCAGCAGGGGCCGCCGACGGATCAGTGGCTGGCTTGGAGCCGCCCAGCACATTCATCAGCACACTGCCCAGCACCATGCCGCCGGCGACGCCGGCTGCCGTGGTCAGGGCCGTGGCCATGAAGCCGCCGCCCTGACGCTGCTGAGCGGCGCCCCAAGGGCCGGCAGCCTGTTCGGGCTGACCCTGGCGCGGCATCATGCCGGGCGCAGCGACACCCGAAGGCGACATAGGGCCGCGCTGGAGAGGAGGCTGAGCGGGCTGGGCAGGCGCGGGCTGGGCCGGAGCGCCACCACCAAACAGCGATGACAAGAATCCACCCGCAGCTGGCTGCGGCTGGCTCTGCAACTGCTGGACCTGTGCCCGCAACTGTTCGACCTGGGCCTGCATGGTGAGCAGGGCCTGCTCCTGAACATAGACGGCCTGGGCCATCGCATAAGGCGCATAGGGTTGCTGGGCGAGCCGTTCGGCGATCAGTTTCTCGGCCTCCGGATCGCGGGGCTGGTTGGAAACCTGCTTCAGCCGATCAAAAATGCCGGCGATTACGTCGCGTTCCTGCGGCGTCATCGTCTCTCTCCTCTGGTTGCGTGGCGGGCGTTGTGCCCGAGACAGTCAGGTGGCGCTCGGTAGCGCAATGCGCAAGAGCGCACCGATCGCGGAGCAAGAGCGGAAGCCGACCTGATTGCATCCTGTCATCCGCTCCAGCCGTTGTTTTGGTATCATCTTGATTCGCCAACCGGAGCCCGCTTGGCAGGATGATAGACTTATGGTGACAGCGCTTTACGTCGGCAACGTGACGCAGGCGGTCCGGCAGACGTGATTCCGGACAGCCGCGGGTCAGGGCCGATGGCGGTTCGGCGCACGAAAAAGCCCCGGCATCGCTGCCGGGGCAAGTGGTGTTCCGTGATGGGTGTTCAGAAAATCAGTAGCTGCGCACCGGGGCCCAGGCCCTCGAACCGGGATGGACCATGACCTGACGGTGACGGGTTTCGTAGGCAGCCGGAATGACATCATGCGTGACGGTGGCCGGACGCATCAGCACGCGGCGGTGACGCTCGGCATGAACGGCCGGAATGGTCTCGTGGACGACCTGCGCCTCACGGATCAAGACCTGGCGATGGCGCGTGGCATACTGCGCTGGAACGGTGATCCAGCAGCCGACCTTTTGGCCGTTAGCATCGATGCTGATCTGCCAGACCTTGCGGGCCGGAGCTACCATCACGGTTTCCGCCGAGGTGCCGTAGACCGCCGGGATGTGACGGGAGAATGTCTGGGCCGGGCGAACCGTCACGGTCTCGCTGACCGTGCCGTACTCGGCCGAAATGTGGCGGGCAAGGCGCTGGGCCGGACGAACCAGCACCTGCTCTGCCACCTCGGAATAGGCGGGTGGCGTCACCACCAGCCTGTAGCACGAACCGCCCTGGCAATTTGCGCCGGCCATTGCGGCGCCAGAACCGAGCGTGATCGCAGCGGCTGCAAAAAAGGTCTTGGCGACCACCGACTTGGCGACGAACCTGGACATGAACCTAATCTCCCTGCACGGCACTAGACATGGTGCAGCGCCGATATTGAAACGGTTATTCCAAAATCGCCAGGACGGAACAAGGTTAACATTGGAACACGGTAAAATTAACTAATTTTGCCTGCATTAATCATCCCGATTTACGAACTATGATCATTTTATTTCGAATTTTATAAATCTGATTTTCAATCAATATTACATAACATTGCCTTTCTGTGCGAACTGAAGATTAACAGCTCTTGCCTTCTCCCAATGCCCGAGAGCTGGTCGATCCGGCCCGGATGTGCTCCATCGCACAAGCTTGTGATTGCGCCGTACCCCGGGACAAGGTTTAAGAAGCATGAACGCGAAGACGGCAGAGCCGGAGCGCGGCATTTCGGGGACAGCACGGTGGAGTTTCGCCGCAAGACGATGTGGAGCCGGTTGAAGCGTCTGGCGCTTGGCGCGGATGCGGCCATCGCCTCGTCGATCTATGATGCCGGGCGCTCAGCCACCGAGCGGCACGAGCGCTTCCGCTCGCTGATGGGCAAGCTATCCGTATCGGGGCCACGGCGCGTCGCCAACGAACTCGCCAGCGAAGGCATGACGGTCGGTCTTTGCGGTCTGGTCGTGCTCACCATCTTGGCCCAGTCGTCGGTGCGCGATGCCAGCGAAGATTTCGTCAAGCGGCAGCCCCTCGCGATCACCTTCCTCGACCGCTACGGTTCCGAGATCGGCAAGCGTGGCGTCCTGCAGGATGACTCGGTCAAGCTGGAGCATCTGCCGGATCACCTGATCAAGGCGGCGTTGGCCACCGAGGACCGGCGCTTCTACGAGCATTTCGGCGTCGATCCCATCGGGTTGTTACGGGCCATGACGGTCAATGCCCGCGCCTCGGGCGTGGTGCAGGGCGGCTCGACCATTACCCAGCAACTGGCCAAGAACCTGTTCCTTTCGAACGAGCGGTCGCTCGATCGAAAGATCAAGGAAGCGTTCCTTGCGCTCTGGCTTGAGCAAAGGCTCAGCAAGAACGAGATCCTGAAGCTCTATTTGGACCGCGCCTACTTGGGCGGAGGGGCATTCGGGGTGGGTGCCGCCGCCGAATACTATTTCGGAAAGTCGGTCAAGGACGTCACCCTCGCCGAAGCGGCGATGATGGCGGGGCTGTTAAAGGCCCCGACGCGCTATGCTCCCCATGTCAACCTGCCGGCGGCCCGCTCGCGCGCCAGCGACGTGCTGTCCAACATGGTGGAGGCGAAATTTCTCAGCGCCGGACAGGTCGACGGGGCCAAGCGCAACCCAGCATCGCCCATCGACCGGGCGCGCGGCGCATCACCTGACTATTATCTGGACTGGGCTTTCGAAGACGTGACGCGCATGGCCAATGCTGGCATGTTCGGCTCCGACCGCGTGCTCACCGTCAAGACCGCGCATGATCCGGCGATCCAGGCCAAGTCCGACCAGGCGGTCGAACAGATCCTGCGCCAGTCAGGGCCCGACTATGGCGCGACGCAGGCCGCGACCGCGACCATGGATGTCGATGGCGGTGTCAGGGCCATCGTCGGCGGACGCGACTATGGCGCGAGCCAGTTCAACCGCGCCACCAATGCGGCGCGCCAGCCGGGTTCGTCCTTCAAGCCGTTCGTCTACACGGCCGCCCTGTCGCAGGGCCTGTTCAAGCCGACGTCGATCGTGACGGACGCGCCGGTGTGCATCGGCAACTGGTGTCCGAACAATTATGGTCGCTCCTATGCCGGCTCGATGCCGCTAACCGTCGCGATGGCCAAGTCGATCAATACGATCCCGGTGCGGATGTCGATCCAGATGGGGCGCGCTCTTGGGGAGACCCATGACGGGCGGGCCGCAGCGGCAGGCCGTCAGCGGATCATCGACATGTCACGAAAGATGGGGCTGGTCTCGACACCGTTGACCGACAGCGTCGCCCTGCCGATCGGCGCGGCCGAGGTCACGGTGCTGGACATGACTGCCGGCTATGCCACGCTCGCCAATGGCGGCAGGCAGGCGAAACCTTATGCCGCCACCGAGGTCTATGCCTCGAACGGTG
Organism: Hyphomicrobiales bacterium; assembly: GCA_026400565.1. Lineage (GTDB taxonomy): Bacteria > Pseudomonadota > Alphaproteobacteria > Rhizobiales > Beijerinckiaceae > Allobosea. Next base: position 45,667 of record JAPLOV010000087.1, on the reverse strand, counting down.
CCCTGATCTGGCGGCGCGACCGCGATTCAAGCACAGCCGAGCAGGTTGTTGCCGCATCCGTTGCACAGGACATGAACTTCATCCTGTCCAAGGTTCCGACCGAAGGGACGGGCCGCCGGGCTGCGCTCGATGGCGTAATATCGGCCGGCAAGACCGGCACGACCAACGGCTACAAGGATGCCTGGTATGTGGGGTACACCGGCAACTTGGTGACAGGCGTGTGGTATGGCAATGACGATTCCAGCGAGACCAACAACATGACCGGCGGCTCGCTGCCGGCGATGACCTTCAAGGAGATCATGGCCTTCGCCCATGCCGGCCTTGAACTCAAGCCGATCCCCGGCGTGCCGCTACCGACAGCCGACCCGCGCGCGCCTGTTCCGGTCGCCGCAGCACGCGACCCCGTGACGGACAACAGCGAGCGCCTGCAGCAGCTCAAGCAAGGACACCTGTCCCGACGCTCCTTTGAGGTGCTGAGCAGCGTCGAGAGCATGTTCAAGGCGGTGCAGCCGCCAAGGCCGATGGATGTGTCGCAGGCCGATGTCTCGCGGGCCGAGGGGTTCCGCAGCGCGCCTGACAGCCGCACCGCGCAGCGCATCACCGAGGTCCGCTGAGGTGGCCGGCTTGCCATCGCTGTTTGCGCCCCTGACCTTGCCGCGCCGCAGCCGGCTCGACCCGGTCAGGCCCGATCTGAGGACGCGCTACCTGATCTTGCTGGTGCTTGCTGCTCTGGCTGCCGGCATTGGCTCGACCTGGGCCGTGCTCGGCGAGAAGCCCCCGGTCGGCGCGGTGAAACTTGGTCCATGGCAATCTTTCCCGCGGCTGGGCTCCGCCGATATCGATCCTTATGGGCGCGCCATCCTGGCGCGGGGGCCGCATCTGCCACTGGCGACGGGCGAAGGCATCCAGCTCAATGCGGCCACTGACAGCGCCGGGGCCACCTTGTCGGGATCATGCCGATACCGGATCATTGGCACAACCTTGCCCTCCAGGGGCTGGACGCTGGTCGTTGCCAATGGTGCGTCAAGGCCGCTCACCAGCACCGATGCGGCGGGTCTGACCGATGCCGATGTGCTGACTGACGAAGCCGGCAAGCTGTCCATCACGGCCTCCCCGCAGGTGAGTTCCGGCAACTGGCTGCGCCTGCCCCAGCAGGCGCGTTTTGAACTCATCCTGCGGTTCTACGACACGCCCGTCTCGTCCAGCATTTCGCAGCTCGATCCGGCAGCCCTGCCGCGCATCGACAGGCTGGCCTGCGAGGGCTGAGGCGATGACACACGCCGCGCTGGAACAGCCGATCAAGGCCGCGCCGCCGGATCGCCAGTCACTCAGCCCTGCGATGCGGGCCGCGTCCCAGAAGCAGTTGCGGTGGCTTATGGCGCGCGGCAATCTGGCAAGGCTGCTGCATGGCCTCGTGCTGTTACTGGTGCTGGCCGCTCTGGCTCATATCCTGACCACTCTGCTGATCCCCCGCTATGCGAGGCAGGATTCCGGCTCGCTGTTCGTCGTCTCGGGGGCGGAAGGGCAGGCGGACCTGATAGGCACGGATGTGAACCCGGAGACTGCCATCATTGACGCTGACCCCTTCACCGTGATCGGCGTGTGTGGCTTTGATCTGATCGACGGCCCATTGCGTGTGCGCGCCCGGTCAGGCCAGTTGCCGCTGGCCCTGTCTGTCCATATGCGCGGCGGCGGCGTGTTCTATGCCGTGACCGACAAGGCGGCCCAGCGCGGCATCATCGAATTCGTGGTGCTGAAACAGTCGCAATTCGACGAGCGCGTGGCCCGCGACGATGACGGCGAGAGTATCCGCGAGCTTAGGGTGGTGTCGCCCGTCCCGCAAGGCATCGTGGTGGCGCGCGCCCTGGTCAAGCAGCCGTCGGACCGGCAGACGGCAGAAGCCCTCGTGCGCGGCATGGCCTGCGGCAGCGCCAGCTGAGCCCGGGCAGGGGCCAACCGGTGGCGGTCACGTAGGGTTTCAGTCCTTGAGCACAGGCATGGGGCCGGTCCTGTAGCGCTGCACGATCAGCCCGTCGAGGGCACGGGCATCGGCTTCCAGCTGTGCAATGGCTCGCTCCGCCAGTACGGCATCGCGGGACGGCAGCTCAACCACAAGGTTATCGAGGGCGTGGCGATAGCTCCGGATGCGGTAGCGGATCCGTTCGCGGACCCAGGCCACGAGCCCTTCGTTCTCGGCGATCCGCGCCTCGGCCTGCTGGATGGCATCGGGAGTGACCGCCGGCGAGCGCCGTGCGACCTGCATCCGCGCCCAGTCAGCGGCCACAACGCGACGGGCAATCTTGCGGAAAGGCGCGATCAGGGCTGCATCGGCGAGTGCATCCTCGGCCAGCCTCGTGTAGAGCGAATGCTCCGAGCGGAACCAGCCGCCGGTCAGGGCTGCGCCGTACTCATCGGGCTCCGTTGTCTGCCACGAAACGGGAATGATCCGCGTCCTTGCCAGTTCCTGAACCTGCCGGTTGAACCAGATGCGCTCATGGGCGGGCATGACATAGCGCCAAGCGCGATCGCGCAGTTCCATCTCGTCATCCGTCAGATGGAAGAGCGAGACCTGCTCGCCGCGCACCATGCCCGACAGGAGGCCGGCGGTTGGATAGATATTGTCGTTCCAGATCGAGGGGCGCGCACGGCCGAGGTCGCCGGTGTCGGCGGCACAGCCGCCAAGTGCCAGCGCAGCCGCAAGACAGCCCGCGCGGCCCGGGCCGGAACGCGCGGTAGCGCTCATCCCCGCTTGCGCCGGCGTGCGCCGCGCTCCGGCTTCAGCGTGGGCGTGCTGCCGGAGGTGGCATCGTCATCGCTGTGACGCTCGTATCTGACGCCTAGGAACAGAAGGACACGCCCTTTCGGCCCATCCAAGTTGCGTGCGGGCCTTGCAGGTCGGTCTTTCGGTTTCGGCCACAGGATCACTTGACCCATGACGTTCTCCATCATGACAATGTTGGCATCACTTGTCCGGAACAGTGCATCGGCAACCATGATGTTGTCTGCCGACCTGCCCCGTCCAGGACGCGGTTCAATCCAGAACACGACTCAACCTTGGCTCATCAGGACCGCCGATGGTTAACGGACCGCTAATGCTTTGCTGTTAGAACCGCAGTGTTGCAGTTGCGTCAGAGTGTTGCGTCCCGAAATGTCTATAGTCCCTTATCAGGTTTCCGCTTTCGACGACCTTGCCATGCTGGCGAGAACAGGCGCGCCCGGCCTTGCCCGCGCCAGCCTCATGGTCCAGACTGAACTCTTCATCCAGCAAGGCGGGCATGGACAGGATCAATCGGCCTCCTTAATACCGCTGGCCCTGAGCTTTCTTCCCCTGGTCGATGAGGCCACGGCCCGGGCCATTGCGCGCAAGCTTGCACTCCATGCGCACACTCCGGTGGCCCTGACCGAAGCGCTGTATGCGCGCGGCGGCGCTATCGCCGAGACCTTGCTGGAACTTGCCCCCTCGCTGCCGCGGGGCGTGCGGCAGGCGGCGCTCGACCATCCTGATCCGGGACAGGCCACCCGGCTCGCCGCGCGCGCCGATCTCGATGACGCTGAACAGCTTCGCCTGCTTGGCCGCGACGGGCCTTCCGTCGCGCTGGCCCTGGCCCGCAACACGGCCATCCGGCTGGCAAGACCGGTTGGCGCTGGCCTCATGTCGCTGGCACGCGGCGATGACGAGGTCGCGGCGGCGCTGCTGGCGCGCGGCGACATCGACGTGGTGCTGCTGACGCCGCTTTATCCGCACGCCAGCGCGCGCCAGCGCGCCATGATGCGCCATAAGGTCGGGCTCAGGATTGCTGAGCGGGGCCTGACCATCCCGGCGCAAGAGGCCAGCCGCGCCGAACAGGACAGGCTGATGGAGATGTCTCTGACCGGCATGGCGCCGCTGATCAGCGCCTTGGCCGAGGTCTCCGGACGCGGGCCTGGCTTCGCCGAAGCAGCGATGGCCGATTCGAGCCGGGATATCCTGGCGCTCGGCCTGCTGGGAGCCAGCATCGCGCCGGAAGATGCAACCCGCATGTTGCTGCGCACGGGTGACCATGTGGCGCAGAGCAGCACGGCCCTGCATGCACTCGTCGCGATGCTGCGGCAGACCACGCGCAGCGCGGCGGAAACCATCCTTGGTGCCAATTGGCCGCGTGCCAACCTGCGCGGACCGGCCCAGCATGTGCCAGTGATGGCACCGGGTGGCACAAGCGCGCGCGGGGCCGGCACTGCCAGCCAGCCGCACAGCGGCGCCACACAGGTTCTGGACCGGATCCGCAACGCCGGCTGATCAAAGCCCTGGGTCGCCGGAGCGGTCCTCGACCTCCACCAGCCACAGGTCGCTGTCGAAGCGCAGCTCGCGCGCGACACGATCCTCGATGGCAAGCGGATCTGCCTCCAGCATCAGCGCAAAGGTCCGTCCAGGGCTTTCCGTTTCAAGATCAGGCGGGGCAGGGCCGAACAGCAGGGCCGAGCCGTCAAGACGATCGACCTTGATGAAGATGGCACCGGCTTCCGGCGCACCCCGGCGGCGCAGCACCGCGACGACGCCTGCGACCGCCCGCTGGCGCAAATAGGCGGAGACCCAGAAGTCGCTGCGCAGCCTGGCCAATCAACCGGTTCCCGCTCGCCTGATGCGAGCCGGCCTCATTCCATGCGCATGCCGCTGGCAGCGGTCAACTCACGCAAAGTGCGCGGACTGAGATCCCGCGTCACCGTAATGCGGCGGTCACGTTCGAAACGTTCCAGAGCGGCCCGGGTTTCTTCGCCAAAAACGCCATCAGCCCTGACCGGGCCAAAGCCGAGCCGGTTGAGCGCGCGCTGTGCAGACAGCACCGGACGGCTCTCCGCCGCAGGGCCACGGCCGGTCTCGGCCTGCGGGGATGATCCAGCCACGGTTCCCGAGCGGATGAGATCCCCGATCTGATCGCGCTGCTGGGCCGACTCGGGGCGGGTCGGTGTCCGCTGACCGGCAGAGGTCGTAGCCGGCGCCACGCCGACGGGAGCAGGCGGCCTGATGACGGCCGGTCCCAGTTCGGCAGGGCGCTGCGGCGGCATCGGCACCGTAGCGGCAGCCTGAGCGGCGCCGTGCCGGGCCTGCTGCTCGACAAGGAAAGCACGCGGGCTGGCCTCACGCTGAAAGGCCAGTGCGTTTATCAGCACGATGATGCCGCCAAGGCCGAAGGCGCAATGGGCAAGCGTTGTGCCGGGGCGGGCGCGCAGCTTCCGGAGGAACCAGACCAGCGGCGCAAAGCCACCATTCGCTGCGCGCGGGGCCCTGTTCGAGACCCTTTGGACATGGTGCGAGCGGGCTGCGAGGGTCATGGACATGGCTGGCTGATCTCAGTTCCGGTTGGCATGCGGATCGGGGTGTCGGAGGCCATCATGCGCTGCGCCGCAACGGCGTGATGCCGGGTTGTTCGGCTGAGAGCCCGTCGAGGGCTGGCCGGCGCGCACTGATGCGCGTGAGAATGCTGACAGGTTCGGACGACCGGTCCGCGCCCTTGCCGCCGATCGGCATGCGGATGGCAACGCGCGTGCCGACGCCGGGCGCGCTCTCGATCATCATCGAGCCGCCCATCAGGCCGAGCAACCCGCGCACGACCGACAGACCGAGGCCGGTTCCCTCGTGCTGGCGATCATAAGATTGGCGGGCCTGGAAGAAGGGGGCGCCAAGCTGGCCGAGATCCGCCTCGGCGATGCCGCAGCCGTTGTCGGCCACGACGATCTCGACATGATCACGGTCGCGCACCGCCGTGACGGTGACGTCGCCGCCATGCGGGGTGAACTTCACTGCGTTGGACATCAGATTGAGCAGAACCTGCTTCAACGCACGCCGGTCCGCGATCAAGTCCGGCAAGTCCGGCGCGATGCATTCAGTCAGCGACACTGCCTTTTCAGCTGCTCGCACCGCGAGCAACTCGCGGCTCGACTGAATGACCTGGTCAACCTCGACACACTCCTGCTCGACCATCATCATGCCGCTTTCGATCTTCGACATGTCGAGGATGGCATTGACGACCTCGAGCAGATGCTGGCCCGAGCCATTGATGATGCGGGCATATTCATCGCGACGCGGATCATCGGGCGGAACCATGCCAGGCTGCACCAGAAGCTCCGAGAATCCGATGATCGCATTGAGCGGCGTGCGCAGTTCGTGGCTCATCGTCGCCAGGAACTGGCTCTTGCTGGTGGCGATGCGCTCGGCCTCCTGGCGCGCGACCTCGCGAAGCGCGTCGGCCGCATGGCGCTCGGTCACATCGCGCAGGGCGACCACGATGGCCTCCTCGCCAGGGCCTTGCCCGACGCGGCGCGCCGACATCTCGAACATCCGCACGTCGCGCCCGTGCCGCGCCGCCTCGGCATTTATGGCAAGGCGAATGAGTGCGTGACCATGCCCGTTGCCATGGCGCGCATCGGCGATGGCCTTGAGATAGGCAGGCCGATCCCCAACATTGATGCGCTCGAACAGCATTCCTTCGTTGAAGGCCCGGCGATCGAGCCCGAGCTGGGTATGGGCAGCGGCATTGGCGAAGGAAATTTCGCCATCCGCCTCGCGCCAGAGCACGACGTCGGAGACATTGTCGAGCGCGGCGGTTGACCTAGCCTTGGAACGCATCTGGGATGAGGTCTGCCGCTCGCCGCGATGGACGAAGATTGAGGCAATCGCCAGCGTGTAGGCCACAAGCGTTGCCGCGACGAACTGGGGCAGCTGCGCTGTTGCCTCGCCGGCGGTCGGCAGCGCCCAGATGGCCCCAAGCCCGAAGATGCAGGCTCCCAATGCTGCGGTCAGGGCCCGACGTTTGCCGGACAAGGCCGCATCGAGCAGAACAACGGAAAACAGCGTGATCAACGGCGACTGCAGACCACCGGACTGGACCGCGAGCACCACGATCGAGCCGGAGAGCAGACAGGACGAGATGGCATGGCCTACGTCGAGTTGCCCCGTTCGCGCCACATACACAGCCGGAACCAGCAGCATGGCGACGCTGCCGACCAGCGCAAGGCCAAACAGCGACAACCCGCCCTTCACCAGAAGCACGATGGGAAGAATGGCGCAGGCGAGGCAGACGAACAGGAAGCGCGCCGCGATGAAGCGCAGATGCGCTTCGGCCATGCGCCGGTCTCGACGGGCATCCGGATGGACGAGCCGATCGAGAACCGCACCCAGCACCTGTGACAAGGATCCTGCCAGCAACACGCCACTCCAGGGGCGTCGTGACCTTGGGGTGACGCCCGTCTTGTTCTGCGGCCATAGTCACCATCTGCCTTTAAGCGAAAGCTAAGGCGCGGGATGCCAGCACCTGCGACAAGTCGTCTTTCTTGCACTAATATGTGTTTTTCTTCAATGCTTTATAATGGAAACAGGTTTGTTGTAATCAGCCCATCCTATCTCATTTCAAGGTGAACAGAGCCTGAAGACAAAGCCTCGAATGCGGGTGATCGGGGGAACCCGTAATTCAGTTGACGATGCTAGTCTTCGGTTGGGTGGCGGAAGGTGCTGCGCCGCGTCAGGCGGACACCAGCGGACAGGAACCAGGTGCATGATCGGTCTGATGCGCAATGCGGTGGTGATCGGCATGATCGCCTACTTTTCTCCCGTGCATGACGGCTCACCCGAAGAGCGGCTAGCGGCCCTGAAGGCGGCCCCAGGCAAGGCCATGGATGATGCCAAGAGGGCCGGTCCGCGCCTGGCTATGGATGCCGTGCAGGCCATGGATGCCGACAGCCGCGACGCACTGACCCGCAAGATCGTCGACATCGCCCTCGGCAACGGCCGGATCGCGCCTTCGTCGGCTTCAGCGGCCACGAACGGGCCTGCGACATCAGTCCACTGACAGCAGCGCGACGGCCTGCGGCACGGCGCCCCGCCCAAGCCGCACCGCTTGATTTGGCGCACGCTTGAGCGCAGAGGACAGCGCGAATAGGCATCGACGGATGTGTGCTGGAGCAGCCCGATATGAACGCCGAACTCAACGACATCATTGCCGATTTTGACCTGATCGAGGATTGGGATGAGCGCTACCGCTACCTGATCGAACTCGGGCGCGATCTTGAGCCCTTGCCGGATTCCGTCCGCACCGAAGCTAACAAGGTGCGTGGCTGCGCCAGCCAGGTCTGGATCGACACCCGTGCCAACGCCGATGGCTCGGTGACCTTCAGGGGTGACAGCGACGCCCATATCGTCAAGGGCCTCGTGAGGCTTGCGCTGGCGGTCTATTCCGGTCGGACACCAACTGAGATCCTCGTCACCAATGCCGGCGCGGTGTTTGAGCGGCTCGGGCTGTCACAGCATCTGACACCGCAGCGCTCGAACGGCGTGCGCGCCATGGTGGAGCGCATCAAAGCGGACGCTCGCCGTCTCGCAGCCGAAGCCTGACGACTTCGGGGCGGCGGAGCGGCGGCATCCTGATCGGCAGCATGCAACCATGCCGCCATCAACGCGCGCTCCGGCACATCATGCCAGTCTACGACGCGGTGACCTGCCCTTCCACTGCTGCGGCCCGTGGCGGGGTCACTGATGCCATCGTGAGACGCAGACCGGGCAAGCGCCAGTTTCAACAACAGCTTGCCCAAACGGGCCGACCATGAGCGCTGCATCTCAGCCTGCTGAAGCGGCACGAGAAAACCACAGATGTCGAGAACGAAATTGCCTATGTCCCAACACAAAACCTGACAGGTCGCGCGAACCCGCTGCCGGGCGGCGATGACGGCATCCGAGGCCATGGCCGGATCGCGCTGGACTGGCCCGCGAACTGGCCGCCTCCATGCGCGACCAGTTTGTGGTCAAGCTCGGCAGCATGGCTGCCTGGGTGACATCACGGCGGAAACGCTCACCGGTAAGGATGGCCGCATCATCGATCAGCGTACCGCCATCGGCGCCGGTGCGGCTTTGCAGCCATGCCAGCGGGCTCTCCGCCTCGTTGACCCGGGGCTTTCCGGGTTCTGCAGCCATTGCGTCGGACCCGTCGGCCATGCAGCCGCACGGATCGGCGACGCCATACCACCCATGGCGGTTACGGCGCAGCGCGCCGGCTGCCACCGCCTTGTCCAAGAGGGCCCTGCGAACCCGCGATGCGTCGAGCAAGGCACGCGGTCAGAGGCGCACCAGAACGGCGAAGGCTCGGTCGATCTAAACGATCCGCGCCGTGAGACCCCCGATCGACATCCGGCGGACGAGCCGAAGATGGTCCTCCAACGCGTTATCATCGACCCCGGACGGGGCGGGTGTCTGTGCGACGCTGGGGGGACCAGCCCGGTGCGTGACCGGCATTGTGGCGCACGGCCTTGCCGGCATGTTTAGCAGTATCCTGTTCGGTGGCTGATGGATCGTGCATTGCGGATCTCCTGTTCCGACTGGTCTTGCCCTTTTTCAGGCGACCGGCGACCGTTCGCTTGCTTGCAAACGAGCGAAGTATCAGGACAACTATCCTTTGACTTCTCGATTTAATGCATTAGTAGGATCTTGTTCCTAAATTTTAATATATGTTTTGGCAAGGCCAGTCTGGCCCCCGTCACAGTCGGTTGCCGGAAAGGCTAGGCGAAGACGTCCGGCAGACCGCAAGGTGGCACAGGACAGACCGGGAAAGCAGCAGGCACCGCCATTTCCAGGACAGAAGGACTGCGCGGCATGGTGCGATCAGACCAGGTTTTCGATCAAACGTTTCTTGCGTGACACCCGGACAGAGAACACGCCAAGAAAAAACGCGACCTGGGGTCCAGATCGCGCTTGGTATCGGGTGCTAGAGCCCGGAAGATCAGCGGCCGCGCTTGCGCTTCTGACCAAGACCCATCTGCTTGGCGAGTTGCGAACGCGCTTCAGCATAGTTCGGCGCGACCATGGGGTAATCCTGAGGAAGGCCCCACTTCTCGCGGTATTGCTCCGGAGACATGTTGTAGGACGTGCGCAGGTGCCGCTTGAGCGACTTGAACTTCTTCCCGTCCTCAAGGCAGATGATGTAGTCGTTGGTGATCGACTTCTTGACAGGCACAGCCGGCTTGGCTGGTTCTGAAACGACCGGGATATCCTGGCCAGCCGAGACCTTCACAAGCGCGGAATGAATGTCGCCGATCAACGAAGGAATATCTGCTGCGGCAATCGTGTTGTTCGCCACATAAGCCGACACGATATCAGCCGTCAGCTCGATATAGACTGAAATCCCCGATTCGGACATTTCGTTATTCTCCAAATTGATAAAACGTTTGCAGGCGAAAAAGGGGGAAAACGCTGATTGTGAAGACATTGAATGTTGAAAATTGATCAATGACATTCACATACGCACGCTTGGCTGTTTTGATTAGCACTAGACGTCATACTGGAAATAATTCCATCCGAAGCAAATATCAAGTAAAAAACTCCCGCAGAAATATGCCATTTTCCTGACTTTTGACTGACATCTGACTGCCAGAGGCCGTTCTCGATGCTCGGAGTATGCCACCATCGGGCCTTGATTCGGGCGAAAGGCACACTGACCTGCCGATCTGTTTCTCGATTGTGATCGGACATGGCCTGACAACACACTGCCATGCGACACATCATTGCCCAGCCAGAAGCTGATTGTATTCGCCGTCATTCATTCCATAAATATAAAGATGTTTAAAAAACTAGCGTTCCAAGGCATGAAAAAGCCTGTCATCCGCCTGGACAGACGTGGCATCATCCGGGTGCGGTCGAGGTCGCTGCACCGCGTCTGATATCGCTGGAAACACACACGAGCCGACATGCACCAGTGCTGACACCGGGCCGGCAATCTGGCAGATGGGTTCGGCGGATGCACACCTCGATCGGACTGCACGTGGCGTGCCATCCGGTCCAGAGGCGCCCTTTGCTGCTGACCGGGCCAGACTCGGCCCAAACCCGATTGGATCAGGATCTGTCATGACCGTTTTCCATGCCGCCAAGCCTCCGGTCGCTGCCAAGCGCACGGTGACGCACAGCGCCCACGGTCTGAGCTGGAGCGACGAGTATGCCTGGATCCGGGCTGATAACTGGCAGGACGTGCTGCGTGACCCCGAAACGCTGCCTGCCGAGATCCGCAAGCTGCTGCGGGCCGAGAACCGCTATTCCGCCGCGCTGCTGAAGGACACGGCGACCTTGCAGAAGCTGCTGGTTGCCGAGATGCGGGCGCGCATAAAGGAAGACGATACCGCTCCGCCAACGCCGGATGGGCCGTTCTCCTACTATGAGCGCTACAACCGCGGTGGTGAACATCCCATCCTGTGCCGCAGACCGCGCGAGGGCGGCAAGGAGCAGATCATGCTCGACGGGCACAAGCTGTCGCGCGGTAAGGATTTCTTCGATCTCGGCGACAGGGCGCATTCACCCGACCACACGATGCTGGCATGGAGCAGCGACGAGGCAGGCTCGGAACTCTACACCATCCGCGTTCGGACACTTGGGACAGGCATCGATCTTGATGACATGGTGACGGAAACCGGCGGCGACATGGTCTGGACTGCCGATTCGCGAGGCTTCTACTATGTCGCCGTCGACGCGAACCACCGCCCCTCGCGGGTGTTCAGGCATGTTCTCGGCCGCCCGCAGAACGAGGATGTGCTGATCCATGAGGAGGCCGATGCGGGCATGTTCGTCTCGATCTCGGAGACGCAGTCCGGCGACTTCCTGTTGATCGATGTGGGCGATCACGAGACCTCTGAGGTCAGGGTCGTCGATCTGACAGTGCCGGATGCCGCCGCCCGGCTGGTCCATCCGCGCCAGGTCGGGCTGCGCTATGACATCGAACATCACGGCGAGCAGTTCCTGATCCTGACCAACAAGGATGGAGCCGAGGATTTCAAGATCATGTCGGCCCCGGTCGCACTGCCGCAGATCGACCATTGGCGCGATCTGGTGCCTCACCGGGAAAGCTGCATGATCACCTCCCATGTCTGCCTCAGGGGCAGGCTGGTCAGGATGGAACGCGAGAATTCGCTGCCGCGCATCGTCATTCACGATTTCGCCACCGGCGATGAGAGCGCCATCGCCTTCGACGAGGAGGCCTACGGGCTGGGCATGGATGCGGGCTACGAGTTCGACACGGACTGGCTGCGCTTCACCTATGCCTCGATGGCGCGCCCTGCCGAGACCTACGACTACAACATGAGCACGCGCGAGCGCCGGCTGATCAAGACGCAGGAGGTGCCATCGGGTCACGATCCGGCCAACTATACCGTGCGGCGGTTGTTCGCCACGGCCAAGGATGGTGCCCGTATCCCGATCTCGCTGCTGCACCGCGCCGATCTCGACATCGACGGCACGGCGCCCTGCCTGCTCTATGGCTATGGGTCGTATGGTTCCTCGATGTCGGCTTCCTTCCGGGTTCGCCCGCTGTCGCTGGTCGATCGCGGCATCGTCTATGCGATCGCGCATGTGCGCGGTGGCACGGAAAAGGGCTGGAACTGGTATCGGGACGGCAAACTGGCACGCAAACCGAACAGCTTTACCGACTTCATTGCCGTCGGCGAGGAACTGGCCCGGCTTGGCTACACGGCGCGTGGCCGGATCGTTGCCGAAGGCGGCAGCGCCGGCGGGTTGCTGATGGGGGCGGTGGCGAATATGGCGCCGGACCTGTTCGCCGGCATCATTGCCGATGTGCCCTTCGTCGATGTGCTCAATACGATCATGGATGCCACGATGCCGCTCACACCGCCGGAATGGCCCGAGTGGGGCAACCCAATCACCGATCCCGACGCCTTCCGCACGATCCAGGCCTACTCGCCATACGAGAACGTCAGGTCGCAGGGCTATCCGCCGATCCTCGCGATCGCAGGCCTCACCGATCCGCGCGTGACATACTGGGAGCCGGCCAAGTGGGTGCAGCGCCTGCGTGACCGGATGACGGGTGGCGGGCCGGTGCTGCTGCACACCCACATGACGGCCGGACATGGCGGCGCGGCGGGCCGCTTCGATTCGCTGAAGGAAAGCGCCCTTGCCTATGCCTTCGCCATCAAGGCAGCCGGCGGCTTCAAACCGATGACCGGCCATACGCCGGGTAATGACGACACATCCGGCTCGGTGTCGTGATGCGGCTTGGAGCAAGCACATCGCAACTCCTGATCGTCGATGCGCAGGAACGCCTCAGCCCGGCGGTTCTGGAGCCGGCCCTGATGCTCTCCCGGATCGGGCTTTTGCTGGATGCCGCTGTGCGCCTCGGTATGCCGGTGACGGGGAGCGAGCAGTATGTGAAGGGGCTCGGGCAGACCGTGGGGCCGCTGCGCAAGGCTCTTGGGCCCGATGCCGTCACGCTGGAAAAGCTCAGCTTCTCCTGCTTCGGCGACGAGGCGCTTGCCCGCCGGCTCGCCACGATCAGGCTGGGCGGGCGCGGCACGCTGGTCGTGTGCGGTGCGGAAGCGCATGTCTGCGTGCTGCAGACGGTGCTTGATGCCGTGGCGCAGGGCTACCGCGTGGCATTGGTCGTGGACGCCACGTCAAGCCGGAGCGAAGTCTCGAAGTCGACGGCGCTGGCGCGTGCAGCGCAGGCCGGAGCCGAGCTTGTAACCAGTGAAATGGTCGTGTTCGAGTGGCTCGAACGGGCCGGAACCGCCGATTTCAAGGCGCTGGTCGGGCTCATCAAGTAGCTGATGGCCCGTCATGCCGCCCTTAGTCGGCGGAACGGCGCGCTGCCATGAATGCCTTCAGCTCCTCCATCGACTGGAAGAGGTATTGGCCCTCGGGAGTCGTGACGCGGATACGTCCATTGGCCAGCATGGCATAGGCGCTGTCGCCAACATTGTAGGCGGCCACAACGCCCTCGTCGGACGCCGTGGGGGCTTCTGGCATAGCCGCTGCGGCAGAGTGCTGGCCGGGTTGGGCCACGAAGGGCCCGTGACCGGCGGCGTTGAGGTCGGCCCGCAGATCGGCAAAATCATCGTCGACGTCATCCGCGCGGACCTTCAGTTGGCGGCCCGCCCTGTCAGCTGCCGCAGGCGCTTCGTCCTCATCGGGTCGTGCGCCGGTGTTTGTCGGCATGCCCTCGTCAACGGCAAGCAGAACCACAGACTGGACATCCGGCGATGCTTCGCCCTGCCAAGGCGCATCGCCGGCGGCGGCTGGCTCGTCCGGCTCCGGGGCAAGTTCCAACTGCGGTTCCGGTGTTTCGGCTGGTTCACCGTGCACTTTGGCAGCGCCTTCACCGGCATCCTGAATGATACTGCGCACTGCCTGATCCAAGCGCGCAAACAGATCGTCGCGCCGTACCAGATGGGATGCCACCTCATCGTCAACGGTGCCCTGATCGCTGTCAGCCAAACGGTCGGCGGCCGGTGAGAACGCTGGCTCTTCATCCGACGGCTCGGGATCTGGCTCGTTGCTGACACCTCTGTCAGCGGCAGGCTGGTCTGCGGCAGTCTGGTCTGCGACCGGCCCAGCCAGACGGGCGAGCAGATCATCGAGGGCATGACGATCGGATGCCGTCAGCTCGTTGGCCGGCCCAATCTCGGCCAGTGCGGGCTCGTCCCATGAGGGTTCATCGAAGGTCGGCGCGGCGCGGGGCGGCAGAGCAAGATCAGCAGCGATCTCGCGGGTACCAGAAAGTGCGTGCTCATGGTCAGCAGCGACAACAGTCTCGGGAATTGCCATTATCGCTGAATCTGCTTCGGAGGCACCCGACGCCGGATCGGGGGCGACAGCGCTGAGAATACTCTTGGCCGCCACGGCCAATCCGCCGGCAGCAAGCCCGCCCGCGAGCACGGCACCGGTAGGCACGCCGGAAGCCGGCACCTGCACTGATCTCTGATCGGCAGGCTGCGCTTCCGCCAACGGCTCGCGCGCGGCTTCGGACAACACCGGCTCCCGCTCAAGGCCGTCAACCGCCCGACCGGACGGCGCGGCATCGACAGCGTCTGCGGCGCGCAGCATCATGATGTCGGAGCGCAGGGCCGAAAGGCGCTGCAAGGCCACGCCGAGCAACAGGCAGATGAGACCGGCCGATGCGAGCACCGACCCCGCAATCACCAATGTCCCGCCCCAGTCGAGCATGTAATAGGGGCTGCCCCAGGCGAGGAGCCCTGCCCCGATCACCAGCAGCAGCACACCTGCAATCTGTCCAAGTCGCCCCAACGCCTGCGTCTCCTGCCCGATCGACCCGGAAGGTTAAGCCTCGGCCACCTCCTTCGAACATGAAGAATAGCCGGAAAGACAGCGAAATGCCAAACCCGTCCACGGCAAGCCGGTTGCCGGAACGCCGCGGGAGGCCTACCTACGAAGAAGAGCCGCCATGCTGGACGCCAGCAGGTGCCTGTCGACCTGTGCGGCCAGATGGCCGGACGGGCCGCCCCGCGTGTCATCCAAGGAGACCATGATGTCGTTCACATTGCCCAATCTGCCTTATGCCCATGATGCCTTGCAGCCCTACATGTCCCGGGAGACGCTTGAGTATCATCACGACAAGCACCACCTTGCCTACGTTAACAACGGCAACAACCTGATCAAAGGCACCGAGTTCGAAGGCAAGAGCCTCGAGGACATCGTCAAGGGCTCGTTCGGCAAGAATGCCGGCCTGTTCAATAATGCCGGCCAGCACTTCAACCACATGCACTTCTGGCACTGGATGAAGCCCAATGGCGGCGGCAACATTCCCGGCGCTCTCGAAAAGGGCATCATCGATGACTTCGGGTCCGTCGCCAAGATGAAGGAAGACTTCATTGCGGCAGGCGTCGGTCAGTTCGGCTCGGGCTGGCACTGGCTGGCCGTGCAAGGCGGCAAGATCGTGGTGATGAAAACCCCGAACGGCGAAAGCCCGCTGGTGCATGGCGCCATGCCCATCCTCGGCAACGATGTCTGGGAACACTCCTACTACATCGACTACCGCAATCGCCGCCCGGACTATTGCAAGGCCTTTATCGAGAACCTTGTGAACTGGGAGTACGTGGCCGAGCTTTACGGCAAGGCCGTCGCCTGATCAGGCATTCCATGGGGCGGGGCCTTGCCGCCCTGCCCACCAATGGCATGGCGGCGCGCCTGCACGCTGCCACACTTCACAGGTCGGCAAACCTGACCAGCTGGTGGCCCTCCGACCAGCGGCCTTCGCTGAGCACGAGGAACTCGGTCTCGCGGCTCTCGACCACCGGATCTAGCCGCCGCAACGTGTCATCGATATGGCCCGGATGACACATCACGAGGTGACGCTGTCCGGGCATCTCAAGAAAACGGCGCATATCGGCGGCAAAGTCCCGTGCCGGATCGAAGGGTGAGACGCCGCTAAACCCCTGATTGGTGGCAAGTCCAGCCACCCGCACCACCCGACCGAACCCCGTTGCCAGCCCGCTGATCAGCACTGCCTTGCGCACAGCCACGCCGCGCGCCCTGATGGCGGCGATGCTGTCGGATGGATCACGCACATAAGGCACGGGCGGGCCGGCATGATCGCCTTCAGCCCGTTTCGCCGCAGCACGGCGGACCAGTTCCTCGATCACGGGGCTGCGCACACCCGGCATGGCGTGAACATGCTGGTGCCCATCGATGAAATCCGGCCTGCAGCCCATGGCCTGTTCGAAAGCATCGATCTGGCGAGCCGTCTCCGCCCTGATCTCGGCGCGGACATCGCCCGACAGCAATGCTGCGCGGATCACCACACTGAGCGCCGGAAAGCTGCCCGACGGGCATAGCCGCGGCATCGGCGCGATCGGCTCGCCCACCGTCAGATTGAGATGCACGCCGATGTCGATCCCGCCGTATGGCCTGCGATCTCGCGCGACCAGGCCCGCCACTGCGGCCGGTTGGTCATGGCACCCGTCGCACTGATGCGGCCAGCAGCGGCCAGCGCGACGATGGCACGACTGACACCATCGCTCAGGGCGAAATCATCGGCGCAGAGAACAAGCCGGGTCATCTTCGGTTCACTTCGAGGGTGGCAAAGAACGTGCGTAGCCTGATGGTCCTTTTCAACCATCTGCGCAACATCGGCTTGTTGTGATGGGCGCGATCCGCTCTTGTGATGGCCAACCAGACATCAGATCTCTTCCCGGACGGCAGACGTGGCGCAAGCGGTCAAGAACAGCCCCGATATCGAACTCAGCGTCGTGGTGCCCGTGTTCAACGAGGCGCGCAATCTCCGGCCGCTTCTGGATGCGTTGCGCCCGGTGCTCGATGCTGCAACCAGCGGCTGGGAGGTGATCTTCGTCGATGATGGCAGTGCCGACGATTCGCTGGCCGTGATCCGGGATCTCAACAGCACCGATGCGCGGCTCCGGGCCGTGTCGTTCAGCCGGAACTTCGGCAAGGAAATCGCCATTGCTGCCGGCCTCGACCATGCCCGCGGACGGGCCGTGGCGATCATGGACGCCGATCTCCAGCATCCGCCGTCCGTGCTGCAGCTGTTCCTTGCCAAGTGGCGCGAAGGCTATGGCATGGTCTACGGCGTGCGTTCGGACCGGGATGGCGAAGGCCGGCTCAAGCGCAGCTTCGCGCGCGCCTTCTACAAGCTGTTCGAGCGCTTCGGCGAGACTAGGTTGCCCGAGGGGGCCGGCGATTTCCGCCTGATGGACCGCAAGGCCGTGGACGCTTTGTGCGCGATGGGCGAACGCGCGCGCTTTTCGAAGGGGCTTTACGCCTGGGTGGGTTTTCGCAGCATCGGCGTCGACTTCCAGGTCGCCGAGCGGCTGCACGGCACAACCAAGTTCAATTTTCGCAAGCTGTTCGGCTTTGCCTTTGACGGCATCTCATCATTCTCGACCGTTCCGCTGAAGATAGCGACCTATTTCGGCATCATGATCGCGGTGTTCGCCACGGCTCTGGCGATGTTTTACGCGCTCCGAACGTTGCTGTTCGGCACGGACTTGCCTGGCTTTCCGACGCTGGTGGTCTCGATCATGTTTTTTTCGGGCATCCAGTTGATCTCTCTGGGCATGATCGGGGAGTATGTGGGCCGCATCTTCGCCGAGGTGAAGCGACGGCCACTTTATCTGGTTGGCGAAACGGTGGGACTGGCCGAGCCAGAGGCGATGGAGCCTGTCAGGCCCGCCGCTCGTGGGCGGGCCGGAAAGCCTGCCGGCAGCTTCTGAAGGTCTCCTCCGCACCGCAGTGACACGGCGGCAGTCACGGCAGCAGTTGACCCCGTCCGGGTTGCGCGCAACGGTCCCGGCCAGACATGTTCAAGAAGATTCTCTCGGTTGGCGGTTTCACGCTCCTGTCTCGCCTGACGGGTTTTATGCGCGACATCATCCTGGCAGCGATCCTGGGTGCCGGGCAGATGATGGATGCGTTCGTCGTGGCGCAGAAGCTGCCGAACCAGTTCAGGGCGATCTTCGGCGAGGGGGCATTTTCGTCGGCTTTTGTTCCCGCCTATGTGCGGCTCAGAGAGCAGGCCGGGCAGGCTGCCGCAAAGCTCTTTGCCGACCGGGTCTTCACCCTGATCCTGCTGGTTCAAATCGCCATCCTTGCGTTGGCCCTGCCGCAGATGCCCTGGCTGATCGGGCTTGTGGCCCCCGGACAGCGCGCCAATCCGGAGGCGATGGAACTCACGGTGGCCCTGGCGCGGATCACCTTCCCCTATCTGCTGTTCATTACGCTCGTGACCTTGCAGGCCGGCCTGCTGAACGCCGTCGACAAGTTCGCTGCTGCCGCCTTTGCGCCGGTGCTGCTTAATCTGTC
>JAPLOV010000087.1:0-27034 GCA_026400565.1 Hyphomicrobiales bacterium | reverse complement strand
TGAAAGACTTCCTGAAAGCCCTCGGGCCGGCGGTGCTGGGCTCCGCCGGCGTACAGATCGCGGTCCTGGCCGACATGATCATCGCCTCGTTCCTGCCAACGGGCTCCTATTCCGCGATCTACTATGCGGACCGGATCTACCAGTTGCCGGTGGGTGTTCTGGGCATCGCCGCCGGCACCGTGGTGCTGCCGACCATGAGCCGTCTGATCTCGGCGGGAGACGCGCCGGCTGCCATGCGGGAGCAGAACCGGGCCATTGCCATGACCGTGGTGCTGGCCATGCCGTTTGTCGCCGCATTCCTGACGATGCCGGATCTGCTGGTCAAGGCGCTGTTCGGACGCGGCGCTTTCGACGCCCGTGCGGCGGAGACGGCGGCGAGCGTGCTCTTTGCCTATGCCCTTGGGCTGATTCCGGTCCTGCTGATCCGGTCGGTTGTTGCCAGCTTCTTTTCTCGCGGTGACACGACCACGCCGGTGATCGCGTCGCTCACGGCGCTTGCCCTCAATGTCGTGCTCAAGATCGTGCTCGTCGGCCCTCTGGGCGCGACTGGACTCGCGCTGGCCACGGCCATCGGGGCGTGGATCAATTTCGGCATCCTTTATGCGCTCGCGCTGCGTCGCGGCTGGACCAAGCCCGGCGATGTGCTGGCCAAGGCGCTAATTGTTTCGTTCGCGGGCGCGATTGCCTTCGAGATCGCCATCCTGGTCCTGCGCGATCCGGCACTGGTCGTCGCGGGCATGGTGCCACGTGAGCAGGCGCTGGTGGCTGCCGCCATCGTCGGCACTGCTGCGCTGGCCGCATATGGGTTGGTGGCGGCTGGTGGCGCGCGACTGCTGAAACTCGATCTGAGGTTTCCGGGGAGCCGCAGGCCCCTTCAGACCAGTGCCCCCAACGAGAAGTCCATGTAGAGTTCGCGGGCCTTGCGCGCGACCGGGCCGGGCTGGAGGTCGCGGTTGTCGATCCTGATGATCGGCACAATCTTGGAATAGTTGCCCGACGAAAAAATCTCGTCGGCTGTCTCGAAATCGGCATAGCGCAGGCTCGACTCTTCGACCACGTAGCCTTCCGCGCGCAACAGGGCAATCGTCCGCTGGCGCGTGATGCCATTCAGGAACGTGCCGTTGACGGCCGGTGTCCTGACGACGCCGTCCTTGACCATGAAGACGTTTGAGGTGGTCGTCTCGGCAACATTGCCCAGCATGTCGAGCACCAGCGCATTGTCGAAGCCGGCTGCCTTGGCTGCTCGGAGTGCGCGGGCATTGTTGGGATAAAGGCACCCGGCCTTGGAATCGGTCGGCATCGTTTCGAGTGTCGGCCGCCGGAATGGCGACAGCGTCACCGAGAAGCCAGCGGTTGCCGCCGGCATCGGCGCCTCGAACAGGCACAGGCAGAAACCTGTCGTCTCCGGATCGGGCATGATCGTGGACGGACCGTCAGCTTCACCCCAATACATCGGCTTCACATAAAGCGCTGTTCCGGGTGCAAACTTCCGCGTGCCTTCGCGCGCCAAATCGACGATGTGATCAGCCTCCATCGTCGGCTTCAGCCCGAGGCCGACGGCAGAACGGTTAAGCCTCGCCGCATGCCTGTCCATGTCCGGCATCACGCCATCGAAGATCCGGCCGCCGTCGAACACGGTCGACGCGAGCCAGGCGCCATGGCTGCGCGGCCCCATGATGCCGGGATTGCCCTCGACCCATGCGCCATTGATCCAGTTCCAGGTTTGGGAATGCCAAGCCATGTCGCGCCCCTGCCCTTTTGCCCGCCCTCTTGCCTGCCCATGGATCGGTCTTTCGTGCGCTTGCGTCAACGGCTGGCCCGCGCCTGAATAGATCAATTTCCCTGATGCAAGTCATCGTTCGGGAACACAGGCGGCTGGCAACTTGCGCCGCGCCCAGGACATCCCTAAACAGCCAAGGCTGAGACAACCCCGCTCCGGAGCCTCCATGCGCCCCTCCAAACGCCTTCCGACCCAGATGCGCCCCGTGACGCTTGAACGTGGCGTGGTGCGCTATGCAGAAGGCTCGTGCCTCGTGACCTTTGGCGAGACCCGTGTGCTCTGTGCCGCAACGGTCGAGGAGAAGGGCCCGCCATGGCTGCGCGGCACCGGCAAGGGCTGGGTCACCGCGGAATACGCCATGCTACCGCGCGCCACGCTGGAGCGCACACGCCGCGAATCCACCACCGGCAAGCCCTCGGGCCGGACGCAGGAAATCCAGCGCCTGATCGGGCGTTCCCTGCGCGCCGTTGTTGATCTCGGCGCGCTCGGCGAGCGCCAGATCACCGTCGATTGCGATGTGCTGCAAGCGGATGGCGGCACGCGCACGGCTTCGATCACCGGGGCCTGGATTGCCCTGCATGATGCGCTCAAGTGGATGGAGGGCCGGGCCATGCTGCAGGGTCGCCAGCCCCTGAAGGATCACGTGGCCGCAATCTCCTGCGGGATCGTGGCCGGCCAACCCGTGCTCGACCTCGACTACATCGAGGATTCCGGCGCCCAGACCGACGCCAACTTCGTGATGACCGGCAAGGGCGGCATCGTCGAGGTGCAGGGCACGGCCGAAGGCGAGCCGTTCAGCGAGGAGCAACTGGCGGCGATGATGGCGCTGGCCCGCGCTGGCATTTCAGACCTCGTGGGGATGCAGAAAACGGTGATCGCGGGATGAGCGGGAAGGACGCGAGCAGCAGGCACGAGCGGACCGCCCCCCCCCGTCCGGTGACCGGCAAGCTGGTTATTGCCACGCACAATGGCGGCAAGCTCAAGGAGATGACAGCACTGCTGCGGCCCTACGGCATCGAGACCGTCTCTGCCGGCGAACTGGGTCTGCCGGAGCCCGTGGAGACCGGCTGGATGTTCTCGGAGAACGCCGCCCTGAAGGCCCATGCCGCTGCGAAGGCGACCGGACTGCCGGCGCTCGCCGATGATTCGGGCCTGTGCGTCGATGCACTCGACGGCGCGCCTGGCCTGTTCACGGCAGACTGGGCAGGGCAGCCGCGTGATTTTCTGGGCGCCATGGCCCGCGTGGTCAGCGAACTCGGCAAGCGTCATGTCCCGCGCGAAAGATGGCGGGCGCACTTCGTCTCGGCGCTGGTGCTGGCTTGGCCCGATGGGCACGAAGACCTGTTCGAGGGCCGCGTGCACGGAACCTGTATCTGGCCACCGCGCGGCAGCGCCGGATTTGGCTATGACCCGATGTTCCAGCCCGACGGACACAGCCGCAGCTTTGGCGAAATGAGCGCCGACGAGAAGCACGGCATTCCCGCCGATGGCAGCATAGGCCTGTCACACCGCGCCCGCGCCTTCCACCTGCTGGCGGCGGGCTGCCTGAAGAAACCCTAGACGGAGCCCGACTTTATGTCCGACGACGCCCAGTCCGATTTGAACCCGCCCGAGCCCGCGATCAAGGTCGCGGTCATCCCGGTCACGCCGTTCCAGCAGAATGCCTCGATCGTGTGGTGCACCGCCACACAGCAGGCTGCGGTGGTGGATCCGGGTGGCGATCTGCCGCGCCTGCTGGATGCGGTCCGGAAACTCGACGTCACGCCGGTGGCCATCTGGCTGACCCATGGCCATGTCGACCACGCCGGCGGTGCGGCGGAACTGGCTGAGACACTTCAGCTTCCGGTGATCGGACCGCACAAGGCCGACCAGTTTATCCTCGACAGCCTGGCCGAATCTGGACTGCAATTCGGCATGGAGGGCTTGCGTCCCGTCGTACCCGACCGGCACCTTGTGGACGGCGACCATGTCGCGCTGGGCGAGCTCGACTTCGAAATCCGCCATGTGCCTGGCCATTCGCCCGGCTCGGTGGTATTTTATCACGAGCCGTCGCGTTTCATGCTCGCAGGCGACACGCTGTTCCAGGGATCGATCGGGCGGACCGACTTCCCCTATGGTGACCATGCCCTATTCATCCGCTCGATCAAGGCCAGGCTGATGACCTTGCCGGATGATGTGACCTTCCTGCCCGGCCATGGTCCCGCCTCGACGATCGGCGCCGAACGTGCCGGCAACCCGTTCATCCGCTGAGACGGCTGACCGGAGCCGGTACCTCTGGCGAATGTGGCAAGGTTAACCTTCCATAGACGGACCTGTGGGAGGGTGATCGTCTGTTCCGGTGCTGTGCCGGCAGGAGATCGTGCGTATGCGTACCCGGCGCCTCAATCTGGCTCCCATGGCGGCAGGCCTGGCAGCTTTGCTGTTGAGTTCGGAGGCAGGGCTCGCCAATCCCGCCATCTCCGCACGTCCCACGGACGGCAGCGCTGATCGCCCCCGCAGCCAGTTGGACAATCCACAGTCTTCGGCACAGTCGGTGCTAGACGAGGCCCGTGCCGCCCAACCGCAGCATGCCCACCCCCTGTATGGCCCACATACGCTGGAGCATACACGCGCCGCGCTCGCCTTCTACGAGGAACTGGCAGCGGGTGGTGGCTGGCCGATGCTCCCTCCACAGATTGCCGGGTTAAGGGCCGGATCGCGCGGAGGCCCTGTGGAACAACTCAAGGTCCGCCTGATTCTGACCGGCGATCTTGACCCGGACGCAGCCGGCGGGGACCTGTTCGACAAGGCCACTGAAGATGCGCTGAAGCGCTTTCAGGTGCGGCACGGCCTGTCGCAGACCGGCTCGGTGGGGCGGCTGACCACGCGGGCGCTGAACGTGCCGGTCGATGTGCGCCTCAACCAGTTGCGAGCCTCGATCCACCGGCTTGAAGGCAACGCGTTTGCCTTCACCAGCCGATATGTCGTCGTCAACATTCCCGGCGCTCAGGTCGAAGCCATCGACAATGGTGTCGTCGAGCGCCGCCACGTGGCCATCGTCGGGCGGCCTGACCGGCCCTCGCCGGTGCTAGCCACGCGTATCAGCGCGGTCAACCTCAATCCGACATGGACCGTGCCGATGTCGATCATCAAGGCCGACATCATGCCGCAGATGGCCAAGGACCCGACCTGGCTGGCCAAACACAACATGCGCGTGATCGGTGCCGGCAATCAGGAAATCGACCCAAAGACCATCGACTGGAAGACGCCTCGCAACCCGAACTTCTTCGTGCGCCAGGATCCCGGCCCGACCAACTCCCTGGGCACGATCCGGATCGACATGCCCAACAGCCATGCCGTGCTCATGCATGACACTCCGAAGAAAGAGTTGTTCCGCAACGACGTGCGCTTCAACTCCTCGGGCTGCGCCCGCGTGGACGGTGTCAAGGATCTGGCGCTCTGGTTGCTCAAGGGCAGCGAATGGGACCAGTCCAAGATCGACGCTGCGCTGGTGATCGGCGAGCGCAAGGATATCAGGCTCAGCCGCTCGGTCCCCATCGCGTGGGTCTATCTCACCGGCTGGGCCGCGGGCGATGGCATGATCCATTTCCGCGATGACATCTATGGCCTCGACACGCCTGAAGGACTGGTGACCTCAACGATCAGCCCGCGCAAGCCAGCACCTGTTACCCCGGCAGCTACGAAGCCAGCCGTCGTGCCGGCAGCACCGTCCCGGCCCGCCTCTCCACAGCCCGTGCGCTACATACCGCAGCCACTTCCTGCCCCGCCGCCCGGCGCGACGCCCGTGGCCCTTGGGCGCTGAGCCGTCAAAAAGAGATCGTCAGGCAGGCGCGCGCGGGCGCGCAGCATACAGCACGGCCATCGTGGCTGCAGCCAAGAGCGCGCCCAGCATCGCGGCTAGATAATCTCCGGCCAGCAAGGGCCAGAGCGCGACCGCAACCACCATCAAAGCCAGAAGCTCCATCAGTGTCACGGAGATCGGGCTCTTCATGCGCCGCCTGATCATGCCTGTCCTCGCCAGTCGGGGCTGGTGCCAGATGTTGACCAAGATGCCACAGATGATCGCGCACGCAACACCGAGCAGGCTGACCAGACCAGCCCAGGCATCGAACACCAGCAAAAGCATCAAGGGCGGTGCCGCGAACATGACGGCAAGCCAGGATATGGCGCCGATGCGGGCGCGGGCGCGCAAGAGGGGATCCATCGGCGCGGTCAGGGCAAGTTCGGACGCTTCGTCCGCGGATAGTGCGATCCAGGTCAGCCCGCCGGCAATCTGGCCACACAGAACGATCAGGACAGGCACGAGCGCCGACGCATCGTCAGCCCCGCTCGCGACACGATAAACCGTCACGACGGCGACCGGGATCAGAAAAATGCACTGCATCAGGATCTGCGACAGGAGCCACGGATCACGCAGGATCACACGCCGTTCCTTGAGCATCAGCGCTGCCATGGGCGATGCGCCGAACGAGGCGCGACTGCGCCGGGCACGGGCAGGAGCCGTGGCTGCCGATCCTGCCGCTAGGACCGCGTTTCGCACAAAGCTCTCGGCAAGGCCGACGAACATCAGCACAGCCATCACGCACCCAAGGCAACACCATCGCCCGTCATGGCGCGGGCGGGCAAGGTCGCCAGTTGCCAACCGAGTGACTGTGGGTTGGCTATGTAGTCGGCGACCAGGGCATCCTTTGGCCCCGGTCCGAAAATGGCCTCCCACTGCACCATCACGAGCACCAGCAGCCCAGCCAGCGCTGCAGCCACCTGCGCCGCAACGCGCGTGCTCCTTATGCCGATGAGGCGAACCATGCCCATGGCCAGCCCAATGGCGATGGCCGTTGCACTGAGCGCAAGCGCCAGGATCAAGGGCAGGCCAGCCAACCAGTGCGCTCCGCGCTGCACACAGAGCAGGATCAGCATCGGCGCGCCATAAAGGCCTGCCTTTGCAAGCGTGAAGCCGAAGACATTGAGGGCCCTGACCAGGAGCACCGTTTGCGGAGCTAGGGGCGCGGAAAACATCAGGTCATAGTCGCCGCGCGCGTAAAGCGCGTAGGCAGCGGAATCGAGCGCTGCCGAGATCATGAGGATGAACAGGAAGGCGAGGTTGATCGTCAGCGTGATCTGGACGCGCGGATCGGCAGGATCGAGTTGGCCGGCTGTCATCAGCAAGAGATGCGACACGCCAAAAATGATGGTACCGACCACAGCCAGAACGCCCGCGATGCGCCAGGGTCGCATGGCCGTCTTCGGGCCTGCCATGTCGGCAACACCGCGCAGCGACAGGCGGGCTTCGTGCGCCAGAACGGCGCGGGTTGCACCGGACACGAGGCCCCTCATCTCAGGCGGCCTCTTCGCGCGCGACGACATCAAGGAAGACATCTTCGAGGGTCGAACCCTGCGACGCGCCACCATCGCGCAACTCGGCCATGGTGCCCTCGCACACCAGCCTGCCGTTGCGGATAATGCCGATGCGGTCACTGAGCCGTTCGGCAACCTCAAGGATATGGGTGGTGAGGATCACCGTCACGCCTGTTGCGACGCGCGCCTGAAGCAGTTCCTTGACATGGCGCGCCATCGATGCATCGAGGCCGGTCAGCGGTTCGTCGAGGATCAGCAATTCGGGTTCGTGGATCAGCGCACCGGCAAGAGCCACCTTCTGGCGCATGCCTTTCGAAAAGCCCTCGCAGCGCTGGTCGGCCACTCGGGTCAGATCGAGGGTCTCCAGCAGGGCATCGCGGCGCCGCTTCGTTGCCGCTGGCTCCACTTGCCAAAGGCCGGCGACAAAATCGAGATACTCCACAGGTGTCAGCTTGTCGTAGACCATCGGCTCGTCCGGCAGCCAAGCCACCACACGCTTTGCCGCAACCGGATCCCGCAGGCGGTTGACACCGCAAATGCTGATCTCGCCCGCGTCTGGAGAAAGCAGCCCGGCGACGATCCTGAGCGAGGTGGTCTTACCCGCCCCGTTCGGGCCCAGCAATGCGTAGAGCTCGCCGCGGCGCACACCAAGATCGAGCCCGTTGACAGCCGTAAAGCCGCCAAAGCGCTTCACCAGACCGCGGACAACCAGTGCATCATGTCCACTCATTCAAACGCTCCCGTTGCTGAGGGGCGTTATGCGGGATCGCTGGTGACGTTCCGGTTAAAGGCTTCCAGGAATGGTAACGTCCAGGCCGGTCAATCCATCTTCAGCGCGGCGATGAAGGCTTCCTGGGGGATATCGACCTTGCCGAACTGGCGCATCTTCTTCTTGCCCTCCTTCTGCTTCTCCAGCAGCTTGCGCTTGCGGGTGATGTCGCCGCCGTAGCACTTGGCAGTGACGTCCTTGCGCAGGGCACGGATGGTTTCGCGGGCAATGATCTTGCCGCCGAGCGCGGCCTGGATCGGGATCTGGAACATGTGCTGCGGGATCAGTTCGCGCAGCTTCTCGCACATGACGCGGCCGCGCATATCGGCCCGGGTGCGATGCACCAACATCGAGAGTGCATCGACTGGCTCGGCATTGACGAGGATCGACATCTTGACGAGGTCGCCCTCCTTGTACTCGGTGATGGCATAGTCGAACGAGGCATAGCCCTTCGACACCGATTTCAGGCGGTCATAGAAGTCAAACACGACCTCATTGAGCGGCAGGTCGTAGACGACCTTGGCGCGGCTGCCGACATAGCCCAGATCGATCTGGATGCCGCGCCGGTCCTGGCAGAGCTTGAGTACCGAGCCGAGGTACTCGTCCGGCGTCAGGATGGTGGCCCGGATCCACGGCTCCTCAATGGCCTCGATCTTCATCACATCGGGCATGTCGGCGGGATTGTGCAGCTCGATGACCTCGCCATCGGTCTGCAGGATGCGGTAGACCACCGAGGGTGCCGTGGCGATCAGGTCGAGGTTGAACTCGCGGCTGAGCCGCTCCTGCACGATTTCCAAATGCAGCAGGCCGAGGAAGCCGCAGCGGAAGCCGAAGCCGAGCGCGGCGCTGGTTTCCATTTCGTAGGAGAAGCTGGCATCGTTGAGGCGTAGCTTGCCGAGGGCCGAACGCAACTCGTCGAACTCGGCTGCATCGACCGGGAAGAGGCCGCAGAACACCACCGGCTGCACGGGCTTGAAGCCCGGAAGCGGCTGGGCTGTCGGCTTGCGGTCATCGGTGATGGTGTCACCGACGCGGGTATCGGCCACTTCCTTGATCGAGGCCGTGATCACGCCGACCTCGCCGGGCCCAAGGCTTTCGACCGTGACGAGTTTGGGTGTCAGATAGCCGACACGCTCGACATCATAGACCGCGCCAGCCCGCATCATCTTGATGCGCTGGCCCTTCTTCAAAGTGCCGTCGATGATACGCACCAGCACGACAACGCCAAGGTAGTTGTCATACCAGGAATCAACCAGCATCGCCTTCAGCGTCGCGTCGGGATCGCCCTTGGGGGCGGGGAGCCGGGTGACGATGGCTTCCAGCACCGCCTCGATGTTGAGCCCTGTCTTGGCCGAGATGGGCACCGCATCGGAAGCATCGAGGCCGATTACCTCCTCGATCTGCTCCTTGACGCGATCGGGCTCGGCGGCGGGCAGATCANNACCTTGTTGAGGACAGGCACGATCTCGTGGTTGGCGTCGAGCGCCTGATAGACATTGGCAAGGGTCTGGGCCTCGACACCTTGCGAGGCGTCGACCACAAGCAGCGAGCCCTCGCAGGCGGCGAGGCTGCGCGAGACCTCGTAGGCGAAGTCGACATGGCCGGGCGTGTCCATCAGGTTGAGGATGTAGACCTTGCCGTCCTTGGCCTTGTAGTGCAGCCGCACCGTCTGGGCCTTGATGGTGATGCCCCGCTCGCGCTCGATGTCCATCGAGTCCAAAACCTGCTCGGTCATCTCGCGCGCGGTGAGCCCACCGGTGAGCTGGATCAAACGGTCGGCGAGCGCGGACTTGCCATGGCCGATATGCGCAACAATCGAGAAGTTGCGAATGTTGTCGATGCTTTGCGTTGTCATGGCTGCGCACATAGCAGCGGCACCCCGTTTCGTCGAGGGTTGCGCGTGTCGCGGGTAGTGCCGACTGATCACATATGGCGTCGGCCCCGGCGTGACCTTCGGCCGGCCTTGATCGCGGCAATGGACGCGACTTCCTCTGCCTGAAGATAGATGCCGCGATCGAGGAGCTCGGGCACGTATTCCTCCTAGGTCAGCCCCAGCGCTTCGTCCTTCCCGGCGCGTCGCAGCATCGTGTCATGTCCGACCGAGCGCCAAGCGCGGCGATGAGCAGCTTTCCAGGCGAAGTAATTTCCGGGGCCGCCCGGATCCCATTCGGGAATGTGTGGCTTGTCTTCAAGGGGCGGACCGCCATTGTGGCCTGAGCTGGCAAAAATCTGTCTTCCGATGCCGCGCCATGTCCGGACCCGCCAGGTGTCTTGACATCCCTGATCAGAGAAATAATCTCATATCATGGATAAAGGTGTCAATCAGGCTCTGGCGGATCGGCTCAAGACAGCCCGCAGCGGGCGCAGTTGGACGCTGGAGCAGTTTGCCGAAGCATCCGGGGTTAGCCGTGCCATGATCTCGAAGATCGAGCGCTGCGAGGTCAGCCCGACGGCGTCCGTGCTGGCGCGGCTCGCGGCGGGTCTCGGCACCAGCATGGCGTCGCTGTTTCCACCGCCGCTTGCCAGCATCGCGCCGCTCAGCCGCTGGGAGGACCAGAGCGACTGGCGTGACCCCGCGTCGGGCTATGTCCGGCGCAATGTCTCGCCAGCCGGTGCGACAGCCGAGATCGTCTATGTGACGTTCCCGGCGGGCGGGCGCGTTGTGTTCGACAATTACACAGCGTCTAAAGACATCGAACAACAGGTCTGGGTGCTGGAGGGCGCCATCGAGATGACCATCGGAGAAGCCGTCACGCTGCTTGGCACGGGCGACTGCCTGCTGATGCGGCTTGACCAGCCAATCACCTTCCACAATCCCGGCGAGGATCCGGCGCGTTATGCCGTTGTCCTGTCCAGGCAGCCTTCCTGAGCGCGGCTATGACAGAGCACTCCTTCATCATCCGCCGTGCTGATCCGGCCGAAGCCAGGTCTCGCGTCGGTGAACTCGCTGACATTCTGCTCGACTGCGTGGCGGGCGGCGCATCCGTGTCGTTCATGACAGGTCTGACGCGCGCCGAGGCCGTGCGCTTCTGGACCCGTGTGGCCGAGGACGTGGCAGAGGGCCAGCGCATCCTGCTTGTGGCCGAGAGCGCCGGCCGCCTCATCGGTACTGTGCAGGTCGTTGCATCCGGCACACCAAACCAGCCTCACCGCGCCGATCTCGCCAAGATGCTGGTCCATCGCGATGGCCGCAACAAAGGCATCGGGGCAGCATTGCTCACCCATGCCGAGCAGGAAGCGCGCAAGGTGGGCTGGTGGCTGATAGTGCTCGACACGGTCGAGGACAGCGCCGGCGACCGGCTTTACACAAGGGCCGGCTGGCGCCGGGCCGGGCTGATCCCGGACTATGCCCTGTGGCCGGACGGGCGCCTGTGCGGCACCGTCTATTTCTACAAGGACCTGCGCCCACGACCTCCGCTGCAGATAGCGCCCGAGACACCGGACCAGCCGGAGGTCAGGCAGTTTCTTGCGGCCTCCGAGGACTATTCAGCGGCGCTGTATCCGCCGGAGAGCAACCACATGCTGGACCTGTCGCAGTTGCTCGATCCGGCGGTACGCTTCTTCGTGGCGCGGCGGGGCGGGGTCGCACTCGGCTGCGGAAGCATCCTGCTTGGACAGGAGCATGGCGAACTGAAACGCTTCTTCGTCGCCAATGCAGCGCGCGGTCAGGGCGTCGGTGCAGCCCTCATCGCCGCCGTGGAACAGGCAGCGCGAGAGGCCGGCATCAGCTTGTTGCGATTGGAAACTGGCATTTATTCGGCCCCCGCGCTCGCGCTGTATCGCAAGGCTGGCTTTGTGCCGCGCACGGCCTTCGCGCCCTATCAACCCGATCCGCTGAGCGTGTTCATGGAGAGGCGGCTGTGACGTCGGGGACGGCTTGGACGGCGAAGTCCTCACGCAGAGCGTGCATGCCGGCCATGGCCTGCCGGCTCTGGGCGCGCTGCGCGGCCTCGGGCAGATTGACCGCACGCTGCCGGAACGCCCCTTGATGCAAGTCCGTTCGTGATCGGAACGATACCCTTTCTGGCCATCATGGCCAGCGCGCTGCTGCATGCCGTCTGGAATGCCATGGCGCGCTCGCACAAGGAACCCGGCGACATCATCGCCTGTTCCGTGATGGCGGCGGGCGTCATCTGCATCCCGCTTCTCATGCTGGTTGGATTGCCCTCGCGCGAGGTCTGGCCCTGGCTCGTCGGTGGCGTGATCATCAACAGCATCGGCATTCGCGCGGCGATGGCGGCCTACATCCGCACCAGCTATGGGCTGGCCTACCCGATCATGCGGGCCGGCATTCCGTTGCTGGCATTGCCAATCGCGATCCTGATGTTCGACGAATGGCCGACGCCGGGCGGTGCCTTCGGGGTGATCCTGATTTCCAGCGCGCTGATCCTGCTGGCCCTGATCGCGTGGCGTGCGGGCAAAGCCGAGTTGTCGGGCGTTGGCTATGCCCTCTTTGCTGCGCTGTGCGGTGCGGGCTACGTGGCTGCCGATGCAATGGGCGTGCGCCTCACCTCCAATGTCGCAAGCTATGCCTGCATGATCGCGATAGGCAATGCGCTGATGCTGGCGCTCATGGTGCGCATTGAGGGACGCAACCCGCTGATACTGCTCAGGCGACATGCCCGCTTGTCCTTCACCATTTCGGTGATCTCGATGACAGGCTTCCTGCTGTATATCTGGGCGCTGAAAACTACCCCGATGGCCATGGCGGCGGCGTTGCGCGAGACTTCGGTCCTGTTTGCCATGGTGATTGCGGCCTTTGTGCTGAAGGAACAGATCGGGCCGCTGCACTGGTGTGCGGCTTTTCTGGCCCTCGCGGGCGTGGTGGCGATCAGGCTGTTGTGATTGGGCCTCCGGCGGTTGTCGCAGGCAGCCAATTATGGGATGGCAGAGTCATGACCAAGCCATCACTTGCCGACGAACTGATCACGATTCGTGACATCCTCCGCCATGCGGTCAGCCGCTTCCGTGCCGCCGATCTTGTCCATGCCCATGGCGCGACGACGGCGCTGGATGAGGCGGCCTATCTCATCCTCGAAACCTTGCATCTGCCGGTCGACCAGCTTGAGCCCTTCGTCGATGCGCGGCTGACGCGGGCCGAGCGCGAACAATTGCTGGCCCTGATCGATCAGCGCATCGCCACGCGCAAGCCTGCGGCCTACCTGACAGGGCGCACCTACATGCAGGGCATCCCCTTCAAGGTGGACGAGCGCGTGATCGTACCGCGTTCCTACATTGGCGAGATGCTGTTCTCGGGCCTGTTCGGCGGTGACGACTTCACCCTGATCGACGATGTCCAGGCGGTGACCAGCGTGCTGGATCTGTGCACCGGCTCCGGCTGCCTCGCCATTCTGGCTGCGCACATCTTCCCGAACGCCAAGATCGACGCCGTGGAGTTGTCCCCTGACGCCATGGCGGTGGCGCGCGAGAACGTCGCCGAGAGCGGCTTTGCCGACCGGATCAGCCTGTTTCAGGGTGATCTGTTCGCACCACTCAAGGGCAAGAGCTACGACCTGGTCATCACCAACCCGCCCTATGTTGATGCCGAGACGATGGCAGACCTGCCGCCTGAGTTCCGGGCCGAACCTGCCATGGCGCTGGCAGGGGGGGCTGATGGCATGGACGTGGTCCGCCGCATCCTTGCCGAGGCCGGCAAGCACCTCACGCGCGGCGGCGGGATGATCTGCGAAATCGGGACGGATCGCGAGATCCTCGACGAGGAATACCCTGCCATCGACTTCCTCTGGCTCGATAGCGCTGAGAGCAGCGGCGAGGTATTCTGGGTCACAGAGTCCCAGTTGCGCAAGATCTGATCGTTTTGCTGCACTGCACAATGATTGAGCTTGACGCAGTGCAGCATTTGGCGGCATAGGGGCGGTATGAACAAGGACCTGATGCTGGCTCCGCTGGTGGTTGCGCAAAGAGCGCCACTTCTCTGGCTTGAGATGTTTGGCCTCGGCGGGGGCACCCGCGAGAATGAACGCATGGTGGAGGAGAAGTTTGCCGCCGTTGCGGAAGGCGCCATCGCGGTCCATGTCGAGATGCACAGCATCTGGTGGCAGTCCGCACTCGCCGTGTGGCAGGGCGCGCATCCGCCAACCATGATGCAGTCCGGCCGCAGGCTAGCCAATGCCGCGCTGAAACCTGCAGCGCGCCGCGTCAAGTCGAACGTCAAGCGGCTGTCGTCTCCCAAACGTTGAGGCCATCGCGCGTTGGCATGCAACCGGGCAGGCT
Source organism: Hyphomicrobiales bacterium (assembly GCA_026400565.1). Lineage (GTDB taxonomy): Bacteria > Pseudomonadota > Alphaproteobacteria > Rhizobiales > Beijerinckiaceae > Allobosea. Next base: position 12,896 of record JAPLOV010000087.1, on the reverse strand, counting down.
TGCGCCTGGACGCGCATGGGCTGTGCGCAATCACCCCTGATCGCTTTGGCTGAAACTGCGCTAGACAGGTGCTTCAGGTTCTTGCCGAGGCGGATGTGCCGTGCCGATGTTCGGGCTCAATGATGATCAGCTTGCCATCAGCGAGATGGCAACCGCCTTTGCCGCGGAGACGCTGGCGCCCCATGCGGTGCGCTGGGATCATGACAAGCATTTTCCGGTCGACGAAATGCGCGCCGCTGCTGCGCTCGGAATGGGGGGGGTTTACATCCGGGAGGATGTTGGCGGTTCGGGCCTGTCGCGTCTGGATGCGGCGCTGATCTTCGAGGCTCTGGCCACAGGTTGCGCCACGGTCTCGGCCTACATCTCGATCCACAACATGTGCGGCTGGATGATCGACGCCTATGGGTCTGACGAGCAACGTCGACGTTTCCTGCCCCGGCTGTGCACCATGGAGCATCTGGCCAGCTATGCGCTGACCGAACCGGGTGCGGGCTCCGATGCGGCCGCGCTCAAGACCCGCGCCGTGCGAGATGGCGACCATTACATCGTCACCGGGCAGAAGCAGTTCATCTCCGGCGCTGGCCGCTCGGATGTCTATGTCACCATGGTCAGGACCGGCGAAGACGGGGCGGGGGGCATTTCCACTCTGGTAATCGAGAAGGACACGCCGGGCCTCGCGTTCGGTGCTGAAGAACGCAAGATGGGCTGGAATGCCCAGCCGACGCGTGCCGTAATCCTCGAGCAGGCACGCGTGCCTGTGGCCAACCGGCTTGGCCCGGAGGGCATCGGCTTCAAGATCGCCATGGCCGGTCTTGACGGCGGGCGTCTCAACATTGGGGCCTGCTCGATCGGCGGTGCCAAGGCTGCACTCGACCGGGCCATCGCCTATGCCGCAGAGCGCAAGGCCTTCGGCAAGAGCCTCGACCAGTTCCAGGCGCTTCAGTTCACGCTGGCCGACATGGCGACAGAACTGGAAGGCGCGCGCAGCCTGCTCTGGCGTGCCGCCGCCGCCCTTGACCGCAAGGACTCCGATGCCACCACGCTGTGCGCCATGGCCAAGCGCGTCGCCACTGACACAGGCTTCACCATCGCCAACCAGGCACTGCAACTGCACGGCGGCTACGGCTACCTCGCCGACTACGGCATTGAAAAGATCGTGCGCGACCTCAGGGTCCACCAGATCCTCGAAGGCACCAACGAGATCATGCGCCTGATCGTGGCGCGCTCGTTGCTCGGCCGTGGCAATCGGGCCTGAGATGTTGTCGTCCCTGAAACCTCTGCTCTTCGGGCTGGCTCTCGCGATCTCGGGCGTGGCCCTTTTCCGGATCACCGGCCACCTGTTCTTCTTCGAAGGGCGGGGATCTGCCAATGGACAGGCGCTGGCCGGTGCCGTCGCCGGCCTCACAGTGGGCTGGCTTGTCAGCCGCCAATGCTGCGGCCTGCAGGGTGTTGTGCTTGCTGCCATTCCCGGCCTGTTGCTGATGGCCGCCATCACTTCGCATTTCGGAATGGCCTTTCCGAACATTGACCCGAAACTCGACAAGGGTTTCGGCGGGCTGATGCTCTGGTTCCATGGATTCATGCTGCTCGGCGGTCTGACCTTCCGCGCACCTGTGAATCCTCCACATCCCGACCTTCCACCCGCCTGACACTGACACTGCCGGAGGACACCATGACCACCATCGCATTCATCGGCCTGGGCAACATGGGCGCCCCGATGGCCGCCAACCTGACCAAGGCCGGCCACACCGTAATCGGCTTCGATCTGTCCGAGACATCGAGGCGCGAGGCCGAAGCCATGGGGATCACGATTGCGGCGACCGCAGCAGACGCGCTGCGGGATGCCAGCGCGGTTGTCACCATGTTGCCGGCGGGCAGCCATGTACGCACGGTCTGGAGCCAGATCGCGGCGGCAGCCCGACCGGGCACATTGCTGATCGATTCCTCCACCATCGATGTCGACAGCGCGCGCGCCGTCCATGCTATCGCGGCGGCCGCCGGAATGGCGTCGGTCGATGCGCCGGTTTCGGGCGGCACGGGCGGTGCCAAGGCCGCCACGCTAACTTTCATGGTGGGCGGGGCGGAGGATGCGTTTGCCGCAGCACGGCCGCTTCTCGAAGCCATGGGCAAGAGGATCGTCCACTGCGGCGGACCCGGCGCGGGGCAGGCCGCCAAGATCTGCAACAACATGATCCTGGGGGTTTCGATGATTGCCGTCGGCGAAGCTTTCGCCCTGGCTGAGAAACTTGGCCTCTCGCATCAGGCGCTGTTTGATGTCGCCTCGACCTCGTCGGGCCAGTGCTGGTCGCTGACGACCTACTGCCCCGTGCCCGGGCCGGTGCCGACCTCACCCGCCAATAACGGCTACAAGCCCGGTTTCGCAGCCGAGTTGATGCTGAAGGATCTAAAGCTCGCGCAGGATGCCGCCAAGGCCACCGGCGCAGCAACACCGCTTGGTGCCGAGGCGGCCGACCTCTATGCTCGGTTCGCGGCAGATGGGAACGCTGGTACCGACTTTTCGGGCATCATCGCCATGCTGCGTTCAGGGCAAGCATAAGCCAGCGAACCGGTGCCGCGCCGGTATGATCGCTTGCTTCAATTCCCGGCCTGCCCGGCCGGCAGTGTGATCGTTGCTCTGGCAAGAGCAAGGGCATCGGCAAGCACCTCCTGATCGCCGATCTGATTGGCAAGGATCAGCACCAGCGCTGCGTTAAGCGCCGCGCTCTGCTCGTCGGCAAGGCCGCGATGCACTTCGATGATTGCGCGATAGGCGGCATCCATATCCGCGAACCGTGGCTGGCTATCGATCTTCATAGGCCATTCCTTTCGACTTGCGCAGAGCCGCTGCAACACGCTCCTGGTCAGCATGCCGGAAACGCGCCGCGACATGGCCGTCCGGGCGGATCAGGTAGGCCGCGCAGTTCGTGAGATCGAACCTCTCCCTGAGCAAGTTGTCGTCTGCGCCAGGCGCGACATGTGTGACCCCGGCCGGCGCCAGACCCACAGGAACCGACGGGCCGGCCAGCAGCAGGAAGCTACCGTTCAGGCACTCACCGAGATAGGCGCACCCGAGGGGAGCATCGGGGATGGGTGCACCCGGGGCGGGGCCAGCGGACCAGATCTCTGTATCGGCTGTCGACAAGGAGCTTCCGGCATAGGCCGTGGGCAGCGACAGCCTTCCGGAATTGACGAAGCGCCTGGCAAACGGCTGAGTGCGCGCCAATGCCAGCGCCGCATTGCGGAACAACCGCTCGGCAAGGCTGCGTGGCGCGATGAAGTCAGTCGCCCGGGTCGAGTTCAGGATGTTTTCGTCTGCGGCCTCGGAGCGCTCGCTGTCATAGCTCGCCAGCAGTTCATCGGGCGAAGCGCCCGCAATCACGAGAGCCAGCTTCCAGCCAAGATTGTCCGCGTCCTGGATTCCTGAATTGGCACCGCGTGCCCCGAAAGGCGATACCTGATGTGCCGCGTCACCGGCAAAGATCACGCGGCCATGGCGGAACCGCTCCAGACGTCGGCACTGGAACCGATAGATCGAGACCCATTCCAGGTCGAAATCGGCGTGGCCCAGCATGCGCTCGAGACGCGGGCGCACCACGGCTGGTTGCCGCTCGTACTCGGCGTCAGCGTCAGGCGAGAGTTGCAGGTCGATGCGCCAGATGTCGTCGGGCTGCTTGTGCAGCAAGCATGACTGCCCGGAATGGAACGGCGGGTCGAACCAAAACCAGCGCTCGACAGGGAAATCGGCTTGCATACGGACATCGGCAATGAGGAATTGGTCCTCGAATATTTCGCCGGCAAATGCCAAGTCAAGCATGGAACGCATCGGAGAACGGGCACCATCGCAAGCCACCACATGATCGGCGTTCAGATCATAGCAACCATCCGGCGTCTCGATGGTCAGATGCACGACATCGGTCGTGCTGCGCACCAACACCACTCGGTTTTTCCAGCGCAGATCAATGCCGAGCGCCAGTGCACGATCGATCAGGAACTTCTCGACATGGAACTGCTGCAGATTGATGAACGCCGGCATCTTGTGGCCAGGTTCAGGCAGCAGGTCGAACTGGTAAAGACATTCGCCAGCCTGAAAGACCTTGCCGACCCGCCAACTCACCCCCTTTTCCAACATCGGCTTCGCCACGCCAAGGCGATCAAAGATTTCCAGCGTTCGCTTTGCGAAGCAGATGGCGCGCGAGCCATCGCCGATGCGGTCGGAATCGTCGAGCAGCACGACCCTCGTTCCCCGCTGGGCCAGATCGATGGCCAGCGAGACGCCTACGGGTCCGGCACCGACAATGATCACCGGGTGGAGGGCCGGTGAAGCGCGGTCCTGATCAGGCGAAGGCGCATAGGAGAACTGCGCGAAAGTCCCTTTTGTGGCGCGCAAGGGCATCAATCCTGAAGGGCGGTCCACATCGCGACGTCGCGCTCGTCGGTCCAGATCCGCGGCCAGTCGATCCCGCGGGCCTCGTCATAAGCCCTGCTGACATTGAAGGGCAGGCAGTGTTCATAAATGGCATAGTCCCCGAAAGGCTTGTCCATCTCGGCCCGCACAGCCGCTGCCGTTTCCTTCAGCGAGAGGCCGCGTGCGACGGCCCGTTCCGCAGTGCCAAACAGCGCGTTCAGAAAGTCAGCCGTACCGGCCATGGCCGCCTTGGCGGTGGCGGACCCGACCAGCGCATCGCCGCGACCGGGCACCAGCGCCACCGGATCAAGTGCAGCCAGCCTTCCGATCGTGTGCGGCCACTCCTTGAGGAAACCATCGCCGCAATAACAGGCCGACTTGTATTCCACCAGGTCACCCGAGTACAGAACACCGGCATCGGGCACCCAGGCAATCGTGTCGCCTGCCGTGTGGCCACGCCCCGGATGCGAAATCTCGACACGCCTCTTGCCAAGCCAAAGTGTCAGTGAGCCGGCAAAGGTCAATGTCGGCCAGGTCAGACCGGGAACCGTATCAACACCGCGGAACAGGCGGGGGAAGCGGCCGATCTCGGAGGCCATGTCTTCAGCACCGCGCTCGACGATGAGCTTTCGGGTGGCCTGGTGTGCCACGATCTCCGAGGCACCATAGGCCGAGGCACCCAGCACACGCACGGCGTGGTAATGCGAGAGCAGCACGTACTTGATCGGCTTGTCCGTGACGGCGCGCACCCGGGCGATCACATCCTGCGCCATCAACGGTGTGGCCTGTGCATCGATCACCATGCAGCTGTCGTCACCGACGATGATCCCCGTGTTGGGGTCCCCCTGCGCCGTATAGGCGTAAAGCCCTTCGCCAATGACGGAAAATGTGACGGTCTTGTCTGAAATATCCGATTCGGAAGCAAATGCTTTGCCGGCCATCAATTTTGCTCCTGTAATCATTCGGCATCTGGCTGGCGAGATGGAAGGGCCTCCTGGAAAGCGTCGATCTCCGCCAGGGCAGCATCCGTCCGGGCCATCAACGGATAGCGTGTGAGATCGACACCATAGCGCCTCGCGTTGAACATCTGCGGCACGAGGCAGATGTCGGCCAGCGTCGGCGAGTCACCATAACAAAGCTGCCCGGGCGAGGATGCCAGCCGCTTCTCGATGGCCTCGAAGCCGCGCTCGATCCAGGTCCGGCACCACGCGGCGCGGGCGGCTTCATCGGAGCCATAGTCTGCCGTCAGCTTGTCGAGGACGCGCAAGTTGCCCAGCGGGTGGATGTCGGTCGCAATGGTGAGCGCCATCTCGCGGATGATCGCCCGGTCTCGCGCAGAGCCCGGCAGCAACGGTGGGTCGGGGAAGCGCTCGTCGAGATATTCGATGATGGCCAGGGACTGCGACAGCCCGAAGCCATGCTCGCTCCAGAACGGCACCAGGCCAGCGGGATTCTGGCGCAGGAAGGCGCTGTCGCGCTGCTCGCCCTTGCGCAGATGCACAGCGCGCTGCTCAACCTCGAGCCTTTTCAGGTTGACGACGATCCGCACCCGGTAGGCGGCGGAGGACCTGAAATAGCCATAGAGGATGCCCGCTTCAGGCATGCGGTGCGACCTGCTGCTCGATTGCCCCGAAGATCGAATGGCCTTTTGCGTCCTTCATCTCGATGCGAACAACGTCGCCGATCTTGAGGAAATTGGTCTTGGGGGCGCCGCCGATGATGGTCTCGACCACGCGTTGCTCGGCAATGCACGAATAACCCAGACCGCCCTCACCAATCGGACGCCCCGGGCCGCCGTCGGCACCCTTGTTGGAGACAGTTCCAGAGCCGATGATGCTGCCGGCCGACAAGGCGCGGGTGCATGCGGCATGCATGATCAGCGCGGGGAAATCGAAGGTCATGTCGCTGCCGGCATCGGCGCGGCCAAACGGCCTGCCATTGAGGAAGGTCAGCAGCGGCAGCCGGACCTTGCCGCCATCCCATGCCGTGCCCAACTCGTCGGCCGTGACCGCCACCGGCGAGAAGGCGGAGGCCGGCTTGGACTGGAAGAACCCGAAACCCTTGCCGAGTTCCCCTGGAATGAGGTTGCGCAGCGACACGTCATTGACCAGCATGACAAGCCGGATAGCGGCAGCGGCGACCTCCCGGCTCGCCCCCATCGGCACGTCCCCGACGATGACCGCCACCTCGCCTTCGAGATCAGCGCCATGATCCTCGCTGGCCAGCGGAATCGGATCGCGCGGGCCGAGAAAGGCATCGGAGCCACCCTGATACATCAGGGGATCGGTCCAGAAACTGGCCGGCATCTCGGCGCCCCGCGCCCTGCGCACCAGTTCGACGTGATTCACATAGGCCGAGCCGTCTGCCCACTGGAAGGCGCGGGGCAAGGGCGAAGCGCAATCATGCTCGTGAAAGCGGAAGGAAGGCACAGAGCCCAGTTCAAGCTGAGCTGCCAGGTCGGCCAGCCGCGGCGCGACGCGGTCCCAGTCATCAAGGGCAGCCTGGAGCGACGGCGCGATGAAGAACGCATCCGTGGCACGCGTCAGGTCTGCGGTGACGACGACAAGGCGGCCATCACGGCCATGTTTCAGCGAAGCGAGCTTCATGGGGTTCCTTGGGTCAGCGTTTCCTTGAGTGGCCACTTCTGCGGCGGCCATGCTTGTTTCTCGACCACCGGACTATCGCTGGTCTTTGCGCCCCGGGTCAAAGCCCTTTTTCAAGTCAGCCCAACAATCGATGTAGCGCTGCTGGAGTGTCGGCAGGCTCGCCGCGTGGGCCGTGACGCGTTGGGGCAGGCGCGTCTCGAACATGAAGGCCATGGTGCCGGTGAGCTTGACAGGCTGGAGCGGAACATTCGAGGCGTGTTCGAAGGCCGGCGTGTCAGGCCCGTGCGGCAACATCATGTTGTGCAGGCTGTAGGCACCGGGCACGAAGCCCTCCGGCTTGGCATCATAGACGCCGTAGATCAGCCCCATGAATTCGCTCATGATATTGCGATGATACCAGGGCGGGCGAAAGGTGTTCTCCGCCACCATCCAGCGCTCCGGAAAGATCACGAAGTCGATGTTGGCAGTGCCGGGCTCGCCAGACGGCGAGGTCAGCACCGTGAAGATCGACGGATCGGGATGATCGTAGGAGATCGATCCTACGGCGGCATAGCGCCTGAGATCATACTTGTAGGGATAGTAGTTGCCATGCCAGGCCACCACATCCAACGGCGATTGAGCAATGGCGGTGACGAACAGGTCGCCGCCCCACTTCACGAACAGCTTTGAAGGCCGCTCGTCCACCTCATAGGCAGCAACGGGTATGAGAAAATCGCGCGGATTCGCCAGACAGTTGGCGCCAATGGGTCCGCGCTCCGGCAAGGTGAAGGCTCCGCCATAGTTCTCGCAGACATAGGCACGGGCAGGACCGTCGACCAGTTCGCAGCGAAACATGATGCCACGCGGAATGACGCAGATTTCGCCGGGTTCGATCTCGATGATGCCGAACTCGGTGAAGAAGCGCAGTAGCCCTGATTGCGCAACGATGAGCATCTCTCCATCAGCGTTGGAGAAATACTCCCGGTCCATCGAGCAAGTGACCAGCACCAGATGCGCTGCCATGCCTGACTGGCTTTCTGCATCGCCTGCGGTAGTGATGGTCTGCAAGCCTTCCACAAAGGTCATCGGCACCTCGGGCACCGGGCTCGGGTCCCAGCGCATCTGGCCGAGCACGGGCTTGCGCTCGGCGCTGTTCGGCGCGGTCCGAAGCAATCCGGGATCAACCGGCTCGTACCGGGCATTGTGCTTGACGCTGGGCCTGACCCGGTAAAGCCAGGATCGCTCATTCTTGCCCTGAGGGGCTGTGAAGGCCGAACCCGACAGCTGTTCGGCGAACAATCCGTAATTGCACTTCTGGGGCGAATTTCGTCCCACAGGCAGCGCACCATCGAGCGCCTCTGTCTCGAAGGAATTGCCGAAGCCGGACATGTAGCTCAGCCTGGCCTCGACGGTCGTCCTGGCCCCTCCGCTCATGCCCTCGGCCTTGTCCCGAAAGATTTCCGGCTGTCCGGTCGTCCGGTCTGTCCCGCGCATCGCCTGCTCCCTGTTTTCGCCGTTATGCCTCAGCGGAAGGCTCGCGACAAGATAGTTGCAGATGAAACTGTCTACTGCTGGTCTATGACTGGCGCAACGCCTGCAGCCAGCCGATCAGCCCAGCCGTGGAGCTGTCCCGATCAGCGGCCGACTGGCGGCCCTCGACCATGGGCTGAAGGCCGGTGGCGAGTTCCTTGCCGAGTTCGACGCCCCATTGATCAAAGGCATTGATGCCCCAGATCGCCGCCTCCACGAAGACGCGATGTTCGTAAAGCGCAATGATGCGGCCCAGCGTGAACGGATCAAGCTTGCGATAGAGCAGCATGGTCGATGGCCGATTGCCCGGAAAGACGCGGTGCGGCGCCAGCCGTTCCACCTCGTCAGTTGGCAGGCCGCGGGCCGCCAGCTGCACCCGGGCTTCTTCGAGTGTCCGGCCACGCATCAGGGCTTCGGACTGCGCAAGAACATTGGCCGCCAGAATGGCGTGATGCTGCGCCAGATCCGGCTCATGGGCCTCGGCCGCCATCAGGAACTCGGCGGGAACGACATCCGCTCCCTGATGAAGTAACTGCATGAAGGCGTGCTGGCCATTGGTGCCGGGCTCACCCCAAACCACAGGCCCTGTCGCAACGGCGACCGGCTGGCCCTCGGTGGTCACCTGCTTGCCGTTCGATTCCATGTCGAGTTGCTGGAGGTAGGCAGGCAGGCGCGACAGTCGCTGATCATAGGGCAGCACGGCGCGCGTGGGGTGGCCGCAACCATTGCGATGCCAGATGCCAACAAGAGCCAGGAGCACGGGCAAGTTCGCTTCCAATGGAGCCGTACGGAAGTGCCCGTCCATGGCGTGGGCACCGCCGAGGAACGCGTTGAAGTTCTCCGGCCCGATCGCCAGCATCACTGGCAGGCCGACGGCTGACCACACCGAGTAGCGGCCTCCGACCCAGTCCCAGAACCCGAAGATCCGGTCAAGCGGAATTCCGAAAGCTGCAACCTTGTCGAGGGCGGTCGAGACCGCGCAGAAATGCGCCGCAACGGCTGCCTCGCCCAGACCGGCCACGAGCCAGCGCCGTGCGGAAGCAGCGTTGGTCATGGTCTCGATGGTGGTGAACGTCTTCGAGGCCACAATGAAGAGCGTCCGCGCCGGATCAAGCTGCTTCAAGGTGTCGGCGAGGTGCGCCCCGTCGATGTTTGAGACGAAGTGAAGCCTTGGGCCATCGTGATAGGGCGCCAGCGCCAGCGTCACCATGACCGGCCCGAGGTCCGACCCGCCGATGCCGATGTTGACAATGTCGGTGAAGGGCTTGCCGTCGGCTGCCGCGATCTTGCCGCTGCGCACGCCATTGCAGAAGCGACCCATGCTGGCCAGCACTGCGTTCACGTCCGGCATCACATCGCGGCCATCGACCATGACCGGGTGGTTCGAGCGGTTGCGCAGGGCGGTGTGCAGGACAGCGCGGCCCTCGGTGTTGTTAATCGTTTTGCCGGCAAACATCGCGTCGCACCGGGCTTCAACGTGTGTGGCACGGGCGAGGTCCAGCAGCACGGCGAGCGATGCATCCGTCAACGCCGTCTTGGAACAATCCAAAAGCATGTCATCCATGCGGAAAGACAGGCGCTGGAACCGTGCGGGATCGCCGGCAAACAGGTCTCGCAAAGACAGGTTCTTTGCCGCAGCGCCCAGACGGGCCAGTTCGCGCCAGATCATCTCGGCTGCCATCGAACCCTCGCTTTCATCGAATGGACCAGGACCGCAGGCCCACGCGCCGCAGTCTGTCCGCAAGCGGGCCCGGCTGGCCATGACGGGTGTACCATGGTCACAGAACCGCTCCGGGATTGAGAATGCCGGTCGGGTCAAGCGTCGCCTTGATGGCGCGCATCAGCGCCAGTTCGACCGGATCCTTGACCCCCGGGAGCAGATGCCTCTTCAGCCTGCCAATGCCATGCTCGGCGGAGATCGAGCCCTGAAAGTTGGCAACAACGGCATGAACGGCCGCGTTGATCTCGTCCCAGCGTGCCAGAAAGGCGGCCTTGTCTGCCCCCTCGGGCTGGGTGATGTTGAAATGGATGTTGCCGTCACCAAGATGGCCGAAGGGCAGCGGCCGGCAACCGGGGATCATCTTGATTACCAAGGCAATTGCCTCAGCCAGAAAGTCCGGAACGGCGGCCACCGGCACCGATACGTCGTGCTTGATCGAGCCACCCTCGAAGCGCTGGACCTCGCTCATCGCCTCGCGGATGCGCCACAGATCCTGCCGCTGGCTTTCGGAAGCGGCGAGCACGGCGTCGCTGATGACGCCCTGGTCAAGCGCGGCTTCCAGCAACCTCTCGACGGTCGCATCGAGCCCGTCTGCGCCGGGTGACGACAACTCCATCAGCACATACCACGGCGAGGGTGCAGCAAGAGGATCGCGCGTGCCTGGCGCGTGGCGCAGCACAACCTCGATGCCGAAGCGCGGCATGATCTCGAAGGTGGTGAGCTGCTGGCCGGCCTCGGCCCTGGCGAGATGGAGGAGCGAAAGGGCCTGATCCGGGCTATCCACCGCCAGAAAGGCGGTGGCGCGCGCCCTCGGCTTTGGAAACAGTTTCAGGGAAGCGGCGGTGATCACGCCGAGCGTGCCTTCCGCCCCGATGAACAGGTTCTTGAGATCGTAACCGGTGTTGTCTTTGCGCAGGGTCCGCAGCCCGTTCCAGATGCGGCCATCGGCCAGGACCACCTCAAGCCCGAGGCAAAGGTCGCGGCTGTTGCCATAGGCGAGCACCGCCGTGCCGCCGGCATTTGTCGAGAGGTTGCCGCCGATGGTGCAGCTGCCTTCGGAGGCCAGCGAGAGCGGAAAAAGGCGGTCAGCGCCATCAGCCGCATCCTGCACGCGGCTCAAGGTGACGCCGGCTTCAACGATGATCGTGTCACTCACGGGATCGATGCTGCGCACCTTGTCCATGCGCCCGAGCGACAGGATGATCTCCCGGCCATCGGCCACCGGGATCTGGCCGCCAACAAGGCCAGTATTGCCGCCCTGCGGCACGATCGGCGTTCCGGTCTCGTGAGCCAGCGCGAGCAGCGCGGCAACCTGTGCGGTGCTGGAAGGCCGCGCCACGGCCCGGGCCTTGCCCGTGAAAAGATCGCGCCACTCCTTCAGGTAGGGCGCCATGTCGGCGCTGTCCGTCAGCAGGTTGCGCGCACCAATGATCGCCCCAAAAGCCTGAAGCGTGCTGTCCATGCCGTGTACCTATCTCTTCCTGCGAGCAACCGGCTTGCTGAACACGCCGACCAGCTCGACATGGTGAGAATAGCGGAACTGATCGACCGGCGTCACCTCGTCCAGCGTGTAGCCGCCGCGCAGCAAGGTGCCGGCATCGCGCACGAAACTTGCCACATCACACGAAACATAGGCGATGCGCGGCACGCCTGAGCGGGCCAGTTGCGCGGCCTGCGCCTCGGCACCGGCGCGGGGCGGATCGAGCACCACGGCATCAAAGGGCTTCAATTCCATTTCCAGCAGGGGCCGGCGGAACAGATCGCGTGTTTCGATGGTGATGCGCCTGAGACCCGGCGTGGCGCGGGCTGCACGGTCGAGCGCCGCCAGCGAGGCCGCATCGCTCTCGCAAGCATGTACCTCCGCAGCTTCTGCCAGACGCAGCGCGAAGGGGCCGGACCCGGCAAACAGGTCGGCGACGCGCCGCGCTCCGGCTACAGAATCAATCGCCAGCCGCCCGAGCATCTCCTCGCCTTCCACGGTTGGTTGCAGGAAGCCGCCCGGGGGAATGTTGACGGTGGCGCGGCCCATGCTCTGGCTGGCATCGGCCCGCGCAATGATGGTGTCGCCATGGACGGACAGGCGCACCAGATCGAGTTGGTGGGCCAGGGATGTCAGCCCGATGCGCTGCTTCTCGCTGGGCGGGCCATTGCCACGCACATCGACATCAAGGCCGTTCAGCGTGGCGGTGATCAGGATCGTCAGGGGCTTGGCGGATGCGGCGAGCGCCCGCGTGAGGGCCTGCGCAATGGCTGGCGCGCGCGCCAGTTCAGGCTTCAGGATCGGGCAATGATCGACCTCGATCAGGTCATGGCTGCGGGCACGCATGAAGCCGGCAAGAGACTCGTTGTCTCGGCGGCGACCGTGCAGCGTGACTCTCCGGCGACCCGTGCCGTGGCCATCGACCAGTGGCATGATCTCAGTCCTGATGCCAGCGCGCGCGAGTGCCTGCACGACCAGCCCATGCTTCCAGCCGGCATAGGTCTCGGGGCCCAGATGTTGCGTCGCGCAGCCGCCGCAACGGCCGAACAGCGGGCAGATCGGAGCGATCCTGTCCGGCGACGGCGTGAGGATGCGTTCGAGCCGCGCCTGCTCGCCATTCCCGGTGATCTTGACGACCTCGCCCGGCAGCGCACCAGCCACGAAACTGTGCCCGCC
>JAPLOV010000232.1 GCA_026400565.1 Hyphomicrobiales bacterium | reverse complement strand
GGTTCACGCTCCGGGTCTCACATGCCAGCGGCGAGGTCGTGCTCACCTTGCCAGAGCGGGGTGATCTCAAGGCTGCCCGCCTGTTCGCGGAAGCCCATGGCGGCTGGATCGCCACGCGGCTGCTGAAACGCCCGGACGGCGTGCCATTCCAGACTGGAGCGCTGGTGCCACTGCGGGGCGTCCCGCACCGCATCGTGCACTGGTCAACTATCCGAGGCCTGACGCGCACGACCGTGGATCGGGAAGGGCAGGCCATCCTCGCCGTCTCTGGTGAGACCGGGCATGTCGCGCGCCGGGTCACGGACTTTCTCAAGAAGGAAGCCTTGAAGGATCTGGCCGCCGCCGTGGATCGCCACAGTGCGGCGCTAGGCATTCCGGCCCGCAAGATCGCCGTGAGGGACACATCCAGCCGCTGGGGGTCATGCTCGTCAAAAGGGCACCTGAGCTTCTCGTGGCGGCTGATCATGGCCCCGCCAATGGTGCTCGACTATCTGGCTGCGCACGAGGTGGCCCACCTCAAGGAAATGAACCATTCCCACCGGTTCTGGACGCTGACCCACAAGCTGTGTCCCGCCACCGAGGAAGCCGAGGCCTGGCTCAAGCGCCATGGTGCCAGCCTGCACCGCTACGGCTAGAGACAGACTGTTCCCGGACCCGGAGGTTTCAGCTGCCAGCAAACTTCCCGCTTGCGGACAGGCCCGTCGGCGGTCTATGAGCAGTCTGTCAGGGGAGCTCCGAAGTGCAGGGGCTGAGATGCGGGCGGCAAGCCTCGCGGACCCTTAAGCTGATCTGGGTAATGCCAGCGGAGCGAGGTGAACGATGTTTTCAGGCGCGCAGATATCTCTTTATCCCATGGCCGACGATTTCGTCGTCGTGATCCTCAAGGCCATCAAGGCGCTCGATCCTTATCGCCCCCATTTCCGCATCGAGACAGACGATGTCTCGACGCTGATCGTCGGTCCGCCGGAGCAGCTTTTTCCGGCCATGCGCGATCTGTTCGTCTCGGCAGCCACAAGCGGCCACCATTGCGTGCTGTCCGCGGCGGTCTCGCGCGGCTGCCCCGGCGAGCCGGATGATCCGATCTGCACCCCGATCAACGACAGCCGCCACGGTGAGCCGCTGGAGGCGCGCATCGAAGCCGCCCGTCAGGCTGTTGCCAAGGCGCAGATCATGGGCCAGTCGGTCGCGGCCCAGTTCTCGCTCTATCCGCTCGGTGACGGGCACCACATGGACGAGATCTACGGCTGCATCGACTTTCTCAAGACCTCGGGCGTGTTCGAGAAGTCCAAGAACTTCTGCACCAAGCTGCGCGGCGATGCCGGCCCGGTTTTCGCCACGCTCAGCGAAGCCTTCCTGCGTTTTGGCGCCCCCGAAGGCCATGTGGCCCTTGACCTGACGGTTTCTGCCAACAGCCCGAGCAAGCTCTGACGCTGCTGCACGGCACGCAGCCCGCGCCCTTCCAGGGGGCGAGACCTCCCATTCTGTTCTCCAAAAAAAGGCATCTTGCCATGACCGCATCCGAACCGACCTCCTTCGTCTGGACCCAGCGCGAAATCCTGATTGTCGCCGTGCTCGGTGCCGTGTTTGCCGTGCTGTACCTCGGCTGGGTGCAGGTCTGGCTCATTGCGCAGGCCTTCCTCGGGCCCGTCACAATGGATGTGGTGATGGGCTTCTGGTTCATCGTCTCGATCATTGCTGCGGCCATTATTCGCAAGCCTGGAGCCGCGCTGTTCTCGGAGATGCTCGCTGCCGGCATCCAGATCCTGCTTGGCAGTCCGGCTGGCCTGATCCTGCTGCTGACCGGCTTCGTGCAGGGGGCCGGTGCCGAAGCGGTGTTCGCCGCCACACGCTGGAAGCGCTACACCTTGCCGGTGCTGATCGCCGCCGGCGTCGGTGCAGCCGTGTTTTCGTTCATCTACACTTGGATCCGCTTCAACTATGGCGCGCTGGCTCCCGGCCTGCTTGTGGTCATGTTCACGCTGCGCTGCCTGAGTGGGGCCTTGCTGGCCGGGATTCTCGGCCACCAGATCGTGGAAGCTCTCTACAAGACCGGCGTGCTGTCGGGCCTGCCGATCGACCATGCCCGGCGCGCTGCCAGCGCCTGCTCCTGATCACGTCGCGGCGTGGCGCGGCGTCACCGTCCGCTACCCGCACCAGAAGCGGGATGCGGTCGGCCCGGTCACGCTTGAGCTGGAGACCGGCGAACACCTTCTGCTGCTTGGCCCCTCGGGGGCAGGCAAATCCACCCTGCTCGACACGCTGACCGGGCTTGTCCCC
>JAPLOV010000193.1 GCA_026400565.1 Hyphomicrobiales bacterium | reverse complement strand
GATGTCCGCAACCGAACTGAGCGGGATCGACCGGCCCGTGGCACTGGTCACGCGCAGCGCCTTGAGTCGGGCCATGTCGGTGCGGGCATCCTCGTCGAGCTGAACACGGATCGGCACCAGCCGGTCGCCGGTGTTGAACTTGGCGAGGTTGGCACCGGCATCACCGATGGTCGCAACGCGCACCGCTTCCGAGATGGCTTCCGGCGTCACGCCGAGTTCGCTGGCCTCCTCGAGGCGCGGACGGACCCGGATTTCGGGCCGCGTCAGGGCACCGGATGCGGCGACATTCAGGAAGCCGTCAACCTTGCGCATCCTGGCTTCCAGCCGGGCCACCGCCTCGGCCAGTGCATCGCCGTCCTTCGACATGATCGAGAACGCCATTTCGCGCTCGCCGCGCTCGTTGACATACCAGGCACGCACATCCGGCACCTCGCCGAGTGTGGCGGCGACGATGGCCTTGAAGTCCTTCTGGGCGATCTTGCGCGCGCTCTTGGGAACCAGGATGATGTAGAGCGCCGCGCGCCGCACCTCACGCTGGCCGGTGGCGGAACTGCCGCCGAGCGCGAAGACGTGGCGCACCTCGGGCCGCTCGCGCAGCCTGCGCACGATCTCGTCGGTGGTCAGGCGCGTGTCTTCCAGGGTCGAGCCGGGCGGCAACTCGATGTTGGCCACGATGCGCGAGTTGTCCTCATCCGGGATGAACGCCGTCGGAAGCAGCGACGTCGCCCAGACCGACACGACCAGGCACAGGACCCCGGTGATCAGTGTCAGATAGGCATTGGACACCGGAACCTTGAACCGGCCCGGCCCGAGCTTCCAGCTCTTGAGCGTGACGGCAAGAAAGCTCAGATAGCCCCGCATGATGAAGCCATCCTTGTGCTCCACATGCTTGACCGGGCGCATCAGATAAGCCGCCATCATCGGTGTGATCATGCGCGCCACCAGCAGCGAGAACAGCACCGCCACAGCGACGGTCAGGCCGAACTGCTTGAAATATTGCCCGGCCACGCCTGGCATGAACGACACCGGCGCGAAGATGGCCACGATCGTCAGCGTGATCGCAATCACGGCAAGCCCGATCTCGTCCGCCGCCTCCATAGCGGCTCGGTAGGGCGACTTGCCCATCTTCATGTGCCGCACGATGTTCTCGATCTCGACAATGGCATCATCGACAAGGATGCCGGTGACGAGCGTGATGCCGAGCAGGCTGACCAGATTGAGCGAGAAGCCCATCAGGTCCATGGCCCAGAAGGTGGGGATCGCCGACAATGGCAGGGCGATGGCCGTGATCAGCGTGGCCCGCCAGTTGCGCAGGAACAGCAGCACGACGAGCACAGCAAGCGCAGCGCCTTCGAGCAGCGTCGCCATCGCCGACTTGTAGTTGCCATAGGTGAAGGCCACCGCATCGTCGATCGACTGGATCTGCACATCCGGATAAAGGGTGCGCAGCTTGGTCAGACGGGCTTCGACGACCTCCTTGACCGACAATTCGCTCGACCCCTTCGAGCGGAACACCGCGAAGGACACGACCGGCTGGCCGTTCAGGCGACCGAAGCTGCGGGGCTCGGAGTTGGAATCCTCCACCGTGCCGAGTTCGCGCAGGCGCACCTCGCGGCCGCCGCTGAGCGCGATCTTGGCGTCGGCAAGGTCAGCCACGGTGCGCGCACCCGCCAGCGTGCGGATCGCCTGCTCCTGACCGCCGATCTGGCTGCGCCCGCCGGCCAGATCGACGTTGGTCGCCCTCACATGCCGGTTAACCTCGGCCGCCGTGATGCCGAGCGCCAGGAGCCTGTCAGGGTCCAGCGAAATACGGATCTCGCGGTCGACACCGCCATAGCGGTCGACGCGGCCCACGCCCTTGAGCCCCTGCAATTCGCGGGCGATGACATCGTCCACATGCCAGGAGAGCTGCTCCAGTGTCTTGCCCGGCGAAGAGGCCGCATAGGTCAGGATCGACTGGCCCTCGACATCGATCTTCTGGATGATCGGCTCGTCGATCGTGCGCGGCAGGTCGGCGCGGATCTTGGCGATCGCGTCCTTCACGTCGTTGAGGGCACGGTCACTGTTCACATCAAGACGGAATTCGACCAGCACCTGCGAGGTACCATCCGTGATGGTCGACACCACCTTCTTCGCGCCCGCGATGTTGGCCACCGCGTCTTCGACACGCTTGGTGATCTGGGTTTCGAGTTCGGACGGCGCGGCGCCGGACTGCGTGACAACCACCGAAACAAGCGGAATGTCGATGTTCGGAAAGCGCGTCACCGGCAGCTTCATGAAGCTCATGATGCCAAGCACACACAGCACGAAGAACAGCAGCACCGCCGGAACGGGCTTGCGGATCGACCAGGACGAGACATTGATGCTCATGGCTGTGATCCTTTCAGTTCACGCTTGAGGCGCGCGCCTGCGCCGGGCTGGCTGCGGGCACGGCCTGCGGAACCGGCGTGATGATGTCGCCTTCCCGCAGGAAGGTTCCGGCCCGCGCCACGACGATGTCGCCTTCCTTCACCCCGTCCAGCAACTCGATGCGCCCCTGCCCCGCAAGACCGATGCGCACCGGCCGGATATGCACGGTATTGGCCTCGACCACCTGCACGGTGGCAAGATCGCGACGATAGTTGACGGCGGACACGGGCACGGTCAGGCCCGTGCGACGGTCGATCTCGATGAGGCCGCGCGCGAACGCGCCGACCGAACGCGCCGAGGCGGCTGGCAGGGCAATGCGCACCTTGCCGAGGCGCGTCATGCGGTCAACCTCCGGCGAGATCAGGCGGATCGTCCCGGCCACCGGCTGGGTGCTGCCCGCAAGGGTGACATCGACCGGCCGCCCGATGGCGAGCCGCGGAATGTCGGCCTCGGGCACCTCCGCTTCCAGTTCCACAGCGGCATCGGCAATGATGCGGAACAGGGGCTCGGGCGCTGCCATCGCAGCAATCGCGCCCTGTTTTGCATTGCGCCGGCTGATCAACCCGGCACGAGGCGCCTTGATCTCGCTGCGGGCGATGCGCAACTCGATTTCCCGGCGCTGTGCTTCGGACGATGCCTGCTCGGCTTCCGCAATGGCGAGGGACTGGCGCACCGAGATCAGGCGGGCATCGGCGCTGCGCGAAGCCGCCAACCGCAGATCGAAGGCGTCGGCGCTGGTGATGCCGTCGCTGCGAAGAGCCTGGGCGCGGCTGAGCGCGTTGTTGGCCTGCACCTTGACGGCCTCGGCCTCGGTGATCTGGGCTCGGGCCTGCGCGATCGTGGCCGTCACGCGCTGCAGCGCAGCGCTGTTCTGGGCCAGCGCCACATCGAGCGCAGCGCGATTGAGGCGGGCCAGCACCTGGCCGGCCTTCACCATGTCGCCCTCCTCGGCCAGGATCTCCTGCACGGCAAGGCCGTCGACCTCGGGCACCACCAGCACCTCGTCACGCGCAATGACGTTGCCAGAGACGAGCACACTTGCGGTGATGTCCCGCCGCTCGACCTTGGCAACCGTGATGCTGGGCGGGCGCGGCTGGATCACCGCCGGGTTGGCGCCCTGCGCTGCGGCAGGACCGGCGGCAAGCGGAGCAAGCAGCGCAAGGGAGATGACCAGCGAAAGGGAAACGGCAACGCGGGAGGCGGTCGGCACAAGGGTATGAAATGGGCGGTTCACGATGGCTCTCTGGACAATCATGTCACGTCTTCCGGTGCCGGGGATGCAGCAGGCCAGTCGTGAGCAGTGTGGGCGGTTGCGGTTGAATCGGCTGCGGGCAAACAAGCCTCGGCCTCTGCGGGCAGGGCGCTGGCAGGCGGGCATCCGTCCTGCCGCAGCACCGATTGCATCTGGCCACTGCAGGCCAGCCGCAGGATTTCGCCAAGATGGTCCATATGGGGGGCCGCATCGAAATCGGGCTCGCGGGCGCGGCGGGCGAAAAGCCCGTCGGACAGGCACATCAGAAGGTCAACGAGCGCTTCGACATCCAGCCTGGGATCGGCCTTGCCCTTGCTGACCAGATCGGACAGTGACAGGCAGATCCAGCGTTTGATGTCGTCCTCGCAGTCGCGGCAGATCGCGGCAAGTCCCGCGTTGCGGGCCGCCTCGACCCAAAGGTCGATCAGGAAGATCGCCTTTTCGCGCGGATCATCCACGAGATAGCGGCGCGCAATGGCCGTGATGGCAGCGAACGGGTCAGCCGCATCGCGCATGCCGGCGAAGGAATGCGCAATGTCGGCCCGGTCGCGGGCGCTCAGGCCCGCCACGATCGCATCCTTGGAGGCGAAGTAGCGGTAGATGTTGCCTGCGCTCATGCCAGCTTCCGCTGCCACATCCTGCATCGTCGCCCGGTGGAAGCCGGAGCGCACGAAACAGCGATGCGCGGCGTCGAGGATGCGCGTGCGGTGGTCGGGCTGAAGCATGGCGTGCTGGTTCATGGTCGGCGAAGAGCAGATGAGAATGAACGTTCATTCTCATTACGAGCGAGAAACACGGCCGGATCAAGGCAAGCACACAATGACGATTTCACGGCGTGGAGCGCAGCGCATCATCCAAAAATGCCACGCTGCAGGTTCAGGTGAGGCGCGGTGGCGCAATTCCGGGGTTACGGACCCGACCTCCGTCAGGGCAGTGCAGCACAACAGCCGCAGAACCGTCCTTCTCAGCGCCGGATCTTGACCGGTGGCACGAAGGGGATCGGGCGGGAGTATTGTCCATCGCCGCGCACTTTCGGCAGTTTCTCGGCAATCCCATAAAGCTGCTCGCGCCGGTCCATCTCGCGCCAGACTTCGGCAGGTGTGATCCCGGCTTCCGACAACACGACCACCAGATTGTAGATCAGATCTGCGGTTTCGAGGATCACGGCCTCGCGGTTGCCCTGCACGGCATCAAGCCCGACCTCGATGGCCTCTTCAGCCAGCTTCTTGGCCATTTTCGGCATGCCTTCGTTGATCAGCTTGGCCGTGCGGGAATAGGCCGGGTCGCGCGCCCGCGCCGCAAGCACCGCCTGATAAAGCCTTTCAACCGAATCGGTCATCACGTCAGCATGGGCCTTCAATGTTTAAGAACGGTGACACTAGTTTGAATTCGCGAAGCCGGCAAATAGTTTGACGACCTCGTGATAGACCGGTCGCTTGAAATCGACGATCAGCGCAGGCGTGCGATCGAGGGCTTCCCAGCGCCAGGCGTCAAACTCCGGCTTATGTCCACCGGGCGGTGCCAGCACGTTGATCTCGGCATCTTCGCCCTCGAACCGGAACGCGAACCAGCGCTGCGCCTGCCCGAGAAAGCGGCCTTTCCAGGCGGACTTGTCGACAGAGTTCGGAAGATCATAGCACAACCAGTCCGGGCTTTCCGCCAGCAAACGGGCCGAAACAACGCCCGTTTCCTCGCGCAGCTCCCGGATGGCGGCATCAAGCGGGCTCTCTCCGGGATCGATGCCGCCCTGCGGCATTTGCCAGGCCGCATCGCCAAAACCCGCGCGGCGGCCGACGAACACCCGGCCCTGCCGGTTGAACAGCGCCAGCCCGACGCAGGGTCGGTAGCTCCTGGGGGCTCGCGGCGCGCTCACCGGATCGAGCCTGTGGTCTGCACCCTGGACTGCCCGATGGAACTCACCGGCACCAGCTTGATGCCGCGCTGCTCAAGCGTGCGGGCCCAGCGCGACACCCGGTCAATGGTCAGCGGCAGGGCGCTGGCCGAGGCGACGGCAAAACCCTTCTCGCGGGCCTGCTGTTCGAGCCGGGCCAGTTCCCGGTCGATGGCATCGGTCCGCTGGGTAAGATCCAGCACCAGATCGGCCTTGAGCGCCGATGCGCGCAGGCCTGCCGCCGCAGGCAGCATCAGGCTGCGGCCCGAAGAGCCGTCATCGACAATCATCAATCCGCGCTCGGCCAGTTCGCGCACCATCGGGGAGAGCGCGCTCTCGTCGGACATGAAACGCCCACCCATGAAGTTGATGATGCCGACATAGCCGACGATCCGGCTCATAACCCAACGCAACCGCTCAAGATTGTCGGGCGCCGGCTGGGACGTGGTCAGCGTGTGCGGCCCCGGATCGTTGTCGGGGTAGTCGAACGGCTCCATCGGAACCTGAAGGAAGATCTCGTGACCGTCGCTGCGCGCGCGCTGCGCGAGCTTTTCAAGATCGCCGCCATAGGGCGCAAAGGCGAGGCTGACCTCACCCGGAAGGCGCGAAATCGCATCCGCTGTCGCAGACGCGCTGATGCCGAGCCCCCCTATCAGGATCGCAACCCGCACCGGCGCGGCGGCCACATTCGGTGCCACGGGGCGCGCATAGACTTGCGACGGGCGCGCGCCATCGTCACCGATGCGCGGCAGGATACCATGCCGGCTGCGCTCCGTCAGCCGCCTGTCGGGCGCGGCAGCAAGGCGCACCACGCCTGTTTCCGGGACGCGGATAATGACGGAGTTCGGACTGTCTGTCCCGCCTGGCCGGAGCACCCGCACACCCGAGTCCTGTTCGAGTTGCCCTGCGGTCGCTTCATTCGGCGCCGGAGCGACTTGTTGGCCGGCGTCTTGCGCGGAGAAACTGAACTGCGGCCTCGACGGAGCCGGCGCGCTGTCGATCGAGGCAGAAGCCCTTGGCCTGCCACCATCGGGATGGCTGACAAGTCCGACATAGAGCCCGCCACCAAGCAGCAGGCAGAGCGGCACGGCAGCCAGCGCGGAGGGCAGCCAGGGCGGCATGCGCCGCCGCGCCCGCGCAATCCGGGGCTTGCCCAGCGGCTTTTGCAGATCGGATGTCGGGATATCCGCCAAAGTCCGTTTGCCCCACGCGGTCAAGGCGCGCGAATCAGTTTCGCTCGCAGCACATTACTCTGATGCTTTGTGAGGGCCACGTCGAGGCCGGCCATCGGCGATGCCGCCCTATGGGTATCAAAGCGCAAACGGCACCATGCGGAAGGCACAGCGCCGTTTGGCACAAGTCAGATCGATCACCGTTTTGCTCCGATGCGGCGGGCAAGCCCAGCCGCACCGACCGTCAATTCTGCTTTGTGGCCGGCGCTGCCGGATCGCTCGGCGCGGCCGCATCGCGCTTGATGCCACGCAGCAGGTCCAACGCCGCGTTGAGCTGCTTATCCTTGGCCTTGTCGGTCGGAATGTAGGACGACGAGCCGGACTTTTCTTCTTCCGACTTGGTGCCGGCGGCACCGGACAGGTGCCCCTTCAGGCCAGCCTCGCCCTTGGTTTCGTCCTTGCCCTTCAACTCATCGGGGATTTCCTGGAGCACGACCAGATCAGGGTCGATACCCTTGGCCTGGATCGACTTGCCGGATGGCGTGTAGTAGCGCGCCGTGGTCAGGCGAAGCGCCCCGTTGGAACCCATCGGGATGATGGTCTGCACCGAGCCCTTGCCGAACGAACGCGTGCCCATCACCTTGCCACGCTTGTGATCCTGAATCGCGCCGGCCACGATCTCCGCCGCCGAGGCCGAGCCGCCATTGATCAGCACGATCACCGGCTTGCCACGCGACAGGTCGCCGGGCTTGGCGCTGAAACGCTGCGTCTCATCGGAGTTGCGACCGCGCGTCGAGACGATCTCGCCCCGATCGAGGAAGGCATCGGACACGAGCACGGCCTGATCGAGCCTGCCTCCGCGGTTGTTGCGCAGGTCGATGATGAAGCCCTTGAGCTTGTCGCCCGGCGCATCGGCAATGGCCTTCTCGATGCCCTTGCGCAGGCCGTCGAAGGTCTGCTCGGAGAAGGTCGAGATGCGGATGTAGCCCACATCATCACCTTCCATACGCGCACGCACGGCCGGCACGACGATGTCGGAGCGGGTCAAGGTGAATTCCAGCGGTTCCTTGCGGCCCGGGCGTTCGATCTTGAGCTTGACGTTGGAGTTGACGGGCCCGCGCATCTTCTCGACGGCCTGCGTCAGGGTCAGGCCCTGCACGGCGTCGCCATCAATCTCGCGAATCAGGTCGTTGGTCATGATGCCGGCGCGGAAGGCCGGGGTGTCGTCGATCGGCGTCACGACCTTGAGCACACCCTCTTCCATCGTCACCTCGATGCCGAGGCCGCCGAAGCGGCCGCGCATGTCGATATCCATGTCGCGGAAGCTCTTGGGATCGAGATAGCCCGAATGGGGATCGAGCGAGGTCAGCATGCCATTGATGGCCGCCTCGATCAGCTTGCGCTCGTCAGGCTTCTCGACATAGTCGTTCCGAATCTTCTCGAAGATATCGCCGAACAGGTTGAGGCTGCGATAGGTCTCGGCATTGGCCGCCACCGCGCTCGTTGCGCTCATCAGATCCGTCCGCAGCGTCACCACCGCGATACCCGCGCCCATCAGGGCTCCTGCTGCCAGCAGTGAAATCTTGCGCATCATCATCCGCGAACCTTGTTGACCTGAGTTCGTGCCCACCATGGCCCAGGATCGATCGACCGACCGTCCTTGTGGAATTCAACATAGAGAATTGGCTGGCCATTGCCATCCCCCAATACGGTCGCAGTCCCCTCTGGTCCGTCGCCGAGCACGCCCACCGGCTCGCCAGCCAGGACAAACTGGCCACGCACCACGTCGGTGCGGCGCATTCCCGCCAGCAGGATATGGTAGCCACCCCCCATTTGCAGGATCACCATGTGCCCAAATGTCAGAAACGGGCCGGAAAACGCCACCCAGCCATCGGCAGGCGCAGCAACCAGAGCGCCGGGGCGGGCGAGATAGCTCTCGCCGCGCGTCTGCTGTCCGAGGCTTGCCGGGGCTCCGAACGCACGCAATTGTGATCCTGCCACCGGCTGCGGCAGCAACCCGCGCAGATCCTGGAAAGCGGCCTGCGGGGCAAGGCGCGACGGGTCGCGAAACGCCAGTTGCGCCATCCGCTCGCGGGTCTCCCGGCTCTGCGCCTCGGCGCTGCGGCGCGCTTCCTCCGCCTGCCGGCTGGCGGCGTTGATCTCGTTTTCGAGCCGGTCGATCAGCTCGCGCAGGCTGGCTGCCTCGCGGCCAATCTCGGTCCCGCGCCTCTGGACGGCATCGGCCTCGCTCACGGCAGCCGTCTCGCGTGCCGTGCGGGCAGCGACAAGGGCAGCGATGCGCTGCCGCTCGCCGGCAAGCTGATCGAACTCCGCCGCCACGCGACCGCGCTCGGCCGCCGTCTGCTCACGCAGCCGCACCAGTTCGCCAAGGTCGGCGGCGAGTGTCTCCGCCTCCAGCCGCAATTCGGGGATCACGGCCCCCATCAGGATCGAGGCACGGACCGCTTCCAGCACATCCTCCGGCCTGACCAGAACCGCCGGAGGCGGACGCCGGCCCATGCGCTGCAAGGCGGCCAGCACATCGCCGATCAGTCCTCGGCGTCCGTCCAGTGAACGCCTGATGCCCTGTTCGCTCGAAGCCAGCACGGACAGCCGTTCCTCGATCGCGGCCACGCGCGTCTCGATCGCCTGCGAGCGCCGGGCCGCTTCGATCAGCGCGGCATTGAGGCGGCCCCGGTCGGCCCTGATCTCGCGGATCTCGGCATCGAGCCTGCTGCGCACCTCGGCATTGCGGGCCAGCCGTTCCTCGACGGCTTTCAGCTCCGCGTCGCGCTCAGCGCGCTGGCTGCGCTTGATCTCGGCTTCGCGCGCCCGCTCGTCCGGCTCGGCAGTGTCCTGGGCCCACGCGCCAGTCACAAAGCCAAGCTGAACGGCCACCAACGGCAGCACGGGACCAGGAGACAAGCCGACGGGCATCAGGGCACAGCAAGCCAGCGTCCCGGCCCGGAAGCGGTTGTGCAGCCGGCGAAGATGCCAGGATGGGTGCCACGATGTCATCGAATCAGCCGGTTCGTCAGCCGCGATGATAGGGGTGGCCACTGAGGATTGTCAGCGCCCTATAGATCTGTTCCAGCACCAGCACACGGACAATCTGGTGAGGGATGGTCAGCGCGCCGAAGGACAGCCTGATGGCAGCGCGGTCACGCAGGCTGGCATCGAGCCCGTCCGCCCCGCCGATCACAAAGCTTGCAGCCGGGTTGCCGGCATCGCGCTCGCGTCCGAGCCGGGCGGCGAAATCCGGACTTGGCAGGCTCGTGCCGCGCTCATCGAGCACGATCAGCAGGCCTGCCGGTACGCGCGCCGCGATCAGATCGGCTTCCTCCCGCTTGCGGTCATCCTCGCGGCGGGCACGGCTTTCAGGCAACTCGACCAGATCGGGGCCGGAAAAGCCAAGGCCTCGGCCGATCTCTCCGGTCCGCCCGGCATAACGCTGGCACAGTTCGCGCTCCGGGCCATCCTTCAGACGGCCCACGGCCACGACAGCGAGCCGCATGACGGCCGAACGCTCAGCTTGCGGCCAGTTCGGTCGGGCGATCCACGCCCCACATCTTCTCGAGGTTGTAGAAGGTTCGCACCTCGGGCCGGAAGACATGCACGATCACGTCGCCGCAATCGACCAGCACCCAGTCACAATGAGGCACGCCTTCGACGCGCGGCGAAGGATGGCCGGCCTGCTTCAGCACCTTGACCACCTCGTCGGCAATCGAACCGACATGCCGGTTGGAGCGCCCCGACGTAATGATCATGTGGTCAGCGATCGAGGTCTTGCCCTGAAGGTCGATGATGATCGTCTCTTCGGCCTTCATCTCCTCGATGGCATGGGTCGCCAGCTTGAGCGTGTCGGATGGTGGCAAGGCCGCCATGCCGGATTGAGGCGTTGCGGCCGCAGCCTTCGCGGCGCGTGCCTTTGCGGCGGATGTCACCTTTGAGGAAGCAGCCAGCGCACCTTGTGCCGGAGTTGTCGACTTGCGCCGCGGTTTCTTGACCGGTTCAGTCACGGTTGGCGTACTCAGCGTGATATCCTCTTGCTGTCTGCGCGAACGGGGGGTTTCGCGTCTTGTCGCACCATACCGCGTCGGCGGCCCGGGTTCAACGTCCGCGCAGGGCCGTTGAAGACAAAGCCGACCGGCGGCCATGCAGGAACATCCAGGCCGGGGCGTCTTCCGTGGCCAGCAGCAGGCCGTCGCTCTCGTCGAGGCGCCAGCGCCCAAGTGCCAAGGCAGCGCGTGACCGCATGGCACGGTGGGTCGTGCCGGGCCGGTCGATGATGCCGATCGGCATCAGGCGGGCGATGCCGCGCCAGTTCTGCCAGCGATGGAACTGGGCCAGATTGTCAGAGCCCATCAGCCAGACGAAGCGCGCGCCGCTGCAGCGCGCCTTGAGCGCCGTCAGCGTCTGTGCCGTAAAGCGCGTGCCGAGACGGGCCTCGACACCGGTCACCGCAATCTGGGGATGGTTGGCCACGGCGGCGGCAGCCTGCATGCGCTGGCTGAGGGACGGCAGCGACCGGTTGTCCTTCAGAGGGTTGCCGGGCGTCACCAGCCACCAGACCTGATCAAGCCCAAGCTTCCGCAACGCCGTCAGCGAGGCCATGCGGTGGCCGTCATGGGCCGGGTTGAACGAGCCGCCGAGCAAGCCGATACGCAAGCCTGCCGCATGCGGCGGCAGGCCGGCATGAACGGCAGACCGTGGCTGCATCAGGCTGCACCCGACAGGCAAGAACAGCCCACCATCATGGCCTGATCTGGCCGCTGCCCAGCACGCGGTACTTGAACGAGCATAACTGCTCGACGCCGACCGGCCCGCGCGCCTGCATGCGCCCGGTTGCGATGCCGATTTCCGCACCGAAGCCGAACTCGCCGCCATCCGCGAACTGGGTGGAGGCGTTGTGGATAACGATGGCCGAGTCCACCTCCGCCAGAAAACGGGCAGCTGCGGCCTCGTCATCGGTGATGATCGCATCCGTGTGGTGGGAGCCGTAGCGTTCCACATGCGCGATGGCCTCGTCAGGACCATCAACCACCCTGACCGCAATGATGGCATCGAGATACTCGGTTGCCCAGTCCGCCTCGCTGGCGGGCGCAACGCGGGCATCGGCTGCCAGAACGGCTTCATCCCCGCGCACGGCACACCCGGCATCCAGCAGCATGCCGATGAGAGGCTTGAGATGTGAGCTGGCAATCTGCCGGTCCACCAGCAGCGTCTCCGCCGATCCGCACACGCCAGTGCGCCTGAGCTTGGCGTTGAGCACGACCGCCTTGGCCATCGCAAGGTCCGCGCCGGCATGCACATAGACATGGCAGTTGCCATCGAGATGGGCGAACACCGGCACGCGCGCATCGGCCTGCACCCGCTCGACGAGGCTGCGGCCTCCACGCGGCACCACGACGTCGATCGTGCCGCCCAATCCGGCCAGGATATGACCGACCGCGTCCCTGTCACGCACCGGCACAAGCTGGATCGCATCGGCAGGCAGGCCCGCTTCCGCGATCCCGGCGCGAACGGCTCCCGCCAGCGCCAGCGATGTCCGCAAGCTGTCCGATCCGGCCCTCAACACGGCAGCATTGCCGCTTTTCAGGCAAAGCGCGCCGGCATCGGCGGTGACATTGGGCCGGCTCTCAAAGATCACGGCGATCACTCCGAGCGGCGTCGCCACCCGTTCGATCAGCAGGCCGTTTGGCCGCTCGAAACGGGCCAGCACCTTGCCGACGGGATCCGGCAGGGCTGCGATGTCCTCGACAGCCCGAGCCACGCCTTCGATGCGGGTCCGGTCGAGCATCAGCCGGTCGATGTAGGCGGCGTTCTGGCCATTGCTCCGCGCATCCTCAAGGTCGCGGCCATTGGCCTCCAGGATCGCATCCGCAGCATGGCGGATGGCCGACGCGGCCGAGACCAGCGCTGCACTGCGCTGGGCTGGACTGGCCAGCATCACGGCACGCTGGGCCTTGCGGGCGCGCTGACCCATGTCAGCCAGCATCGCCGCAAGATCGACAGCGCTCTCGCCTTCAGCGGGCCGGATCGGAGCCATCTTGTTCATTATCGCCTCACCTCGAGCATCAAGCCGGATCACATTATCCGATCACGAGCGCCATGTCGTCCCGGTGGATCATCTCGGCCTGCCCCGGATGTCCGAGTACAGCCTCGATCTCGCGCGAGGGTTTGCCCATCACCAGCCGCGCCTCGGCAATGTCATAGGCGACAAGCCCGCGGCCAAGCTCCGTGCCAGCGGCATCGCGGATCACGACCGCATCGCCGCGCTGGAACTCGCCCTCGACCTTGCTGACCCCGACAGGCAGCAGGCTGGCACCGGTCATCAGCGCCCGAGCAGCTCCCGCATCGACGTGCACCACGCCGCGTGGCTCCAGCGTGCCGCCGATCCAGGTCTTGCGCGCCGTGGCCGGCGTCGATGCCGACAGGAACCAGGTACAGCGCGCCCCGTTGGCAATCGCGGCGAGCGGGTTCTTGGGCCGGCCATCGGCGATCAGCATGTGCGTGCCGCCCGAGACTGCGATCTTGCCGGCCTCGATCTTGGTGGTCATGCCCCCGCGCGACAGCTCCGACGCTGCGCCCCCTGCCATCGCCTCGATGAGGGCCGTGATGCGGGGCACGACCGGGATATGTTCGGCCGCGGGATCAAGCGCCGGCGGGGCCGTGTAGAGACCATCGATATCGGAAAACAGCACGAGCAGGTCGGCACCGGTCATGGTCGCCACGCGCGCCGCCAGCCGGTCATTGTCGCCATAGCGGATCTCGCTGGTCGCCACGGTGTCGTTCTCGTTGATCACCGGCACGGCGCGCATCTCGAGCAACCGGCCGATCGTGGCCCGCGCATTGAGGTACCGCTGCCGCTCTTCGGTGTCGGCCAGCGTCACCAGGATCTGGCCTGCCGTGATGCCATGATGGCCAAGAGCCTCGGCCCAGATGCGAGCCAGGGCGATCTGGCCGACGGCGGCAGCGGCCTGGCTTTCCTCCAGCTTCAGCGCACCGGCCGGCATGCCCAGCAAGGTGCGCCCAAGCGCGATCGCGCCGGAGGAGACCACCTGCACGTCCGCGCCCCGGCCATGGAGTTCGGCAATATCCTCGGCCAGCGCGGCCAGCCAGCCATGCCGTGCCCGGCCACGTGCCCGGTCAACCAGCAGCGCCGAGCCGACCTTGATGACGATGCGCCGGAACTGCGAGATCTGGGGCGCGGTCTGGGAAAGGGGTGTCTGTGCTCGTGACATCGTGGTGGCTTCTGGTGATCGCGAGGGCGGTTGGCGCCAGCATCGGCTGAGCGCAAGGGGCAGTTCGCGGCGCTGCAGTCACGGTCGCCAGCCGGTGTCGATGGCGGGTGCGTTCTCGCGCGCTTCCTCGGTGCGGGCCTCGTCGATGATGGCAAGGAGCGCCCGCAACGCCTCCTGCACACCGAGTCCCGAGGCGGATGACAGCACCATCGGCTTGCGCCCGGCCGCCCGCTTGAGCCGGGCAACCTGCTCCTTCAACGTGTCCGGATCGAGCGCGTCGGCTTTCGACAGCGCCACGATTTCCGGCTTGTCGGTCAACGCGCCGCCATAGGCTTCGAGTTCCTTGCGCACGATCTTGTAGGCCTTGCCGGCATGCGCGCAGGTGCCATCGACCAGATGCAGCAGCACGCGGCAGCGCTCGATGTGGCCGAGGAACCGGTCGCCGAGGCCGGAGCCCTCATGGGCTCCCTCGATCAGGCCCGGGATGTCGGCCAGCACGAATTCGCGGGTGTCGACATTGCCGACCCCGAGGCCGGGATGAAGCGTCGTGAACGGATAGTCGGCGATCTTGGGCCGCGCCGCCGTGACCGTGGCGAGGAATGTCGACTTGCCCGCATTCGGCAAGCCGACAAGACCAGCATCGGCGATCAGCTTGAGCCGGAGGATAATCGTGGCTTCCTCGCCCGGCAGGCCGGGGTTGGCGCGGCGGGGAGCCTGGTTGCTGGATGTCTTGAAGTAGGCATTACCGAAACCGCCATTGCCGCCGCGCGCCAGCAGCACGCGCTCGCCTGGCTTGGTGATGTCGACGATCAGGGTCTCGCCATCTTCTTCGAAGACTTGCGTTCCCGGCGGCACCTTCAGCACCACATCGGCGCCTTTCGCGCCGGCCCGCAGAGCGCCCATGCCGTGGCCGCCAACCTTGGCCTTGAAGTGCTGGGCGTAGCGGAAATCGATCAGCGTGTTCAGCCCGTCGGCGCACTCAGCCCAGACATCGCCCCCGCGCCCGCCATCGCCGCCATCGGGCCCGCCGAACTCGATGAACTTCTCCCGCCGGAACGAGATGCACCCCGCTCCGCCGTCACCGGCCTTGATATAGACTTTTGCCTGATCGAGAAATTTCATCGGTTTCCACTCGCAACCGGCTTCGTTTGGTCCGAATGACCGGCAAGGTCAATGTTTATGCGGCTCTTGCTTGCCGTGCGAGGCCTTCAGCGCTGGTCGCTGCGGGCAAAACACATCGCAGCCCGCGTCTGGATGGCAGCATCGGTGCCCGGCGCGGCCGCCTGCAGCCCGAGCGCCTGCGCCAGCAGCAGAGGATCCTGCCGAAGTTCGTCCAGCACGCAGCCGCAGGCCTGCCGGCAGGTTTCGGCACTGCGGCTCACCCGGCATTGGGCCAGGCAATCGCGCGCAAAGCCGGCCTCCGCCCGTTGCGCCGGCGCGATGGTCAGGCCCGGCGCGAGCATCGCCAGCAGCATCAGGCCGCCCAACAGCATGGGCTGATGCAGCAGATAGATCGGCAAACTGCGCCGCCCCGCCCAGACCAGCGCCTGCCCCGCAGGCGGCAGCCGCATGGCGGCCAGCGCCTCGACCGGGCCGTGCCTGAGGAGCCATGAGCCTGCTGCGACGCCGCAGAGCATGATGCCGAACCAAGGCACGAGCGGCACGAAGTCGACGGCGACGGGCCCGGCGGATCTCAGGCCCAGATGCTGCCACAGGCCGTTGAGGCGCGAACTGTCCATCGCGGCCTGCCACCCTTCGGCAGCCGGCAGGGACAGCACGAGCGGCATGGCCAGTACCGCCACGCCTGCCAGCGCCGCCAGCCACCAGCGAGCCCTGACGAAGGGCAGCGCAAGGACGGCGCCGGCAGCGATGCAATGCAGGATGCCAAAGAAGACCGGCGCTTGCGGCATGACCAGCCAGGTTCCCGCCGTCA
This sequence comes from Hyphomicrobiales bacterium, assembly GCA_026400565.1. Lineage (GTDB taxonomy): Bacteria > Pseudomonadota > Alphaproteobacteria > Rhizobiales > Beijerinckiaceae > Allobosea. Next base: position 3,691 of record JAPLOV010000193.1, on the reverse strand, counting down.
CCAGCGCTGCCGCGCCGGCAACCAGCGCCACACGCCGCCAGAACGCCGCCGCCCGTAGGCCATGCGCATGGGCCAACGCAAGGCTGACGCCGGCCAGCGCGAGAAACGCCGACGCGATACATTGGCTGAAAAGCCGCCAGGCCGGATGCACCGCGACATCGGTGGCGATGAACCCGAGATGGGACAGATCCCAGGCAAGGTGGAACACACCCATGGCCACGAGGGCGAGCCCCCGGGCCAGATCAATCAGCGCCAGGCGCGGCACGGTGCCGGGCATCTGGGTCATCGTGCTCCCCCGAACACATCAGCACAAGGCCGGTGCCGCAACTGGTACGGAAAGCCTCAGGCACCGCCCGTGCGCTTGAGCCGTGCCGGCAGGCGGCCCTTGCGGAACACCAGTTCGACATCGCCGAGCGGAATGAAGAACCGCGAGACATGGGCCTTGTTGAAGACGGTGCCGTCAGCCCGCAAGGTCAGCGTGTCGTCGAAATCCAGCCGCTGCACGCCCGATGCCAGTTTCAGATCGGCCGTGTAGCCGAAACGCACCGTATCCGGCTGCGGCGTGGTCACATCGGCCGGAGCGACCACATCGTCGCGCTTGCCGATGTAGCGGCCTTCGCCGACGCGCTCGAAGAACCAGGTCTTCTGGTCACGCTCGCCATCGGCGTAGAAGAAGTCCTCGAACAGGGCCAGCACCCGGCCGTTCCACCGTCCCCTGAGATCGACGGCAAGCTTGCGCTCCTCGCCGGTGAAGTTGTTGCGGAAGCGGCCAACTGCATGCGTCGGGCCGCGAAACCATTCATGCAGCACGAGGCGCTCGCCGGCGGCACGGGCTCCGGTTCCGGCCGCGAGGGTGGCGAGGCTTGCCGCCCCGCCAAGGATCAGGTCTCGTCGAAGCATCAAGGTCTCCTGTGATGTCACTGTGTCACGCGCATGCCTGGGTACGCGCAGGCATGAGAGCCGGATGCAGGCCTCACGCACATGTCAGCACCCCTCCGCGCGGGATGACACCGCCTGACGACAGGTCTGCATCCGTTCGGATGGACCGGCCCGACTGCGCGTTCGGCCCGCTTGCCAGCCCGCTTTCCGAAGCGCGGACCGAAAGATCCACCTGTGACCCGGATTGCGGCAGCATAGGGGCCGACTGCCGCCAGTTGACGAGCGCAGCCCAGGTCTTGCGATCAAGCACGAACGCTTCGCACGGCAGCATCCCGCCGCGGGCCGGCAGATCACGCAGCGCCGAGCCGTTGTGGCGGAAGCCACACTTCTCGAGCAGGCGGCGGGAGGCAGGGTTGACCACGCGCGTCCAGGCGTGCACCGCCGGTGCTGCGGTGTAGCCGAAAACGGTGTTCAGCACCGCCTGCGCCGCCTCGATCATCAGCCCCTGCCCCCTGAGGTCAGGATGCAGCATGTAGCCGATCTCGAGGTCCTGCTCACAGCCAGGAAGCTTGCTGCGACCGATGCCGATCACCCCGATCTGATGGTTTGGCCGGGTGCGCGGCGTCAGTGCCAGAAAGAGGCTGGTGCCAGTGGCGTTGGCCTTGCGCGCCTCGAAGATCCGGCGCTCGGCTTCGCCCTCGGGCAGCGGATGTGGCCACGATCCGGTCATTTCGGCCACCTGCTTCAGTCCGGCGAATCCAGCAAGCGCAGCCCTATCGCTGTGGCGTGGCCAGCGCAACCAAAGCCGCGGCGTCTCCAGCCGGAACACGTCATCGCGCGTCAGGTCAGGGAACAGCGGTGCCTGACCGGCTGACCCCAGGTGGCTGGCAGGGTGCTGCGAGCTGTGGGAACCGGATTCTTCAAATGCAACAGGATCAGCCATGGAACCCTCCAGATCGGGTATCGAACATACAAACAGGGAAGACGGGGTTCTGGACCCATCTTCCCTGCCCACCTGATCTGGATCGGGCCTTCCGGGCTCCTCTCCTGATCCAGCCGGGTCGATGTGACCGGCGGATCAGGGAAAGAAACCTGCTCCGCCTTTATTCCGCGGCCTCCTGGGCCGGAACAACCGCAACGAACGCGCGGCCAAGTTTGGTGCCGAATTTCACACGGCCATCGGTCAACGCGAACAGGGTATGATCCACGCCCATGCCGACATTGGCACCGGCGCGCACCTTGGTGCCGCGCTGACGCACGATGATGTTGCCGGCAGTCACAGCCTGATCGCCGAACTTCTTGACACCAAGACGACGACCGGCGGAATCGCGGCCGTTGCGGGACGAACCGCCTGCTTTTTTGTGTGCCATGGGTTACTCCTCAGATATCTCTTGTGAAATCCCGAACGCGGCGTGTGGCGCTCAAAGATCCTTGCCCGATTTCAGTTCGGCCTGGTCGGCCTTCGCGCGCGGCGGCTTGCCGGCGAGAAGATCCCTGGCCTGCTCGACCCATTCCTCGCGCGTCGCGCGGCCGCGCAGCGCCAGTTCGGCATCCCATTTGGCGACATCGTCGGCCGTCCAGGCCGCGATCTCACCCCAGGTCTGCACGCCGGCTGCCCTGAGCTTCTTCTCGATCGTCGGGCCGATGCCGGCGATGAGCGAAAGGTTCGAGGTGTCCATGCCGCCAGCGGCGGGCGCGGACCCCTTTGCCTTCGCGGCCTTCGGCGCAACAGCGGCGGCAACGGCAGCAACAGCCTTGGCCGTGACGGTGACCTTGGCCCCGTCTGTGAGAATGTCGGTGATGCGCACCACGGTCAGGTCCTGACGGTGGCCACGCTTGCGCTTCGAGTTCTGACGGCGGCGCTTCTTGAACGAGATGACCTTGTCGCCACGGCCCTGCTCGATGATCTCGGCCGCAACGGAGGCACCGGCCACCGTCGGCGCACCCACCGTTGTCACGCCGTCGCGGGTCAGCATCAGCACGTGTTCAAAGGCAACGGTCTCACCGGCCGAACCGATGAGCTTTTCGATGGTGATCTGGTCGTTGGCAGCAACGCGGTATTGCTTGCCCCCGGTCTTGATGACTGCGAACATGGTATTCTCCTGTTCGATGCCTCATCTCGCAACAGCCTTGCGGCCGTATGGATGGACTTCTTGGCAGCCTGCTGGGTTCATGGGGGCCTCATGCACACCCACAAATTAAGTTGGCGCGGACAAAGAGCCCACGCCAAGTCGGCAGGTCGTTACGTGAGGCCCGGCCCATCGTCAAGCAAAACCTCCCAAAGTGATGCCTCCCGCGCGATGCGACTGGCCCGAGGGCAAGCTGCTCCCTGCCGGTGCGCTGAGCAGCCGGAGCCTTCCAAACCCGCCAGACCGGCAATCCAAACGCCCAATCCAAACGCCTCAGTGCGACCTGCCTGGCCTTTTCGACCAGAGCAGGGCACGCATTCCATTGACAGCGGCTGGCCCGCCTCGCAGCGGCGCAAGCCGGCAGGTGTTTTCACAGCCCTTGCGGCGCAAAAGCGCTTGTCACTCCCGAGCCCCGCGTGTAACGCATCAGCCGCTTCAACTGAAAATCACAAGCATAAGCCTGCGGACAGGTGGCTGAGTGGTTGAAAGCACCGCACTCGAAATGCGGCATAGGGGCAACTCTATCGGGGGTTCGAATCCCTCCCTGTCCGCCATTTTTTCATCTAAATATCTGATTTGTTGGGGTTTTTCGGAAGCTATTTTTTCCAACCCCACATCCAACCCCACACGGTAGCTCTGGTGGGCACATGGCAAGGTCGAGGTTATTCCCACCCATCGACGTT
>JAPLOV010000222.1 GCA_026400565.1 Hyphomicrobiales bacterium | reverse complement strand
GTGCTGATGTCGGGTCTCGATTATGAGCGCGTCGTGTTGGCGGCCGGTCCGCTCGGGATCATGCAGGCCTGCATGGATGTGGTGCTGCCCTATATTCACGCGCGCAAGCAGTTCGGCCAGGCGATCGGCACGTTCCAGCTGGTGCAGGGCAAGGTCGCCGACATGTATGTCACGATGAACAGCTGCAAGGCCTATGTCTACGCCGTCGCCAAGGCCTGCGACAGGGGCGAAACCACGCGCGAGGATGCCGCCGGCGCGATCCTGATTGCCGCCGAGAAAGCGACGCTGATGGCGCTGGACGCGATCCCGCTGCTTGGCGGCAATGGCTACATCAACGACTATCCCACAGGGCGGCTGCTGCGCGACGCGAAGCTCTACGAGATCGGTGCCGGCACCAGCGAAATCCGCCGCATGCTGATCGGTCGCGAACTGTTCGAGAAGACCAAGTGAGGCGCAAAGTTGGTCTGCCCGATGCATGGCAAGAACGCGCGCGATCGGCGCAGCTGAGCCAGCCTGCCGCATGATCGAGGCGGGTGTTGGCGTGGGGGTGCTGCCCGAATCGACAGGTCGCCGGCATGCCCGCAGCATGGCCATTCGTCTGGTGCCCCTGTCCGACCCGGGCGCTGCTGTTCGCGGCGCTGCAGGTGCGCGCGCGGCTCAGGCCCGATGCGCCGGGTGTCGAGAGCCTGCCGCTCGGGGCGGTCGCGACGTTCCTGCTGGCCAATCTGTCGTTGCTGTTCGTGCCGGCAGGAGCCGGAATCACAAGCCATGCCGCCACGCTGGCCGAGCATGGTGTGGGCTTGATCACGGCTCTGGTGCTGTCCACTGCCGTCACCCTCGCCGTCACGGCGCTGGTCTTCGTCAAGGTCGCGGGCCTTGGCCGGCGCGGGGATGCGCCATGAGCGATGCCAGCCGGCTCTGGGTCTATCTGGCAGCCAGCCCACTGCTATGGCTGGCCATGACGCTGCTCGCGTATGCCATCGCCGACCGGTTGTCGCTGGCCGCGAAACGGCATCCGCTGGTCAACCCGGTGCTGATCGCAGTCGCGGCCCTGTCGGCCATGCTCTGGGCGAGCGGCACACCCTATGCGACCTATTTCGAGGGCGCGCAGTTCGTCCATTTCCTGCTTGGCCCGGCCACTGTGGCGCTGGCGATTCCGCTGCATCGCAACTGGCCTGTGGTGCGCACGGCCATCGTGCCAATCCTGGCTGCGCTCGGGGCCGGATCACTGACGGCGGTGATTTCGGCCGTCGGCATCGCCTGGGCATTTGGCGCGCCATATGACGTTCTGGCCTCGTTGGCGCCGAAGTCGGTCACGGCGGCGATCGCCATGGGCATTTCCGAAGGCCTTGGCGGAAATCCTTCCCTCACGGCTGCGCTTGTCATCACCACCGGCGTGCTCGGCGCGATCATGGTGACACCGATGATGAACGCCATGGGGCTCACCGACTACCGGGCGCGCGGCTTTGCAGCCGGCGTCGCTTCCCACGGCATCGGCACGGCCCGCGCATTCCAGGTCGATCCGGTGGCTGGCACCTTCGCCGGCATCGCCCTTGGGCTCAACGGGCTGATCACCGCCCTGATCGTGCCCGCACTGATGGCCTGGCTGCGGTAGGGCCCTGGCGGGGTGAGCATGGCCTTGCCGCAGAACCGTGCTCGCCTCCCGTGCCGGACTGATGTGGCAATCCCGGCTTTGCCTGAACACGCCCCCGGCGCTAGGACTAGTCGGCGGCGGACACGCGCCAACAGAACCCTGACATGAGAACCACGCCGTGAGAATCACCACCTGGAACGTCAACTCGATCCGCCAGCGGCTCGAACACCTGCTGGCCTTTCTGAAGGAAGCCGAGCCCGATGTGCTCTGCCTTCAGGAGATCAAGACACAGGATGACAGCTTCCCGCGGCTGGAGATCGAGGCGGCGGGCTACCACGTGGTGACGCACGGCCAGAAGACCTTCAACGGCGTGGCCATTCTGTCAAAGGCCCGGCTGGAGGACGTCCGGACCGGCCTGCCTGGCGATCCTTCCGACGAACAGGCCCGCTATCTTGAAGGCGTGGTGCCGCTTGGCGCTGGCGTGATGCGCGTCGGGTGCATCTACCTGCCCAATGGCAACCCGGTCGGCACCGACAAGTATCCCTACAAGCTGGGCTGGATGGACCGCCTTGCCGGCCACGCCGCAGAACTGCTGAAACTGGAAGAGCCTCTGGTGCTGGCGGGGGACTATAACGTCATCCCCGAGCCGGGTGATTGCCATGATCCCGCATTATGGGCCCACGATGCGCTGTTCTTGCCGCAGACACGCGCAAAGTTTCGCGAATTGCTGAACCTCGGCCTGACCGATGCCGTGCGCGCCACCACCAATGCGGAAAAGCTCTACACGTTCTGGGATTATCAGGCCGGCGCATGGCAGAAGAACAACGGCATCCGCATCGACCATCTGCTGCTGTCGGCGCAGGCAACAGACCGGCTGGCCGGTACCACCATCCACAAGCATGTGCGCGGCTGGGAAAAGCCTTCGGACCATGTGCCGGTGAGCATCGACATCAGGACCGAGCCGGCGCGGCGATCAGCCTGACAAGATTCTGCCACATTCAACGACGGTTGTTGACCTGTCGCTGAAGGTGGACGACCGCTGCCTCGCGATCCTGTACGGAGGCCGCTTCGAAGGCCTTGCGATGCGCTTCGATGATCTCGGCATGGCGCTCCGGATCGGCAGCATCGCGTGCCAGCGTCAGCCACATCAGCCCGCGTGCGGCCTGGCGCGGCATGCCGGCCACCCCTGCAAGCATCATCTGCCCGAGAAGCGCCTGCGATTCGACGTGGCCCTTTTCGGCCGAGAGGTTCAGCCAGCGCGCGGCTTGCCGCGGATCCTTGGCGACACCGCGACCTTCGAGATGCAGTTTGCCAAGATGATACTGCGCCGCCGGATCACCATAATAGCTTGCGGCATACTGGAACAGTTCCGCTGCCCTAGGCGCGTTGGCCTTCACAGACGAGCCCTTGATGCCGTCCCTCATGTAGATCCCAAGTTGCGTGAAGGCAGAGGACACCACCTTGGCATGCTGCGTGCCGGGCACTTCATCGGCAAAATCGTCGGCAATCTTGGAGAAATACTCGAACGCCTTCAGGTCGTCATGCGGCACACCATCGCCGATCGAGTACATCGTGCCGAGTTTCCAGAGCGCGAGCGCATCGCCCTGCCCGGCGGCGAACTCAAGCGCGCGGGCGGCGTCAATCTTGTTGCCCGCGTTGTAATCCTTCACCCCTGCCCTGATCGCATCGCGCGCCGACGAGAACGGCGCGAGCGGCACAGGCTGCGCTGCGCCCGGCAACGGTGCCAGCACGGCCCGCGGCGGCATTTGAACCGTGCCGCGCGCGCCATCCTGCGCCAGCGCCGGTTCGGCGCTGGCCACCATCAGGACAACAAGGGTGATGTCAGATATCCGCATAGCAGTGCTTTTCCGCCGCCCCGCCCGGGTGAGTGACAGCGCCTCCGAGAGCCGATCCGACCTGATCCGCATACTTCCAGAGGGCGCCAGAGGTGTAGTCCGTGCCGCGAGGCTTCCAGAGCTTCTTACGCGCCCGCAATTCGGCGCTGGTAAGGCGAACCTTGAGCGTTCCCTTGATCGCATCAAGATCGATGATGTCACCGTCCTTGATAAGGCCGATCGGTCCGCCGACAGCAGCTTCCGGCCCGACATGGCCGACGCAAAAGCCGCGAGTCGCGCCCGAGAAGCGCCCGTCTGTGATCAGAGCCACCTTGTCGCCCATGCCCTGCCCATAAAGCGCAGCGGTGGTCGACAGCATCTCGCGCATGCCTGGGCCGCCCTTGGGCCCCTCATAGCGGATGACCAGCACGTCGCCTTCCTTGTACTGCTTGTTCTTGACGGCCTCGAAGCAGGCTTCCTCGTTGTCGAAGCAGCGCGCCGGACCGGAGAACTTCTGCTTGGAACGCGGCATGCCGGCGACCTTCACGATCGCGCCTTCCGGCGCCAGATTACCGCGCAGGCCGACAACGCCGCCGGTCTTGGTCAGGGGCTTGTTAGCCGGATAGACCACATCCTGGTCCGGATTCCAGGTCACCTTCGCCATATTCTCGGCAATGGTGCGGCCTGTGACCGTCATGCAGTCCCCATGCAGGAAGCCATGGTCGAGCAGGGTCTTCATCAGCAGCGGAATACCGCCAACCTCGAACATATCCTTGGCGACATATTTGCCGCCCGGCTTCAGGTCCGCGATGTAGGGCGTCTTCTTGAAGATCTCGGCGACATCGAACAGGTCGAACTTGATGCCGCATTCATGCGCGATGGCCGGCAGGTGCAGCGCGGCATTGGTCGAGCCACCTGACGCGGCCACAACGGTGGCGGCGTTCTGAAGTGCCTTGAGCGTGACGATGTCGCGCGGCCTGATGTTGCGGGCCACTAGTTCCATCACCATCTCGCCGGCGGTGTAGCAGAACTGGTCGCGGATGTCGTAAGGCGCCGGTGCGCCGCACGAATAGGGCAAGGCAAGCCCGATGGCCTCGGCCACGGTTGCCATCGTGTTGGCCGTGAACTGCGCGCCGCACGAGCCAGATGATGGCGCGGCAACCTGCTCGATTTCGAGCAGATCCTCGTCGGACATTGCGCCAACCGAGTGCTTGCCCACGGCCTCGAACACGTCCTGCACGGTGATCGGCTTGCCCTTGTAGTTGCCCGGAAGGATAGAGCCGCCATACAGGAACACCGCAGGCACGTTCAGGCGAACCATTGCCATCATCATCCCCGGAAGGGACTTGTCGCAGCCGGCAAGGCCGACCAGCGCGTCATAGCAATGGCCGCGCATCGTCAACTCGACCGAGTCGGCGATAACCTCGCGAGAGGCCAGCGAGGACTTCATTCCCTGATGGCCCATGGCAATGCCGTCTGTGACGGAGATGGTGCAGAACTCCCTCGGAGTGCCGCCTGCTGACGTGACGCCCTTCTTGACCGCCTGAGCCTGACGCATCAGGGCAATGTTGCAGGGTGCGGCCTCGTTCCAGCAGCTGGCGACGCCGATGAACGGCTGCTCAATCTGACGGGTCGTCATCCCCATCGCGTAATAGTAGGAGCGGTGCGGCGCGCGCGACGGACCAACCGAGACATGCCGGCTCGGCAGCTTTGACTTGTCGAAAACCTTCGCGTCCATCGCAATCTCCTCCAGACCAATTGTCGTCCCGCCGGTTGTCCCGGCAGTTGATGCTTCCATTGACTGCCATCGCAGCCGATGCATCTGTGCCACGCACCACGCCTGCACGGCAACGCGCCAGATGGCGCGGCCTGTCTGCGTCAGGTGCGGGCATCACACATGCAAGAACCGACAAAGTGGCTGGATATCAGTGGGTTAACGCCACAACGAAGGCCCCAGCTTTGTGGCGCAATCGCGGCATGGACCGGCAGGGAATGCCGGCTCATCTGAATCATTCCAGGCTGTGGCGGAAATGCCACGCCCTTCAATCAATCAAATGATTGCGGGGAGCAGGAAGCCGCCGATGATGAAGAACAGCAGGATGCCGGTGGCAAGCGGCAGGTGCTTTTCCATAAACAGCCGGATGTTCTCGCCATAGAAACGCAAGGCCAGCGCAAACATCATGAAAAAGGTAATGCGCGAGACGAAGGCGCCAATCGTGAACAGCGTCAGGTCGA
>JAPLOV010000070.1 GCA_026400565.1 Hyphomicrobiales bacterium | reverse complement strand
GGCTCCATGCCCTCGCTCAGTGGAATTCTGTCGCCATCGCTGCTTGATCGCCGGAACAAACCGTACTGAGCGGCCCCACAGAGTTAATGTGACAACGCCCGCCCTTGAACGGTCGCAGCGTCGACGTGACCTACGTCGGGCACCACATCGTCTATCCGCGCGCCAAACACCAGCGTAGGTTAGTGGAGGAATTTGTGGCATGGTTGCGCGTGGAACTGGCAGCTAAACCGAACTGAATAATCTCGCAACGAAACAGGTGCCAACAGGTGATAGAGAATCTATGCAGGCAAACCACGAATGACGACAGTGCGCTTTGTTGCACGGTTCATTGGCTCGCCTGCGATGAATGTCGTCAAGGGTACGATCAATGGCGCCGGTTTTCAGGCTGCGGGCGGGTTCACCCTGCCGATCGCAGGAGCACCAGCGGGCTCGTCCGGCATGCCTGCAGTGTACGGATTGCGCCCCGAGGCCATCCGCCTGAATGGGGCGGGTATCGAAGCGCGCGTGCATGTGGTCGGGCCGATGGGCTCCGACACCCAGGTGGTAGCCGACATCGCTGGCCACAACATCACCTGTGTCTTCCGCGAGCGCATCCAGGTCAAACCTGGCGAGATGATCCGCATCACCCCGGATGCCAAGCTCACCCATCTGTTCGACGAGAACAGCGGCAAGCGGCTTGCAGCCTAAAGCTAGGTCTCACGCTGGTTTGGGGCATAACATGACAGACACCAGAATCGGTTTCATCGGGCTGGGCGCAATGGGCCGCCCGATGGCGAAACGCCTGGTGTCGCAGCAATATCGTGTCACAGGTTTTGACTTGAACCCGCAGGCCCTTGCAGAGCTTGAGGCTCTTGGCGGACACAGCGCTGCATCGTCGCGCGAGGCGGCCGACAAGGCCGACTTCCTGGTGCTTATGGTGGTCAATGCCGAGCAGGCCGAAGCGATCCTGTTTGGCGACGATGCACTGGCTGCGCTCAAGGCCGATGCCAGCGTGATCCTGATGGCAACCTGCGCGCCGTCGCGGGTCCAGGCGATGGCAGCCCGTGTCGTGGCCACCGGGCGGCATTTCATCGATGCCCCGGTCTCCGGCGGCGTTGTAGGTGCCGAGGCTGGTACCTTGACCATCATGGCGGCGGCAGCCTTGCCGGTGTACGAACGGGCGCGGCCCATTCTGGCCACGATGGGCTCAAGGCTGTTCCATGTTGGCGAGGAGGCCGGGCAGGGCGCTACCGTGAAAACGGTCAATCAACTGCTCTGCGGCGTTCATATTGCAGTGGCGGCGGAGGCCTTCACGCTGGCGGAAAAGGCCGGTGTCGATACCGCGCTGATGCTGGATATCCTGACACAGAGCGCTGCCGGGAGCTGGATGCTCTCCAATCGTGGTCCGCGGATGCTGGAAGCCGAGCCTGACGTTACAAGTGCGATCGACATCTTCGTCAAGGATCTCGGCATTGTCGCGGATGCTGGCCGCGCCGCACGCACCGCGTTGCCTATAGCCGCTGCCGCGCACCAGATGTTTCTGGCGGCTTCAGGCGCCGGGCATGGGAAAGCCGATGACAGTCAGGTAATCAGGGCCTACCGGGCGCTCAACGGAATCTGAAAAATGCACCAATGCGCGTGCAAGCGACGCGCTGGTCACATCATCTTGGGGAGAATGTCATGACCAAACCTCGCATTGGCTTTATCGGCGTCGGCTTGATGGGGCATGGCATGGCCAAGAATATTGTCGAAAAGGGCCACGCCCTGACAATCCTTGGCAACCGCAACCGCGTGCCAGTGGATGATCTTGTTGCTCGCGGTGCGATCGAGGTGAAAACCGCGCGTGAGGTGGCACTGGCGTCAGATGTCGTTTTTCTGTGTGTCACCGATTCAACCGTGGTCGAGAAACTCGTGCGCGGTCCGGACGGGCTGAAGGCGGGCGGCACTTCTGGCCTCATCATCGCAGACTGTTCGACGGCGAACCCTGTCTCGACCATCGCGCTGGCAGCCGAATTGGCTGAAGTTGGCGTCCGCTTTTGCGATGCGCCGCTTGGTGGCACGCCCGAGGGCGCGCAAGCCGGCCAGCTTTCGGCCATGATCGGATGCGACGCCGCCACTTTCGCGACCCTCGAGCCGATCTGCCTGACCTGGGCCAAAACAGTCCGGCACATTGGCGAAGTTGGCATGGGCCACAAGATGAAGCTGATCAACAACTTCATCGCCATGGGTTATGGCGCGATCTATGCCGAGGCGCTGGCACTCGGCCAGAAGGTTGGCATCACACCGCAGATTTTCGACAGTGTCCTGCGGGGCAGCCGCATGGACTGCGGCTTTTACCAGACATTTTTCCGTTATGTGCTGGAGGGGGACCGTAACGCGCACCAGTTCACGCTCAGCAACGCCGCCAAGGACATGCGCTATCTTGCAGCGCTTGCCGATGACGGCCGCGTGGTCAACCCGCTGGGCAGCGCTGTGAAGAACAGCTTTGCTGCAGCGGTCGCGGCCGGCAAGGGTGAAGATTATGTGCCGATGCTGACCGATTTCGTCGCGGCCGCCAATGGCACACGGATCACGGACACCTGAGAACCAATGTCTTTCCTTTAGGACGCACAACGGGTGTGCCTCGTCAGCACCTTGAGAAAAATTCAGGTCTTCACGACTTAAGTTCGACGGAAGGCATACCGATGGGCGATGCCGATCAACGATTGGGAAATGGCAACGGAGTGGGTCAACTGTCTACCCTATAAATAGGTTATGACATCACCAGCACGCGCCGGCCGCCTGTCGTCGTGCTGTCTGTCATGATCCATCCCTTCAGGCCTCCACGTTATCGGTAGATGGGGTGACGACATCGCCTTGACGACGTGGTGATCGAAAAACAGGCAGGGACTGTGGATTTGATTGACAAAGCAGCATCACCGCCCGGCGCCCGGTGGGCAGGATCAACGGCGGACCATTGTCAGCGCACGTCGCGGATTGCTGGTGTTAACGCCTTGTTAACGAACGAGTAATTCGTCACAGGACGAAATGCTCCGACTGTCGATGACGCGATTTGGCTCAGCGGCAGGGCAGGATAAGTCCTGCGGATCAGAAGAAATACCTGCGACGATTGTCACAGCCAGCTTGGCACGTGCCTTGCGGAGTGCACCTCCGTGCCCGCCATTTGTCGGGCTTCCCAACCTGGAGATTGTCGCATGGGTTTCACAAGACGTGGAGTATTGAGCGCAGCACTGGGCGGTGCCACTGCACTGGCGACCGGCTATCGGCCTGCTTTCGCGCAGGGCGCACCGATCAAGGTCGGAATCTTGCATTCGCTGTCGGGCACAATGGCCATTTCGGAAACGACGCTGAAGGACGTGATGCTGATGCTCATCGAGCAGCAGAACGCCAAGGGCGGGCTGCTCGGCCGCAAGCTTGAGCCGGTGGTCGTTGACCCCGCTTCCAATTGGCCGCTCTTCGCGGAGAAGGCACGCGAACTGATCTCCAAGGAGAACGTCTCCTCGGTGTTCGGTTGCTGGACCTCGGTCAGCCGCAAGTCGGTGCTGCCGGTGTTCAAGGAACTCAACAACATCCTGTTCTACCCCGTCCAGTATGAGGGCGAGGAGAGCGAGCGCAACGTGTTCTACACCGGCGCTGCCCCGAACCAGCAGGCAATCCCGGCTGTCGATTACCTGATGTCGAAGGATGGCGGCGAAGCCAAGCGCTGGGTTCTCGCCGGCACGGACTATGTCTACCCGCGCACCACCAACAAGATCCTCGAGGCCTACCTGATCTCGAAGGGCGTCGCGCCCGCCGACATCATGATCAACTACACGCCGTTCGGCCATTCCGACTGGCAGACGATCGTGTCCGACATCAAGAAGTTCGGCTCGGCCGGCAAGAAGACCGCCGTGGTCTCCACCATCAACGGCGATGCCAACGTGCCGTTCTACAAGGAACTCGGCAACCAGGGGGTCAAGGCGACCGATATTCCGGTCGTGGCCTTCTCGGTTGGCGAGGAGGAACTCGCCGGCATCGATACCAGGCCCCTGCTCGGCCATCTGGCAGCCTGGAACTATTTCCAGTCCGTCAAGGATCCGGCCAACGACGCCTTCATCAGGGCCTGGAAGGCCTACAAGAAGTCGGACAAGGCCGTGACCAATGATCCGATGGAAGCCCATGTCATCGGCTTCAACATGTGGGTCAAGGCGGTCGAGAAGGTTGGGACCGTCGACATCGACAAGGTCATCGACGCCCTGCCCGGCATCACGGCCCCCAACCTGACCGGGGGCGTCTCCACCATGCTGGCCAACCATCATATCACCAAGCCGGTGCTGATCGGTGAAGTGCGTGCCGATGGCCAGTTCGACGTGGTGTGGAAGACGTCCGGCCTGGTTCCCGGCGATGCCTGGACCGACCACCTGCCCGGTTCCAAGGATCTGGAAGCCGACTGGGTCACGCTCAAGTGCGGCAACTACAATACCGTCCTGAAGAAGTGCGGCTGATCCAGATCCGGGATTACCCTCGCAGCGAGGCGGCCCTGTGCCGCCGAACCCGGAGGGCCGCATCTGCGGCTCTTCGCATCGCGTCCCCCGCTCGCCGTGACGGTCCCGGTATCGACCATGGCATCATGGCGAGGTCCAGTGCCTTGCCATGATCCATGTTGTGCTCAACCGCTCGCCACCTCAAGGTCTCGACATGCCATTTGCGCCGCTTCTGCGGTTCTTCATGCTGTGCTCTCTGGTCGTGTTGAGCGCGCTCGCTCTCGCCACCACTCAGGCCCAGGCCCAGGCACCTGCTGCGATGCCGGCGCAGGGTGAACGGCTTGCGGCCGGCCTTGAACGCTTCAAGGCCGACAGCTTTGCCGACACGGAAGCCGCCATTGCGGCGATCGCCGCCTCCGGCTCGGCACAGGGCGTCGCCATCCTGTCCGCATTGGCCGATCGGCGCCTGTTCGCCGGGGCAGCGGGCGTGTTCTATCGCGATGCGGCAGGGCAGGCCTTCGATGCCCTCACGGGCCAACCTGCAACCATCCCGGCAGATGCCGCCATGGTCCGGCTCAACAACCGTCTGCGCAATGTCGTGCAGGCTGCCTTGGGCACGATGACGTTGCTTTCTCCCGATCCGGCGCAGCGCGTCCGCGCGGCGGAGGCGGTGTTCCGGTCGCGCGATGCCAGCGCCCTTGTCACCATCGAGGCAGCCTTGCCCAGCGAGCAGAACCCGCGCGTCAGGCGGGCCTTCGAGGAGGCGCGGGCCGCCATCCTCCTGTCATCGGCCGATGCGCCCGAGGCATTGCGCATCGCGGCGGCCAGACGCATCGCCGAAGCAGGCGACAATGATGCGATCAGTCTCCTGCGCCAGTTCTCTGGCCAGACCACCGGCGGGCTCAATGCCGTCATCAATCAGGGCATTTTGTCGATCGAGCAGGCCCAGCGCATCCGGGCCTGGGGCCAGACGCTCTGGTTCGGCATTTCGCTCGGCTCAGTGCTGCTGCTGGCGGCCATCGGACTGGCCATCACCTTTGGGGTGATGGGCGTGATCAACATGGCCCATGGCGAAATGGTGATGATCGGGGCCTATGTCACCTTTGTGGTGCAGGAACTCTTCCGGAACCACGCGCCCCATCTGCTCGACTGGTCGTTGCCGCTTGCCATCCCGCTCGCCTTCGTCACGGCCGGGCTGGTCGGCATCGCCATCGAACGCGGCGTGATCCGCTTTCTCTATGGCCGTCCGCTGGAAACCCTGCTGGCGACATTCGGCATCAGTCTCGTGCTGCAACAGGCCATCAGGACCTGGTTCGGGCCGACCAACCGCGAGGTCAGCGCACCAAGCTACATGGCCGGCTCGTTCGAGTTCGTGGGGCTTCAGATCACCTATGGCCGGCTCTGGATCGTGGTCTTCACGCTGTGCGTCTTCGCAGCGCTGCTGCTGGTCCTCAAGGCCACGCCGCTGGGCCTTCAGATGCGTGCCGTCACCCAGAACCGCCGCATGGCCAGCGCCATGGGCATCCGCACCCGCTTCGTCGATGCCATGACCTTCGGGCTCGGCTCCGGCATTGCGGGCGTCGCCGGCGTGGCGCTGAGCCAGATCGACAACGTGTCGCCCAACCTCGGGCAGAGCTACATCATCGACAGTTTCATGGTTGTCGTCTTCGGGGGGGTCGGCAACCTCTGGGGCACGCTGGTGGCGGCCTTCACGCTCGGCGTTGCCAACAAAATGCTGGAACCCTTCGCCGGAGCCGTGCTCGGCAAGATCATCATCCTCGTGTTGCTGATCCTGTTCATCCAGAAGCGCCCGCGCGGGCTGTTTGCGCTCAAGGGCAGGGCGATCGAGCAATGAGGCTGTTTCGTTCAGACAACCAGCCAGCGGTCTGCCGCCTTCCTGTCTCTCACGCGGTGATGGGCACGCCATGCTGACCGCGCGCTTCCTCCGGATGATCGAGGGAAGGGGGCTTGTCTTCCTCGGCATCATGGCGCTGGTCGCGCTGCTGGTGCCGCTGTGCAACCTCTATGTGCCGCCCGGCAACCCGTTCCATGTCTCGAACGGCACGGTCGTGCTGCTCGGCAAATACCTTTGTTATGCAATGTTCGCCGTCGCGCTGGATCTGGTCTGGGGCTATTGCGGCATCCTGAGCCTGGGCCACGGTGCCTTCTTTGCGCTCGGCGGCTATGCCATGGGCATGTATCTGATGCGCCAGATCGGCACGCGCGGCGTCTATGCCCATCCGGTCCTTCCCGATTTCATGGTCTTCCTCAACTACAAGGAATTGCCGCTGACCTGGTGGGGGTTCCAGCATTTCCCCTATGCGATGCTGATGGTGGTGCTGGTGCCGGGCCTGCTGGCCTTCGTCTTTGGCTGGCTGGCCTTCCGCAGCCGGGTTACAGGCGTCTACCTGTCGATCATGACGCAGGCTCTCACCTATGCGCTGTGGCTCTCCTTCTTCCGTAACGACATGGGGTTCGGCGGCAACAACGGCCTGACCGACTTCAAGGACATCCTCGGCTTCAACGTGCAGGCGCAAGGCACCCGGGCCGGCCTTTTCATTGTCACCTGCATGGCGCTGGCGCTGACCTTCATCATCGCCCGGATGATCGTTGCCTCGACCTACGGCAAGGTTCTGGTCGCGATCCGCGATGGCGAGAGCCGGACGCGCTTTCTGGGATATCGGGTCGAGCACCACAAGCTGCTGGTCTGGGTGGTGTCGGCCATGATGGCGGGCGTGGCCGGCGCGCTGTATGTGCCGCAGGTCGGCATCATCAACCCGTCTGAATTCCACCCGGCCAACTCCATCGAGGCCGTGGTCTGGGTCGCCCTGGGTGGACGTGGCACGCTGGTTGGAGCGGCGCTCGGAGCTGTTGTGGTCAACTGGCTGAAGACGGTCTTCACCACCGGCTGGCTCGCCCCGTACTGGCTGTTCGCGCTGGGTGGGCTGTTCGTTCTGGTGACGCTGGCCATGCCCAAGGGGCTGATCGGCGTCTGGGAGGACGTGCGGGCAAGGCTCGCCAACCGCAAGGCCATCGCCGATGCGAAGGCGTCCGGGGCCAGACCGTCCGATGCCGGATCGCCCGACCCGCAGGTGCCGCGATGAGGCAAGGCCGATGAGTGCCGTCACCCAGTCCATCCTCTATCTCGATGGCGTCAGTGTCGCCTTCGACGGCTTCAAGGCGCTGCGTTCCCTGTCACTGACGCTTCAGCCCGGCGAAATGCGGGCCATCATCGGCCCGAACGGTGCCGGCAAGACCACCATGATGGATGTCATCACCGGCAAGACGAAGGCCGATGAGGGCGATGTCCTGTTTGACAAGGGCTCGATCGATCTCAGCCGCTACGATGAGGCGGCCATTGCGGAACTCGGCATCGGCCGCAAGTTCCAGAAGCCGACGGTGTTCGAAAGCCACACTGTCGCCGACAACGTCCTGCTGGCCCTGAAGGGCGATCGCAGCCCGTTCTCGGCCCTGTTCGGTGCGCGCAACCGGATCGCCGCCGAAACCATCGATCGCTATCTCGCCATCGTCCGTCTGCTCGACCACCGCGCCCGGCTTGCCGGCGCCCTCAGCCATGGCCAGAAGCAGTGGCTGGAAATCGCCATGCTGCTGGCGCAGGATCCGAAACTCCTGCTGATCGACGAGCCGGTGGCCGGCATGACAGACGCCGAAACCGATGTCACGGCTGAACTGCTCAAGGACATCGCCAGGGATCATTCTGTGGTGGTCGTCGAGCATGACATGGGTTTCGTGCGCGCGCTCGGCTGCCGCGTCACCTGCCTGCATGAAGGCTCGGTGCTGGCCGAGGGCTCGATCGATGCCGTGGCCGGCAACGAACGCGTGATCGAAGTTTATCTGGGGCGCTGATGATGCTGAGCGTCGATGCCATTGACCTGCACTACGGCGCTGCCCATGCGCTGCGCCGCGTCTCGATCAGTGCCGAGATCGGCAAGGTCAGCTGCGTTCTGGGGCGCAACGGTGTCGGCAAGACCTCGCTGCTGCGCGCCATCGTCGGCCATCAGCCGATCTCGGACGGGCAGATCTCGCTGGGCGGCATCCCGCTCGACGGCAAGCGTCCGGAAGAACGCGCCCGGCTCGGCATCGCCTATGTGCCGCAGGGTCGCGAGATTTTCCCGCTTCTGACGGTAAAGGAAAACCTGGAAACCGGCTTTGCGCCGCTCAGGCCCGCCGAACGGCACATTCCGGCAGAGCTGTTCGAGCTGTTTCCCGTGCTCCAGTCGATGCTGGGCCGTCGCGGCGGCGATCTCTCCGGCGGCCAGCAGCAGCAACTGGCCATAGCCCGCGCTCTGGTGACGCGCCCGAAACTGCTCGTCCTCGACGAGCCGACCGAAGGCATCCAGCCATCGATCATCAAGGACATCGGCCGCACCATCGCCTGGTTGCGCAACCGCGGCGACATGGCCATCGTGCTGGTCGAACAGTATTACGACTTCGCCCAGGAACTCGCCGACCACTGGTATGTGATGGACCGCGGCGAGGTCATCCTGTCGGGCACCCGCGCAGAAATGAACGAAGCCGAGATCCGTCCGCGCATGAGCGTCTGAGCCGGCCCTCCTCAGGCCTGCCTCCTGAGCGCGGCCAGCACTGCGTCACGCTGCGGCAGGGGCGCAACCGCGCCATAGCCCGTGGTCGAGAGTGCGGCGGCGGCACAGGCATAGGACGCGGCCGCAAACGGATCGCGCGTCCTGACCCATTCGGCCAGGAAAGCGCCGTCGAAACAATCTCCAGCGCCGGTCGCGTCGATGGCAGCGACCGTTATCGAAGGCACCATGCGCCGCTCGGCCCTGGTGGAGACCAGCGCACCATCCTTGCCGAGCGTCATGGCCACGATCGACGAGCCGCGCCCGAGGTAGAAATCGGCAATCGCATCAGGGTCGGTGAGGCCGGTGAGCTGGCGGGCATCGTCGAGCCCGGGCAGCGCGATGTCGGCCATGGCCATGGCGGCGTTGGTCACGGCCTGTGCCCGCGCCAGTGGCCAGAGCCGGAGCCTGAGATTGGTGTCATAGGAGACCGTGACGCCGGCCGCGCGCGCGATGCGGATGGCTTCGAACACCATGTCGGCTGCAGAGGGAGAGATCGCCTGGCTGATGCCCGAGACGTGCAGCACCTTCCCCTGCCGGATCATGGCCTGCGGCAGGTCTGCCATGGTCATGCGCGCGGCGGCTGAACCAGCACGCATGTAGGAGAACTCGTGTCCGTTCTTGCCATGCGTGATGAAGTAGATGCCCGTATGGGCCGTCCGGTCCAGCTTGACGGCTGTGCTGTCCACGCCCTCCCTCGCCCACAGATCGAGGAACGAGCGCCCGAAACTGTCATCTCCCACAGCGGTGATGTAGCCCGTGCTCGCGCCCGAGCGTGCCGCCGCGATGATGGCGTTCGATGTATCGCCGCCATGCCCGAAGAGGTAGCGGGGATCGCCTTGTATCGTCTGGCTGAACTCGCCAAGCGGCTCGCCGATGGCGAGAATATCGGTAACCGAGGTCATGATGATCCACTTCCGGTGCGTGGGCAAACGGCCTTGACCGGGTGATCCGACGTCAGCGCAACCTCGTCAAGACCCAGTGCCGGTGACAAGGGCCGAGGGCAGCTGCCCGACGAAGTCGAGCCGGCGCGTCCTGATGAAGTCGGTGAAGGCCGTTGCCGGCGGCGAGAGCAGTCCCGGCGCTCTGACCAACAGCACCTGTGAGGACAAACCGGGGCGCAGCGGCAGCAGGGCCAGCCGTGCATCGGCGGCCAGTGCCGGCCCCGGGCATGGAATGATCGCGACCCCGCCTGTCGCCGCCACCAGTTCGCACACGGCTGCGGTGGTGCGGGCTTCGAAGCTGGAATCCAGCCGATCGGAGATGAACGGCCAGCCGCCGAGATCGACAAGCCGACCACCGCACGCGCTGGCGTCGAGGCCGTCAATGCACTAACATTCCAACCGGACCACTCAGTGGGGGCCGATCAATGACCGCGATCGATATGCATTCCCACTACTATGGCGGCCTCGTCGATGACCTGTTGACGCGCACCACACGGCCCTTCGTCTCCCGCAACGACAAGGGCCGGTTGGTGCTCAACGCCATGACGGCATCCACAGTGATGTCGGACGGTTATACGGATCTGGCAGCGCGGCTGGCCTGGATGAATGCCAACCGGATTGCCACACAACTGATCACTTTTCCCGGTGCGCTCGGCGTGGACGTGATGCCGGTGGCCGAGGTCGCCGTTCCGATCAGGGCGTTCAACGATCATCTGGCCGCGATCTGTGCCGGATCGGGCGGGCGCTTTGCCGGTCTGGCTGGTCTGCCTCTGGCCGATATCGCACTGGCGAGGGCAGAGATGGTCCGGGTGCGGCGCGAGTTGCGTCTTCCGGGCGTGATCCTGCCAGGTGACTATTTTCTGTCGGCGTCCTCTGCCGCGCTGCTGACGCCGGTGTTCGAGGCCGCCGACGAGACCGGCGCACTGCTGATGATCCATCCTGGCCTGATGCCGGGCGCGGTGCCCCCGGAGCCCTATCCGGATGCGACGGTCTATCGCGCGTCGGTGCTCAACCTTCAGGCCAGCCTGGCCCAGATGGGAATGACCGTGCTGTCAGCCAAACTCGCCGAGGCCTACCCCCGCATCACATTCCAGCTCGTCAATCTTGGCGGGACCATCCCCTTCGTGCTGGAACGCCTTGAGGCCGTCGCCCTGTCCCGCCCGCCGCATGAGCCCTTTGCGCGCGCGAGCCTGCGCGGCATGGTCTATGATTGCGCCTCGCTGGGGCCACGCGCGCTGGAACTGGCGGTCAGGGTCTTTGGTGCTGACAGGGTGATGCTCGGCACCGACTATCCGATCTTCTCGCCCGATCAGGTGACACACACCCTCGAAGCGGCCGAACTTGGCGACGCCGACAAGGCCATGATCCTGCGTGGTACGGCCGAACGGGTGCTGGGCAGCCTTGCCTGACCAGCCCTGCCTCGCGCAGGGACAGGCGCGCCTGTCGTAGAGCCCCAACCTGACAGGGCCGTCCGGCACCGAGCAGCAGAGCAGGGCCTGGCCAATCCGAGGCATCTCGAGTGGCTCCTCGACATAGCGGACCTCGCCTTCGATGCTGCAAAGGCAGGTGTTGCAGATGCCGTTCCGGCACGAGAAGGCTGGCGACAATCCTTGCGCCTCGGCAAAGTCCAGCAAGCTCGCCTGCGCCCCGTCCCAGACGGCGGAGCGGCCTGACAGCGTGAAGGTCACCGTGCTCCCTTGTGCCGGATCATGTCCCGAAGCCCCGCTATCCAGGCTGGTGGTCGTGGGTCCGTCAGCAGCGGCGGCGGCAGGTGGTGCCTCAGCTGGAGCGAGTGTCCGGGCCGGCCCGAAAAATTCGTAGGCGATCCGTTCTTGCCGGACGCCAAGCTGAAGCAGCGCGTCGAACATGGCCTGCATGAACGCGCCCGGCCCGCACAGATACGCGGCATAGTCATCCAGCGGCAGCACCGAGCGCAGCAGGGCGCGGGTGACGAGGCCTTCATGCTGATGCTGCCCGGCAGCGCGGTCTGCCTCGGTCGGGGTGGCCAGCACGGCGATGCGTCTGAACAAAGGGCTGCGCCGCTCAAGGTCGGCCAACTCCCGCGCAAAGGGCATGACCATACCATTCCCTGAGGCATGGATCAGCCACACCGGCCGCGTTCCCTCCCGGGCCAGCGCATGCGCCATCGACAGCAGCGGCGTGATACCGATGCCGCCGGCCAGCAGCAGCACGGCTCGGCCCGAGGCCTGATCAGGGGTGAACCTGCCCTTTGGGCCACTCGCGGCAACAAGCGCGCCTTCCTGCATCAGGTCGTGCATCACGCCCGATCCGAAGCCGCCCGGCTCGTGCCTGACGCTGATGCGATAATGCGTCCGGTCCGCCGGGTCCGACGAGATCGAATAGTTGCGCGGAACGGGGCGGCCCTCTCCCGCTTCGAGGCGGAAGGTCAGGAACTGGCCCGGCTCGAACGGCGCGAGCGGGCCGCCATCAGCAGGAACCAGATGCAGCGACACCACCGTCTCGCTCTCGCGTACCCGACGGATGACCCGATAGGTGCGCCAGTTGCCGCCCCCGGCCTGCATCCGTCAGGCCGCCGCCCGTGCGCTCTCGGCCTCGATCCGAGCCTTCAGCAACTTGCGGAACCGCAGCGCCCCGGCATCGAGCGCCAGATCGAGATAGGGTGTCTTGCGCTCCTTCATGCCCAGATGCACGGCCTCCAGCACCTCCCGGTCCTCGGTGAAAGCCATCAGGGCACCGGCATTCATGCGCTCGGAGATCGCGGCATCGTCCGGGTCGGTGTTGCGATGCTGGAACCAGTAGTAGCGGCTGTTGTCCTCATCGACGGGCGTCATGAAGTTGTACGAGATGTTGATGTAGGTCTTCTCGTGAAGCGGCCTGTCCGGTCCGCCATGACCGGCGGGCGAGAAGATCGATTTATTGATCCCGGTCGAGGGCAGCACGCACTCGTAGTGCTGCTTGCGGTCAACCAACCCTGCGAACTTGATCAGCGGCGCGTAGTAGGCAGGGGCCGGCGCATCCATCATCCAGCGCCAGACCACGACGCCGTCGCTGTTGACGTCGACCCTGAGCGGCTGGCTTTCTGTCTTGGCCCCGGCGAACGAACTGACATGCACCCAGGCGACATGCGCCGGGTCGAGCAGATTGTCGACGATGTAGAGATAGTTGCAGGCGATCGGCATGTCGCCGCCTTCCGTGCGGCCCCAGCCGGGCGCACCATAGTTCTCGATCTGGATCAGCTTGCTCCCGTCGGCCTGGTCGGCCGCGCCCATCCAGAGCCAGACAAAGCCATAGCGCTCGATGGCGGGGTAGCGCCGCACAGCAGCGCCGGTGGGAATGCGCTCCTGGGTCGGGGCGGCCACGCAGGCACCATGGTGGTTGAAGGACAGGCCATGATAGCCGCATACCACCGTGTCGTTCCGGAGCGAACCCTTTGACAGCGGCAACTTGCGGTGCGGGCAGGCATCCTCGAGCGCGCCGATCTCCCCGGTCGAGGTGCGGTAGAGCACGATGTCATCGCCGAGCATGCGCACAGGTGTGAGACGCTGGCCGATCTGTTTCGACCATCCCGCAACATACCAGCAATCGCGCAGATACATGTCCTGAACTCCCTTTCGTCAGGTCGCGACGATGATCCTGAGCGTGGCTGACCGCCAGATCAGCAGCAACGCCCAAAACAGCGTCGCCATGCAATATCTGATCGACAGTAAATTGTGCCATGTATAGCTTTGCGAGGTCAAACGGGATTTTGGCGCCGGGGGCTTGGATGGAGCCGAATGCGGATGCGGAGCCGTATGCGCTGCGGGACGGCGCAAGGAACCTGCTTCTCGGCTGCGCCGGGGCAAGGGCGGGCGAGAGCCTTCTGATCCTGAGGGAGGATCCGGCTCTGGGCTATTTCGGTGAAGGGCTGGCGGAGGCCGTGGCCGTGGCAGCCGGCGAGCTTGGCCTGCGCACCACGCTGATGGCGGTATCGTTCAGGCCCGATGTCGCCAGCCTTGATGCGGAACAGGCGGCTGCTGTCGCGGCCCACGACCACGCGCTGTTCCTTGCCCGCGCCGGCGACCAGCTGCGCTTTCGGGCGATGCCGCCCGGCAGCCGTCCCGTCGTGTCCTATGTGCTGGACCGGCAGATGCTGGCGTCACCCTTCGGGCGTGCCGACTATGCGGCCTTCCTCGCGCTCAAGGCCTGCTTCGACACACTGTTCGGCGATGCGCACGAGATCCGCGCCACCTGCCCGCTCGGCACCGACATAACCGGCAGCGCGCCCCGCCCCGCTGCCAGCGACGGGCCGGCCGATGTCAGCATCAAACGCTTTCCGATGTCGGTCTTCGCTGCGCTCGATGCCGAGGCCTTCGAGGGCCGGGTGGCAGTGGCCCGCCTGCTGGTTGGCACCGGCTCGCGCTACTATGAGCCCTATGGCCTGCCTCTGGAGAGCACCTTGTCGGCCCGGATCGGCGGCGGGCGTTTGCTGGGCTGGGATGGGGAAGCGGGCGAGGTCGCCCGGGCCGAGGCGCACTATGCCCACGTGGCGTCATTGTTCGGAATCGATGGTGGCATCGTGCATTCCTGGCATGCCGGCATCCATCCCGGCTGCGCCTTTGCCGGGTCTGCTCATGACGCCTACGGGCGCTGGACTGGCTCGGCGTTCGGCAATCCAAGGCTGCTGCACTTCCACACCTGCGGCGCCTATGCGCCCGGCGAGATCTGCTGGAACGTGATGGACCCCACGATCATGGTTGACGGGGCCATCGTGTTCGATCGCGGCCGGATCGTCATCGATGCCGTTCCCGGCGCGCGCGCCATCCTCGATACCAGCCCCGATGTGGCAGCGCTGTTTGCGGCACCCGATCCGCGCACAGGGTTGGATGTGGCTCCGTGAACGGCCATGCCGGGCGTCCATGGCGCACCGCGCCGCCTGGCAATGTCAATGCTGTGGTGGGCCGCGCGATCAGGGAACGGCGCGACCTCGAGCGCATCACGGCCCGCGATCTGGCGGCACGGGCCAGTGTTTCGTCTGCTGTTTCGTCTGCGATGATCTCCCGCATCGAGAGCGGACAGGTTTCGCCATCACGCAGCATGCACGAGGTGCTGGCCTCTGCGCTCGAAACACCGATCGCATCCTTGTTCCGCGACACCGGCTCCGCCGTGTCGGACTTCACCCATATCCGCAATGGCGAAGGTCTGAAATCGCGGCGGATGATGGGCGAACACGTCCACGACTTCACCGCACTCGGATTTCACAGGCGCGGCGACATGCAGTTCGAAGCTGTCATGGTCACACCGGAACGATACGAGGACATTGCGCCGCCGACCTATACGGGTCATGGCTGCGTCCTCATCGATGTGCCTGGGAGCGAAGCGCTGTATCGCTACGGGCGGCAGGAGGTCCACCTGAAAGAGGGCGGCTCGATCTGCCTCGATGCGGAGCTGCGCCACGGCATCCACAAGGTGCTGACCCAGCGCTTGCGTTTCCTCCCGGTTCAGGCGGAGCGGCGCTGATGCCCGCACACCGGCACCGATCCGAATTGACAGCGACGACCACCTTGGCCAACGCTGCGACAGAACCCTTCGCCCTGGCATCCGAAAGCCGGCGGCGCAGGATAAAGGCCGATCCCGGCCCCACAACCAACAACCAGCAACCAGAGGTGGCGACGATGAAGAGACGTGACGTGGCGAAGTCCCTTGTTCTGGCCGGCGCGATGCTGGCCGGAACCCGCATGGCCCAGGCCCAGACGCCTGCTCCGGCCGCAATGCCCGCCGGCAACAACCGGCTGTCCGATGTGCTCAAGCGCGGGGTGCTCCGCGTTGGCACCACCGGCGATTTCAATCCGATGTCGTTCCGCAATCCCGGCTCGAACGAATATGTCGGCTTCGACATCGAGGCGATGACCCAGTTTGCCGCTGATCTCGGCGTGCGGATCGAGTGGGTGCCGACCGAATGGGCGACGCTCGTCGCCGGCATCGCCGCAAACCGCTACGACATCTTCTCCGGCGCTTCGGTCGCCATGGGCCGCGCCCGCACCGCAGCCTTCAGTGTGCCTTATCTGGAAGCCGGCACCGTGCCGGTGTCCAGCAAGGCGAATGCAGCGCGCTTCGCCAGCTGGGAAGCGATCAACGCGGCAGGCGTCCGCGTCGCGGTCAGCATGGGCACGGTGTTCCACGATCAGGCCAGGGCCCATTTCCCCCTCGCGACGATCACCGCTGTGCAGACGCCTGCCACCGGCTTCCAGGAGGTGCTCGCCGGTCGTGCCGACGTCACCATCACCAGCAATGTCGAGGCCTCGACCCTGATCAAGCGCTTCGATCAACTCGCCATGCCCTTGCCTGGCGCGCAGATGCGCAACAAGCGCCCCTTTGCCTATGTGGTGCCGCAAGATGACGTGACCTGGCTGAACTACGTCAACACCTGGGTCACCCTCAAGCGCATCGAAGGCTACTTCGACGGACTGGAGCGCAAGTGGCTGCCCTCGGCGTGATCGCGTCGTGAGTTCATTGTCCCGACATGCGGCGGCGGCGGGGCTCCTCGCCGCCGTGCTCCTGCTCGCGGGCTGCACCGGCTCCGGCTCCAGCTACACCTGGGGCTGGCACGTCGTCCTGCCTTTCGATCAGCGGGGCTGGAACAACCTCGCGTTCCTCACGGCCGGGGTCTGGGCCACGCTGCTGATCTCGGTGGTCGCCATCGTGGCGGCCGTGGCCGTCGGCCTTCTGGTCGGGCTGTGCGCCTTGTCGAAGCGCCGCGCCTTGCGCGGCTTCAACCGCGTCTATGTGGAGACCTTCCGCTCGATCCCGCTGCTGGTGCTGCTGCTCTGGGTCTACTACGGGCTGCCGGTGGTGGCGGGCATCCAGTTTGGCGTCTTTGCAGCCGGCGTGCTCTCGCTGGCCCTGTCCGATTCAGCCTTCGAGGCCGAGATCTTCCGCGCCGGCATCCAGTCGGTGCCGAAGGGACAGTGGGAGGCCGGCAGGAGCATCGGGTTGACCCCCTGGCAGGTGATGCGCTTCGTGGTCCTGCCGCAGGCGATCCGGCGTATCCTGCCGGCGCTGGGAAACCAGTTCGTCTATGTCCTGAAGATGTCGTCGCTGATCTCGGTCATCGGCTATCAGGAGTTGACCCGGCGTGCCAACGAACTGACCCTGGTCGAATATCGCCCGCTCGAGATCTACACCGTGTTGGTGCTCGAATATCTGGTGCTGATCCTCATCGTTTCCTGGCTGGTGCGCCGGCTGGAGAAGCGCATGGGAGCCGGCGAGCGCGGCCACTGACGGCGGCCTCCGGAGCGCGCAGACCCCTCCGGTCTTCGGATGGCTGTCACGCCAACCGGCAACCAATCCGCTTGAGGCGGTCTCAGTGCGCCTTGCAGAAGGCGCTGAAGTCCTGCGCCAGATTCTCGGCGGCGAGGCGGATCAGGTTCTCGCCATCCTCAGGCCGCGCCAGCGCCGAATGCGAGATCACCCGTCCGTCGGCAAAGCGTTGGCGGAAATCGGCAGCGTCATAGTAGTTGTCGCCGGCATGCAGGATCATGTCCCTGCCGTGAGCGGCTGGTGCCGGCCGGTCAAACGGCGCGATGGCGCCCGGGTGCGCCGCCATGGTGATCGCCACCTCGGACGGGGTGACATGATAGCCTTCCTGAGCCCCATAGAGCCGTGTGCGCAACGCGTTGACCTGTGGCAATTCCCACCAGCTCAGGATCCGGCAATGGACCTGTGACGGCTCGCGCAGACCAGCCAGCGAACGGGCGGCATAGAACTCCTGAACGGCGCTGCGCAGTGGCGCGACATTGCCGCCATGGCCGTTGAGCAGATAGATGCGGGTGAAGCCAGTGACCGCCAGGGAGCTGACAAGGTCCAGCATCAGCGCGGTCAGTGTTGATGGCCTGAGCGACAGCGTCCCCGGAAAGCCCAGATGGAACTGCGACATGCCATAGGACACGGTCGGGGCCACGACGATGCCGTTGGCTTCGCCGCAGCGCCGCGCGATCACTTCAGCGCACAGATGGTCGGTGCCGATCAGCGCATCGGGGCCGTGCTGCTCAGTGGCACCGACCGGGATGATGATCCCCGTGTTCCGGCCCAGATAGGCAGCGACGGCGGGCGATGTCATCAGTTCAAGGCGCATGCTGGCTCGCAATCAAGGCGGGTTTCGTGTCAGGATCCGGTTTGTCAGTTTGCACGGACAGGCCGCGCGAGTCGAACTGCGCACCTGGAGCCTTGCGCGCAGAAGTGGGTACCGGTCTTGTGAGTGGCAATGCTCTGAACGATTCTGATCTTGGTCCCATGGCCCTCTCCAGCCTCCGGATTGCCCGCCCATGCATGTCGTCGAACTGCCGATCTCGCTCTACAGCTTCAAGCTCAGGCTGGCGCTGCGGCTCAAGTCAGCCGCCATCGAAGCGCAACCGCCACCGGGCGGGAGCTACCGTTCGGCGGCGTTCGCCCTGGTCAATCCCGCCGGCACGATTCCAACACTGGTCGATGGCGATTTCTGGCTGACCGAAAGCGACGCCATCATCGAGTATCTCGACGATGCAGGCATCGGGCTGACGTTGCGCCCGGCAGACCTGCGCCAGCGGGCGCGGGACCGGATGCTGTCGCGCTGGATCGACCTGCGCTTCGAGCCCGCGCTGCGCAAGCTGTTTGCCCAGATTGCCCCGGCAGGGCGTGGGCCGGCCGACATCAGGAGCGCTGATGCCCTGATCGAGGCGAGCCTTGCTCTTCTGGAACAGGGCCTTGACCCTGACGGACCGTATGCCAGCGGCACCAGGCCCGGTCTTGCCGATTGCGGGCTCGCGGCCAGTGCAAGCTGGCTCACCCGGCTCCAGCACCCGCTGGGTCTGACAAGCCGGATCGGCCCACATGCAGCCCGTGCGGTCGCGGCCATCTCGGAGGATCCGCGCACGCGCGGCGAGGTCGAGCGCTATGGCATGTTGATCGATGACTGGCTCACCGGGCGCCTGTCCCCAACGGCCTGACGGGCCGGACACAATGCGGGTATGGAGGGTCGTTGACATGCAGCCGCAAGCATCACAACAGCAGGGCAGGTCGCCGGTTGGCCGAAGACGACCGACAAAGACTGATGCCGTCGTCGGCAAGACCTGTTTGGCAAAGCGGCCCGGTGCAATGATGACACAGCAAAGC